>NZ_JBIVOP010000003.1:10767-141988 GCF_044754175.1 Neobacillus sp. NPDC093127
TAGGACCTCAAGGCGAGCAGGGACCTCTTGGACCTCAAGGCGAGCAAGGACTTCTTGGACCTCAAGGCGAGCAAGGACCTCTTGGACCTCAAGGCGACCAGGGACCTCTTGGACCTCAAGGCGAGCAAGGACCTCTTGGACCTCAAGGCGAACAGGGACCTCTTGGACCTCAAGGCGACCAGGGACCTCTTGGACCTCAAGGCGACCAGGGACCTCTTGGACCTCAAGGCGAGCAAGGACCTCAAGGCGAACAAGGACCTCTTGGACCTCAAGGCGAGCAAGGACCTCTTGGACCTCAAGGCGAACAAGGACCTCTTGGACCTCAAGGCGAGCAAGGACCTCTTGGACCTCAAGGCGATCAGGGACCTCTTGGACCTCAAGGCGACCAGGGACCTCTTGGACCTCAAGGCGAACAAGGACCTCTTGGACCTCAAGGCGAGCAAGGACCTCTTGGACCTCAAGGCGAACAGGGACCTCTTGGACCTCAAGGCGAACAGGGACCTTTTGGACCTCAGGGTGAACAAGGACCTCTTGGACCTCAAGGCGAGCAAGGACCTCTTGGACCTCAAGGCGAACAGGGACCTCTTGGACCTCAAGGCGAACAGGGACCTCTTGGACCTCAAGGCGAACAAGGACCTCAGGGACCTCAAGGCGAACAAGGACCTCAGGGACCTCAAGGCGAGCAAGGACCTCAGGGACCTCAAGGCGAACAAGGACCTCAGGGACCTCAAGGCGAACAAGGACCTCAAGGCGAACAAGGACCTCAAGGCGAGCAAGGACCTCAAGGCGAGCAAGGACCTCAAGGCGCTGGAGCAATCATTCCGTTAGCTTCAGGTGGTCCAATTACCATGACCACAATTGCAGGTGGATTAGTTGGAACTGGCGGTCTTCTAGGATTTGGCAATTCAGCTTCAGGAATTAGTCTTTCAGGTGGAACTATCGATTTAACAGGTACTGCACTTGGACCAATTATTGACTTCGCATTTTCGGTACCTAGAGATGGAACCATCACCTCTATTTCTGCATTTTTTAGTAACACAACTGCCTTGACTCTTGTAGGATCAACAATTACAGTCACAGCTCAATTGTATAGTGCTCCTGCAACAAGCAATACTTTTAGTCCAATACCAGGTGCTTCTGTAACGTTAACACCATCTCTTACTGGTGTTGTATCATTAGGCACTATTAGTAGTGGTATTACATCTCCTGTTTCAATACCAGTAGCTGCAACAGATCGATTATTAATGGTCTACTCAGCTACAGCAACAGGATTAAGCCTTGTTAATACTGTTACGGGTTACGCTAGTGCAGGATTTACGATTAATTAGTTGAAGAAAAAGAAAAATAGCTCTATGTTACTATAAAACTTTCACCTAAGGACTCTTTTAGGATTGAAAGCAAATAGTAAATAGAGCTTTTTTGTCATTTTAAATTCAAATTTAATTAAGAGCATCTACCTGACCGGCCTTTTAGCCATCCTTTAATGATCGAAAACCCCTAAATAATGGAACCCCAAACTCTCCACTTTAAGGAAGAAGAAAGAAAACTCTTTTATCAATTTTCTTTCTTCTTCCTTATTTATATATCGCCTTATACAATCCATTATTTATTTTCATCCCAAAAGCCCCCCCATGCTGTCCTACACCTTGCATCATTGAATCTTACCAAAAGGGAGTCAGCATTTTCCTATCCAGTAATCGTAAATATCCTTTAATGTATCCTCAAGTTTTTGTTTCGGTTTCCATCCCGTTAACCAAAACAATTTTTCAGGGTCCCCCACTAATCTAGGCATCTCTGCCACTCTTAACTTGCTAGGGTCAACTAGGACATTGATTTTTTTATTTGAAAAACTTATAAAAGTCTCTAATATATCTTGAATAATAATCCCCTGACCCGTACACACATTATAAGCTTCCCCTGCTTTACCGAAACAGGCGATATTGTAATAAGCTTCCACAATATCCCTTACATCGGTAAAATCCCTTGCCGTGTTTAAATTCCCGATTTTTAGAATAGAATCTTTTGTTATTTCTTTGTTAATAAGAGCAATTTGATAGGCAAAATCAGATGTTACGAATCCCAGCCTTTGGCCTGGACCGATATGATTAAATGGCCTGGCATGGGTAATGTCTAATCCATATGACTTATGGTATAAATTCACAAGCATACTTATCGCACACTTGCTGATTCCATATGGACTAACTGGATTTAATGCTGTTTCCTCCGTGACTTTGTCTACTCCTTTCGAAATAAGTCCATACTCCTCTGAAGAACCCACTGTTAGCACTTTTATTTGGGTATCTACCTTTCTTACAGCCTCCAATAAATGAATGGTTCCAATCACATTTGCCTGGATAAAGTCAGCTTTGTGGCTCCAGGAGTCCTTTACATTACTTAATCCAGCAAGATGGAAAATATGTGTAGGCTTAATTGTCTCGATTAATTCTATAATTTTTGCTTCAGAATGAAAATCTATTTCAAAAATATGCTTTTCGCTTCTATTTGATCTTGATGTTCCATATACATCAGCTTTATCTTTCAAGAAGGCTTCAAGATGGTTCCCGACAAAGCCTGTAATCCCCGTAATCAATACCTTCATGTAGTCTGACCATACTTTTTTAGATCATGGTCTACCATCATTTTAACTAAATCCTTAAAGGAAACCTTAGGCACCCATCCCAACTCTTTTTTTGCCTTCTGGGGGTTTCCAAGGAGCAAATCTACTTCTGCCGGCCTCATAAATGCAGGATCCTTGACAACATAATCCTCCCATTTCAATCCAACATGATCAAAGGCCGTTTCAACTAGATCACGTACTGTATGAGTCTTACCAGTTGCCACTACAAAATCGTCCGGCTTTTCCTGTTGAAGCATGAGCCACATTGCTTTTACATAATCACCTGCAAAACCCCAGTCCCGTTTTGCATCAATATTTCCAAGGCGAAGGTCCGTTTGCAGGCCGAGTTTAATTCTCGCTGCAGCATCTGTTACTTTGCGTGTAACAAATTGGAGTCCCCTTCTTGGGGATTCATGGTTGAATAATATTCCCGAACAGGCAAATAAGTCATAGCTCTCGCGATAATTGACAGTAATCCAATGTCCATATACTTTCGCAACACCATAAGGACTTCGAGGGTAAAAGGGAGTCGTTTCCGTTTGAGGTGTTTCTACAACCTTTCCGAACATTTCAGAACTTGAAGCCTGGTAAAAACGGGCATCCTGCTTTATTTGCCTGACTGCTTCCAACATATTTAGTGCCCCAAGACCAGTAATCTCAGCCGTATACACTGGCTGGGACCAAGAATCGGCTACAAAAGATTGTGCACCAAGGTTATAAACTTCATCTGGCCGAGAAAGTTTCACAGCCTGTATCAATGAGGATAAATCAGCCAAATCACCGGATATAAACTCAATTTCTTTTTGTATATGTTTAATATTTTCAGTGTTTTCTGTTGAGGTTCTTCTTTTCAAACCATATACCTTATATCCCTTTTCGAGAAGAAGTTCTGCTAAATATGAACCATCCTGGCCGGTTATACCCGTAATGAGAGTTCTTTTCATGCATATCCTCCCCTGATTTTAACTGTATGAATTCCTATGTATTATCTATGAGATTATGAGCTTCTTCTATTCCCTTTACCTAAGAAAAAAGTGCATTTAAACACAAAAAAAATCTTTATATTGAAGAACCAGACTTATTTGTCTTGTCCCTCATATAAAGATTAAGAAAATAACCGGGCCTTTATTTGCTCCGCAATGACTTGTGGAGAAAAATAATTTACTATATCATGTTTTGCCTGCAATGAAATGTCTTCTCTTTTTTTATGATTTGCAAATGCTTCCCGCAAAACCTTTCGAACGTTTTCTTCTTTAACCTTTGCCCATTTATGTTCATAATAATGGATGTTCCTCGTGCGCTGTAATTCAGGATGTACGGGCTCTAGTTCTTGCTCCGGTTCTATTAAAAAGCTATTATGTTCGTTCATATATTCTGTGACTCCCCCCCAGTTAATCGATATAACCGGTTTTCCCATCGCCATTACCTCCATTTGGGGCATCCCCCACCCGCAGGCCCTTTCAGTGGAAACATAGCAGTCACAGCTTGAATATAAACGAAGTAAATCTTCTCGTGGAGTATTTTCAATGATGAAATAAATATGAGGATTATTTCCCTTATCTGGTATATATGATGTTAATAATTCAATTATATTCTCCTGAGAAATCCATCCGGGAACATAAATTTTTAAAATTAGGCTAACGTTATCCGTAGACGAGAATTCCTTACAATAGCTTTGAATGAGCAAATCCAACCCTTTACGATAATCAAACGCTAATGTGTATAGAAACTTAAAAGACTTTACTTCTGCAGAAAAAGGGTAGGGGTCGAATGCTTTCGCGTATATGCTGCTCTCTATTGGATAATGAACAACATGAACTTTTGAGGAATCAACACCAGATTCTGTAAATGTGTGATAATTAAATTGAGTGGGAACCCAAATCTCATCTAAATCATTACAAATGTTTGCCCAATGAAGTGGGAGGCGGTCTGTTTCAAACAGGGTAATCCCAATTGTTTTATGATAACCTTCTTTATCAAACCCTATAAAAGACTCCGGAGTACCATGAATCACAAGTACTGGATTATCGCCCGGATCCTGTCTTGCCGTTAAGAAATCAATCAGCAGATTTATATCATCTTTTCCAATTTCATTATTGATCCAACCCGTATTTACTACATGTACCGGTAGTCCAATATGCTGCAAAGCTCTCAGATAATTCCTTGTAACATTACCGTATCCCCCCATATCTCCTATGGGGCCTATCCAAATAATTCCTGAAGGCTGAGTCATATACTAATCTCCCTTTCTAAAACTGTCAGTGGCCAAATTGATCGGCCATTCCTGCAAAATTGACAACAAATCATCGAACCCTTAACTAAACTAATATATTTCTTTTCATTACAATCCATGGACTATAGTCTAAAATGCATTTGGCTGTTCCCCAGAGTTGGATACCTATTTCTATAACAGTTTGTTGGTTGATTTCATTATTTTTATTCCTTAGTATGTTCTCCATCCCTGTATGGGTGTCCGTATTTTCCATTATTAAGATGACCATAATATCTAGCAGGGTGATATGCTTGGGATGGTGCTAATTCTATCAAGTTATCATTTAATAAATCCCTCCTCACATAGAAAGCATTTACACCTTTGCTATCGGTACATACTAATGCATAATTGAATCTATTGCATAGTTTAGTAAGTGATTGCAAACTTGAACCGAAATAACTGGTACCATCCCAAATATGATAAGAATTGTACTTCATAATCCATTCTATTGGAGGTTCATAGTACGCGTTAAATTCTGAAACTATTATGAATGGTGTATAAATGCCTAATATTTCTTTTAGCACCCAATAGTCGTTACCATCTATATCAACTGATAGCAAGCCAAACTCTATAGGTACTTTGTTTTTCTTAAATATTTCTACTATATTATCTTTTGTAATGAATGAATTAACTGTTTTTATGTTGACATTATTATAATAACTTCTTAGTTGCTTGTAGTAATCCCCATTTCCTTCAATCATAAGTCCTCTCCACAAATTTTCATATAGGTATCTGCAATTACATTGCAATCCTGACTCGACACCAAACTCTACGAAAAAATCTGTTTGGAGGGAGATACGTTTAAGTATCTCCTGTATGATTCCATCCTCACCGTTTTGTGAATAATACGACTTCTCATATTTGTTAAGTTCCATATTAAGCTTAGCCCTTCTTCATTACGATATTATCAATATAAGCTTTTCTATAGATAGTATCTATATCTGTTCCAATTAAGTCACCAAGAGGTGTAAGTAGATGATAATGATAATCTCCTTCATATGATTTAAGTAGTTCATAAAATGGCTGTACATCATCTTGTAACATGCTTTTGTTAAGTTCAAATACTACTGTATCAACTTGTTTATTGTCTAGAATATTTTTCATTCCTTTAAATACATGATATTCTCCACCCTCTGTATCAATCTTAAGGAAATCAATATGACCTAGATTTTCATTATCTAAAGCAACAGTATCGATAGTATTGGAATGTATTTCATCAGATTTAAAATCGTTTTTATATTCGTCACTATGCTGTTTTATAGAACTATTTCCTTGGAATCTATCTGAAACATAAAATGTTAATTTTGTATTTTCAGAATAAATTCCTAATTTTTTAACAACAGCATTTTGCTTATGTTCATTTAGTGTTAAGTTATCTAATAATAATTGATATACCTTATCATTAGGCTCATAAGCTGTGACCTTTCCTGTTTCTCCCACTTTAAATCCTAACATTACACTGAAATATCCAATGTTTGCTCCTACATCAACCACATTCATTCCTTCACGAATATTCCTCAAAATATAATGCGATAAACTTAATTCAAAATAACCATCAATCAACAATCCTGTTGTTATACTCAAATCATCAGCTAGAGCATGAATTTTGCCACCCGATTTCAGAATGACAAGCATTCGATTATTTCCAATATAAGTTCCGAACATTTTACAACAACGCCTTTTCATGGATTCTTTAAATAGATATACATTAATGTTTCAATTTTTTTCAACTTAAATAGAAAAATAGACTCTTTATTATTTACTCAGATATTCTCTCCATTGATCTTTTATTTTCTCTTTACCAAATAATTGAATTGCCTTAGCTCTGGCATTTTTACTGATTTCCTTCGCAAGATCAAAATTGTTTAATAAATCATTTAAATAAACTCTTAATTCTAAAAGATGATCGGAAACAAACCCCTCTTTTCCATGTTCAATTAATTCATGAACTTCAAATGTACGTTGTTCAAGTAATGGAAGATTTCCCTGCATTTCTGAAACGGAAACAATTGGTATGCCTGTCATAAATGCCTCAATGAATCCTAGAGTATAACTCGTTATACGGGTTCCTGTATAAAAAAACACCCGATTTTGCCTTAACTCTTGTTTCATCTGTTCATATGTCAGCATTCCTCCACTTTCCGGTGCATCCTCATTTCCAGGACCAAATAATTTAACTGGAAACCCTAGACATGCGTGATGAAATAGATTGTAGTTAGATCCGATCCAATACTTTTTCATGGATTGGCTTATTGTCATAATCTGTTCCTTACTGCCTTCCCATCCGCCATATTCATCAGGATCTTTGTAGAACCGGATCATGGCATCTTCTCCTATATAATCTGGTATTAATTTCTCCCTTGGGGAATATCTTACAATTTCCATTCCTTGTTCCCTGTAGGGACGGAGCATATTTTCAACTCCAGGGTCTGATTGCCCAATCGACCTCCAGATAACACGTTTGTGTTTAATCATTTCCCAATTGTTTGTAATAATTAAAGGATCATGCATAATAATAATAATATCCTTATCTTCGATCATTTCAGGATGTAAATAGTATTTTGAATAACGATCAACTAAATCCGCAAAATGCTGGTCAAAAGACATTTCAGCTATAGGAGGACGATACGAACTTCCTATTTTCGGTCGGCAATAGGCTCCATGCGAAAAACATTCATGTCCTAATTCGGTGAATAATCTCAATTCATCATACTCTAATACATCATGGACTGATAAATATAATATTCTCATCGTATACTCTTCCACTTCTTTTTATTTATAATCAGGCTTTTGTTTTTATTGAAAATTCGTTGTTGTAATTCAAAATTGACCTTTCTGCTAATATGGACTACAGCTGTGCATAACAGAATTTGATCATGAGCTGGATATTCTCCTGAAAGTCATGATCTTGCTGCGCCATATTGTCAGCAATGTATATAAGGTGTTTAAGTGCAGCGGCGTAGTTTTTTTGTTGGATGTAAATGATGACGGCATTGTACCTCGCCATAAGTGTTTGGGGGTATACTGAAAGAAGGTTCAGATAGATATCTAATGCATCTTCCATGGAATTTTTTTGATAAAGGTCATTTCCATCCTCCAGCTCCATTTTAACAATATCCTCGTTTGCTGTTTTCGGATCCGATTTCTTATTAGACAACTGTCTGATTCTGTCAGTAACTGCCTGTGCGCTTTTTTCCCAGGTAAAGGAGGATAAAATGTGCCTGCTTGCTTCTTGTCCTTTTTTCTTGACCAATGTAGGATTTTCGTATGCGAACCGCATTGTTTGCTGTAAATCGTTTCGATCAATCGACAGCCACCATGGATAGTCCACTGTATCCAGATCACCTACTTTTTTCTCTGATAAAAGAACCTCCTTAGAGGGCACAAGAAATGCAGTTTCAGTATTGCAAAAATCCTGACTTGAACCTTTATCTGGGACAATCGCTGGAATGCCGCATGCCATAGCCTCTGCAATAGGAAGCCCGAATCCCTCACCCCTGTATGGATGAACTAAACAATCACATGCTTTATACAATCCCGCTAGTTCTGTTTCTGAATAGTCCTGATCCATGTAGAAAATACGCGGATTTTTTGGATCTGACATGGCTTCATGAATCATCTTTTCCAGCGTTATTCCTTTATAAAAAGATTGGGTACCGGTGTCTTTAATAAACAAACAAACATCATCATTCGCAGTAAATTCATTTAGGTAAGCTTCAATGAGAGTATCAATTCCCTTTCGTCCAATCGTCCCGCCGACGAACAGGAATCGGAAAGAGGAAGGTATTAAATCTAAAGCTTGCACATCTGTATGATAAACTTTCTCGTCCACCCCAAGCGGGATGACGTGAATTTTGTCTTCTGGAATACCGCAGCGAACATAGCCTTCCTTGTTGTATGTGCTATATACCCAGAGTTCATCCACCCAGTACTTCATCGGAATATACCAGTCCCTTGGAATTGCACCAAATTCCCAAGGCTGCATACAAATCCACTTCTTACTTTTTGGTACTTTCCAATCGGGCGGCCACTGATGAACAATCGTCAAGTCTGATTCAGGAAAGGGAGAAAATTCTTCTATTATATCTTGTTTTTCATTGTCAGAGAGTACTAATGGTGCTTCTAAATCAGGAATTTTTTTCTTAATATTCAAATGTTCTTTGCTTATTAACCTGCAAATATTCCTGTTAACAATTGCAAGACTATGACCGGCAAATTGAGGACCTACCCAGTTAATTTTTAATGCTTCTGTCTTCAACAGTATCCACCTCAAGCTTCGTTATGGTGTTTTCTTTTTTTCTTCATTTACACAGTATATTGAACACCGTTGAATAAGTTTCCAAAAACGCACTTTTACCTAGTTATAATCATAATATGGGAAATGATTGGTTTAGTTTTTTTATAAGGAGAGTGAAAGAAAATATGGACTTTCGACGTTTGTCGTTATGCATGATTGTAAAAGATGAAGAGGACTGTATCGGTAATTGCCTTAGCAGTATAGAGAAGGTTGTAGACGAAATCATTATAGTAGATACGGGATCTTCAGACCGAACAGTTGAGATCTGTAAATCATTTGGAGCACAAGTTTACGAATTTCCCTGGAACAAAAGCTTTTCTGACGCCCGCAACTTTGGTTTAGAACGTGCAACAGGGGATTGGATTTTATGGTTGGATGCAGATGAGGAGGTGGAATCCTCTGATGTTTATAAACTGCGTGATATCCTTTATTCCGATGAAGACATTTTATCCATTCATTTAATGAATTATTATGGCGAACGCCCTGAACCGGATAAAACCTTCGATATTGCCCATGCTCGCCTTTTACGAAATCATATAGGATTTAAATTTATTGGCAAAATCCATGAAATGATAAATACTGATGAGGTTCTGACGATACCTGAGGATGGTCTGATCATCAAAACGGTGCCAATTAAAGTTCACCATTATGGTTACATGGCTTCGGTGACTGAAAATAAAAAGAAATTTGAACGGAATCTTACAATGTTACAGGAAGAACTGAAACAAAAAGACCATAACCCTTGGATTCACTATCATATTGCCAGCGAATACTACAATAAACAGGAATTTAGTAAAGCATTTGATCATGTTAATCATTCCATTAAAGATTTCCTAAAACTGTTACAGGCTCCGCCTTCGCTTTTATATCGATTAAAGTATTCCATATTGATTAATACTGGAAGCATCGAAGGAGCATGGCCAGGTATTGAAAAAGTGCTTATACTGTATCCGGATTATGTAGATTTACATTTTTATAAAGGCATAATCTTATATTTGAAAGATATGTTCAAAGACGCATTGAAGGCGTTTGAACATTGTCTCGAAATGGGAGAGGAGAATTTACAGCATCTTACCATAAAGGGTGTAGGCAGCTTTCAAGCATTACACTATAAAGGATGCTGCCTCGAAAAACTGGGACAGATCGAGGAAGCTGCAAGGTGTTATGCAATGGCTGCAAGACAATCGAAAACATTTGATTCTCCCGTAGAAGCTCTACGTGAACTGATGGCGAAACAGCAAGATCTATTTAGTCCATTAACGGAAGAATGCGATGATGAAACACTAATCGCAAAGGCGCTCACAATCCATTTTCCTAAAAAATTGGATTAAAATAAAAATGGTTTATTGGCCGTGCCCCTCAATGAGAGAAATCAATACAATGTAAAAGATTAAAAGAAAAGAGGTGAAAAAAATGTCCCAAGCTAATATTCCTAATATTACGCCGCTTATTTCAGTTACGACTTCGCAGACGATTCCGTTGCTTTTGGCCTCTGTTGCCCTAGAAGAATTGGCTCTGGCTCACATCATTAATGCTGAAGCAGAGAAACTTCAATTAGTTCTAGGAACTTTAACTCCTACTAGAACTACTTTCTCTCCTGCCGTGGTTTCGATAACTAATCTTATTGATGTTAATACAAGTGTTCAAAGAACACTTCGTGATGTGATTAAGAAGGAAATGCTTCTAGAGTTTAAGTTTGATAATATCCTTGATTTGATCGCTATCACGCCACGACCAGGAGGTTAAGGTTAGTAAGTTTTGCAGCACTTCACTTAATCGTTCTAAGTCGATGATAAGAAAAAATCTTCATATTTCTCTTACTCCCGTTGGCATACACAACCGGGAGCTTTTTAATGAAAAAACTTTGCATAGCAAACATCATAAAAATAGTTGTGTCATTCTTTAACCTGAGGAAATAAACTAACATCAGCGCTAAAGAAAATGAGGTGATAACAATGTCTCAAGCCAATATTCCGAATATTAGTCCACTCCATTCAGTTACCACCGATCAGGCCATTACATTGCTGCTGGCTTCTGTTGCCCTTGAGGAGTTAGCCCTTGCACACGTCATTAATGCCGAGGCTGAAAAACTTCAATTTGTACTCGGAACATTAAAGGATACAAAAACAAAACTTTCTCCCAAAGAGGTTTCCGCAGCAAATCTTTTTACAATCAATGAAAGTGCTGAAAGAATCCTTCAGGACGTTATCAAAAAGGAGATGTTATTGCAATTTAAATTAGAAAACATCCTTGATTTAACACCCAAACGATAAAAAAATGAAGAAAAAGAAAGAAAATCTGTTATCGATTTTCTTTCTTTCTCCTTATCCTCAAGACAAAAAAACAGGAAATTTACTTACTCTCAAGGGATTTCTTCATTTCTTCCCATGACATAAATAAACGAATAATATCTCCTTCTTCTAGTTTGCTTCCCATTTGGACTTCAATAATTTCAAGATCTTTGCTTGCTTTGATTCCGTGCCTAGCGCCTACAGGAATCGTGAGCACATCGCCTTTTTTTACATAAGACAATTTATCATCAAGAACAAATTCTCCTTCCCCTTTAACAACCACCCATACTTCACTCCGGTTATGATGATATTGATAGCTGATGTTATGTCCTGCAAAAATAAATAATCGCTTTGTCAGCACTTCCATTCCCTCTGCGGATTTTTTGTAGTCCAAGACACGATACCACCCCCAACGGCGCTCCTCATACATAGGCCGTTGTTCTAAATCTTTGACTATTTCTTTGACTTGGTGGCTTACTGATTTTTCTGAAACCAAAATACCATCAGGACTTGCTGCCACAACTACATTTGAAGTCCCCAATACAAATACAGGTATATCTAACTCATTGATTAAATGTGTATTGATGCAATCATTATTCACGGAACCCCTGCCTATGATACTTGTCTGCATTTCTTCCGTCAATGTATTCCAAGTCCCCAAGTCTCTCCAATAACCGTTATAGGGGAGCACGGCAATATGCTCTACTTTTTCCACAATTTCATAATCAAAGCTTATTTTAGGCAGGTTATTAAAGTGCTCGATAAACTGATCATATTGAGTAGGAAGCCCTCTTTTTTCTAACTGGTCCATCATATAGCCCAATTTAAAGGCAAATACACCGCAGTTCCATAGTGCCTGTTGTTTGATCAAGTCCTCTGCCTGCTCCACTGTCGGTTTTTCCTTAAAACCGGTTACCTTTAAATATTCTTGTTCCGGCTCCTTATCAGCTGTATCAGGAATGATGTACCCATATTTTGTAGAAGTATAGGCAGGATTTACTCCGATTAAAGCGATATCCATACTTGATTGCAAAATAATATTCTCTAATTCTTTAACTTTATGAAAAAATTGATTTTCTACAAAAGGGTCGACAGGCATGACAATAATGACTTCATTTCGATTAACACCCATGACGGAATACAAATACGCTGCCGCTAAGGCGATTGCCGGAAAGGTATCTCTCCGCTCTGGTTCGATAATTAACGGTACTTGGGTTCCTAATTGACCTTGAAGAATATCTACTTGGGTTTTACTCGTCGAAATATACGTACTATTCGATAATTGATTCAACTCTAATTGTCGCCAGATTCTTTGAACCATGGATTCTAGCACATCTTCAGAACGTGTTAGCAATTTTAAAAACTGCTTCGATCTAGAGTCATTGGAAAGTGGCCATAATCGTTTCCCAGAACCTCCTGACAGCAATATTAGTTTCATTTCATGCACCTCTGTATAATATATTACCCAAAAGTTTCCATTCTCTTGAATTACTATCATATGAGTGCATATGGCATTATGAAATAGATAAAAGCCTTTTAATAAAAGAGCTAGGTTAAATAATTTTTAAGCAAGGAATTACTTTCCTTCATTATGCTTTGTAAAAAAAGGAGAATAATTTTAAAACAGTGAGACAAGCCGTGTCTGTATTTAATAATTTTTCATATTGTACAAGTAGATAAGTCGAATAATGTGGCCTTCATGAGGTTTATTTTCATATTCAGTAAATTGCTGCCTGCTGGATTAAAGAAAAATTACTCTGCCTGGTCCTTTATCGTACTTATAAAATAAATGAAATGGAGTGATCAAATGTCTAATCCAAGCATACCGAATATCACACCCTTGATTTCCATTAGTTTGGGACAAACTGTACCTTTACTATTTGGTTCTATTGCTTTAGAAGAACTCGCTTTGGCTCATTTGCTAAATGCAGAAGCCGAGAAGCTTCAATTTGTGCTCGGAACATTAACCCCTACCAGTACTGCATTTTCTCCTGCAACGGTTTCGCTGTCGAATCTTCTTTCCCTAGATACAAGCGTCCAAAAAACCCTTCGTGATGTGATTAAAAAGGAAATGCTGCTGGAGTTTAAATTTGAAAATACGTTAGAGTTAGCTGCCATTGTTGCAGGCTTTGGTCCTTTTACATTTTCCTTTACAGGTGCGGTGGAAACAATTACTGTCCCAGTAGGTGCAACTGTTGCCAGAATTCAGGCAATTGGTGCTGCTGGCGGATCAGCAATTGGTTCAACCGGAGGTAGAGGGGCTTCTTTACAGGGCGACTTTGCTGTGACACCAGGAGAATCACTGGCGATACTTGTTGGAGGAATGGGCGCATCTACTCCCTTCAGCCTTGCCGGTGCTGGCGGTGGCGGTGGTTCCTTTGTATGGATAGGAGCTGTCCCTGCTGATCTTAATTCATCAACCTTACTGGTCGCGGCTGGCGGTGGCGGCGGCGGCGGTTTCAACGGTACTGGTAGCGGTGGTAACGGAGTAGATGCTTCAATAGCAGATATCACAAATACTGGTCCAGGAACAACTGGAAATCCTGTAGGAGGTCCTCCTGGTTCTAATGGTAATGGCGGTGGTGCAGGCAGCGGCGGCGGCGGTGCTGGGGTTTTCTCCAATGGAGGAAATGCAGTTAATGGCGGCAGTGGCGGCCAAGCTATTGATGCTGGTGGTGCCGGTGGAACAGGCTTCGTTGGTGCAGGCAACGGCGGTTTCGGCGGCGGCGGGGGTGCAGGCAACGGTCCAGGCGGCGGCGGCGGCGGCGGCGGCTACAGCGGCGGTGGCGGCGGTGGCGGCAACAGCGGCGGTGGCGGCGGCGGATCTCGAAATAACGGAACGAACCAAGTTAACGCAGCTGGTGTCGGTACAGACGGCGGAGTTGTCATTATTACCTTTATGTGATCTAGTCATTGTTGAAATGTCATGAAAGTTGATGGCATCGCTTATATAATAGAAGTAACGCAAATAAGTTTTGAAGCTCAATACAATTTAACAGTCCAACGACTTGAATCTTTTTATGGACAAGCGTTAGTCGAATTTGAAACAGAATTTATCGTAAAAGGGTTAATATCTAATGTCAATTATCTTGAGCAGATGAACAACTGTTATCAAAACCTTTGCTTGGAAAGTTCTTATCTACCATTGCGGTATTGTTTATTGAACACCCTAATCAGCCAATGCTTTTTTCTTAAAGCACTGGCTGTTTTTATTTTTTTCTCTACTATAAAACAGCGTAATTGGATTAGCACATTGAAAAAAATTTTAAAAACCGTGATATATGCCGTTTTCAATGAAATATTTTTTCATAATGTGCAAGTGTATAAGTTTTTTAGATACCTGCACCTGCGGGGTATATGTAACGGACTTATATAAAAATTTGAAATGGAATGATTAAATGTCTAATCCAAACATACCTAATTTCACACCCACGATTTCCATTAGTTTGGCAGAAACTGTTCCATTGCTCCTTAGTTCAGTTGCTTTTGAAGAACTAGCCTTGGCTCATTTGCTGAATGCAGAAGCGGAAAAGCTTCAACTTATTCTCGGAACATTAACTCCTACACGTACTACTATTACCCCTGCAACCGTTTCCTTAGCCACTCTTCTTTCTGCGGATACAAATGTCCAAAGAACCCTTCGTGACGTGATTAAAAAGGAAATGCTATTGGAGTTCAAATTTGAACATACGTTGGATTTAGCTGCCACTGTTACGAACTTGGATTCTTTTACATTTGAACATGCGTTGGATTCAGCTGCCACTGTTACGAACTTGAGTACTTTTACATTTGGTTTTGCAGAGGACGAACTTCAGTTTATTACTGTTCCGCCATCTGCATCTACTGCGACAATACGAGCGATTGGTGCTGCCGGAGGTCAGGGAACGGCAACAAATGGTCTTGGAGCATCTATTCAAGGCGATTTCCCTGTAACGCCGGGAGAAGTACTATCTATTTTGGTAGGTGGCCAGGGTGGAACATGGCCTGGTCCTGATCCCGGGACTACTTTAGGCGGAGGAGGCGGGGGAAGTTTTGTTTGGCGCGGTACAGGACCTGTTACATTAGCTAATCTTTTGGTTGCAGCGGGCGGTGGCGGCGGTGCATCGTTCGTAGAATCAGGCATAAATGCATCTACAGACAGCAGTGGTACGAGCGGCAATCCCGGTGGTGCTGGTGGTGCTGGTGGTT
This sequence comes from Neobacillus sp. NPDC093127, assembly GCF_044754175.1. Taxonomy (NCBI): domain Bacteria; kingdom Bacillati; phylum Bacillota; class Bacilli; order Caryophanales; family Bacillaceae; genus Neobacillus; species Neobacillus sp. NPDC093127. Next base: position 26,433 of record NZ_JBIVOP010000003.1, read on the forward strand.
TTGGAGGATCAGCATTTTCTGAGGGGGCTGGCGGAGGAGGGATCCTTACATCTGGAGATAGCACTTTATTCGCACCATTAGGAGGCGGCCAGGCAATTTCTGCCGGAGGTGCTGGTGGTCTTGGAGAAGGTGCGAATTATAGTTACGGCATTGGCGGCGGCGGCGGCGACACCGAATGTGGCGGCGGTGGCGGCGGCGGGTTTAGCGGTGGCGGCGGCGGCGGCGTATTCAATTCTACAGGAGGAGGCGGCGGAGGAGGTTCCCAAAATAATGGAACAAATCAAGTCAATACAGCTGGTGTAGGCACTGAAAATGGCTTGGTTACGATTAGCTTCGGTTAATAGTATACGATGTTTTAATTAAATAAAATGGAGGGTATTAAATGGATCTTGAAGAGGCATACAATTTTTTAGTGGATCAGATTGAAACTCTTGCTGGTCGTCCATTATTCGATGAGGAAAAGGTCGCTATTTTGGATGGTTTACAATCCGATCAACACTTTTTTGATAATGTAGAACGAAGGTTATCACGAAGAGGATAAAGATCAAAATGAATGAGGCAATCCAATTCCGTTTGGATTGCCTCATACAATGTATCAGAGTAAAAAATCAATTGTATCTTCAAGTTCAAACAATAGTAGAATCTCTTTCGCAATGGTTGCCCGAAGCATTTCTTCTGCCTTCCTGTTTGCTTTTTTTAAGTCCTTAAGGGAAGCCTTCTTATCTTCAAATTCGCACACGACTGCCTGAAGAATATCGACCTCTGATTCTAATAAATTTGCCAATGATTGTTCCATTAGCGCTATACTTGCCAATTTCAATGTAACAACATCCCGCCTTTTGGGGATATGAAAATCTTTCGGTATTTCCGGTAAACCCATGATAGCCCTCCTCTTTGCTAGTCACTAGTACAAGTAAAGCATCCGCAAATGCACCACATAATACCTATATGTAATCCTTATTTTTTGGTGACAACTATTCAAATAAATCCCCTCTAGTACGGAAAAGTGGAACGTTTCATAAAAAATAAACAGACCACACTTGTGCGTCTGTTTATTTAATTATGTTTATAAATGCTTTTCTTTTTCCTTCCATTATTCGCTTTATTTCTGAAATGGAATCATTTTGGACTTCTCTATCCTTTTCTATGATAAAAAGATTGTTTTGAGAAAACCAATCTTGTTCCATCGCTGCCATTTCAAGCATGTTGAATGTTTGTGAAAGGTGTCTTAATGAAGAATGTATATGTGAGAGAGATTTTTCTAACATTTCGCTGACATCTTCGCTAAAATGATCCTCCATTTTCATATTCCCCTTCCCTATGGAAGACAAAAGTGCTCAATCACCGAAATCATCGCTTTCATCGCTTTCATCGAAATTTTCGCGATCCTCGCACTCTTCTCGTGGTATATGAATGACTTCAAGCGTTCTTTCTAATTTTTTAAGTAAAAGCCATTCCTTCATTACAATGGTTTCCAGCATTTGTGTGACCGAACGGTTCAATTCCAATATTTCTTTATTACATGGTTTGGTAGGGAAGTCAGAATGTTTTCCGATAAAGGCTTGAATTTTATCCGCTTCAGCTTGAATCAGAAGAGCCAATGCCTCTTCTTCATTGGCGACCGATTTGATTAAATCAAACAGGACATGATTTAATGAGTGTTTATCATGGTCATCCATATGACTATGTTTATGTGAATGTTTTTCATCCCCGTCCTTAGGGTGATGCTTTGTCATGGAGTTAACACCTCTTTAAGAATTTTTTAACATACGATAGATATATGTGCGAATGTCCGGTATGGTGAATGGAAAAATAGTTAATGCCATAAGGAAACCAAAACATACAAAATGAACCCGCCGATCCTGAAATTGGGGCTTAGTTTGCTATGCCATGCTTGAAGATAATTCAATTTTCACGAATTACAGTGTTCTAACAGGTTAATGTAGATAATTTTATCAATTTACTAATCATTGAGCGTTTGTCCGAGTCCATCATTATTGTTTATCAATACTATATAGAGCAAGTACAAATTTGATTTCGGGGGCGAGAAAGAATGTCTGCTACGAGATGCTATGAAGATTTCAATCATGTAATGCCTTCTAAGAGATACTATGGCGAATTCGATCAAGATGACGATCGGGATAGGGATAGAGATTGGGATTATGATTGTGATCATGATGACAAACGGGATTGGGATAGAGATTGGGATTATGATTGTGGTCATGAGGACGATTGGAATAGATTGAGATTGAGATGACGATGAAAAGGAAAGTAAGAGAACACGGTTAAACGTGGAATATGCGGACCTCAAGGGCCTCGCCACCAGGGATCTCAGGGACCTGTACAACCCTATACCATGTAAACGATCAAAAAATATAACTGTTGAGCCAGTGTGACTCGGTATTCTACCGGATTACACTGGTTTCATCGTTATTGAAACCTTTTATACCTACGGTGCCAGACACCATATTTACTCATTTCTATACTTCACTTTTCAAAAATTCGCAATATCTCTATGGATAATTGTTTCAATAACCAAATCCTGTTACAACTATAGATGGATACAAAAATCCCCAAGTCATTTAGGATGATGACCTGGGGACTTTTGTTTGTATTTTGGCCTTTTAATTAATTGAGTATTTTCTAAAAATGAGCATCCACGTCTAAAAATTGATGCTCTTTTAATTTTGCTAATGATTTGAAATTCCTATATAATGAAACCCTAAATTCCCCAATGCTTCCTTTTCAAGCATATTTCGCCCATCAAAAATAAACGACTGTATCATTAACGGCTTAAGAATCGCCCAATCAAGATTTTTATATTCATCCCAATCAGTGCCAATGATGAGCGCATCTGCGCCGGTAACGGTTTCTTCTACGCTTTGAAGCTGTACAAGGGACGGACCTGCAGCTATTTTCACGACTGGATCGTGCACTTTTATCTGCGCCTTTTCTGCTAGCAGACGGTCAATTAAATGAAGACTCGGCGACTCCCTTATATCGTCTGTGTTCGCTTTAAACGATAAGCCGAGGACAGCAATCTTCTTATTCAGCAAATTCCCGCCGAGTGTTTCCTTTATTTTTTCAATAAAAAAAATAGTCTGTTCCTCGTTGACTTGGACAACACTTTCCAAGATGGATAGCGGCTTCCCATTTTCCTTTGCCATTTGAATTAACGCGTTGACGTCTTTTGGAAAACAGGAACCTCCATAGCCCATACCTGCTCGGAGGAACTGCGGGCCAATTCGAGTATCAAGCCCAATTCCCGTTGAAACATCATTGATATTGATGTTTAACCCATCACACAATCTAGCTAACTCATTAATAAATGAAATTTTCATTGCAAGAAAGGAATTGGCGGCGTACTTAATCATTTCAGAGGCATTAGGATTAGTTTCGACGATTGGGCAGTGGAAGTTTCTATACATTTCCTTCATAATGGCTCTTGCGGTCTCACTCGTTGAGCCGATGACAATCCGGTCAGGATTGAGGGCATCCTGAAGAGCGGAGCCCTCGCGGAGAAACTCCGGGTTGGAAACGACATCGAAGGGGACTTGCTTTTCTTGACCTTCCTTGATCCATTTTGTTACCAATTCTGCTGTACCTACTGGCACCGTGCTTTTCGTGACGATAATTTTATATTTGTTCATATATTTGCCGATCGAATGGGCGACATTTTTAACATAAGTGAGGTCTGCACTACCATCCGCTCCCTGGGGTGTGCCGACACAAATGAAGATAATATCATTCTCTTTAACAGCTTTTTTTGTCTTTTTTGTAAATTCAATATGTTGGGCAGTAACATGCTTACTGAGCAGCTCATCGAGGCCAGGCTCGTAGAAATGGAGTTTGCCAGCTTGTAAAGCTTTAATTTTGTTTTCGTCTAGGTCTAGCCCTGTAACCTGGTGACCCATTTCGCAAAAAACAAGGCCCGTCGTCGTACCCACGTAGCCTGTGCCAACGATCAAAATTCTCACTTTAAATTATCCCTCCTTCATTACACTCCAAAAATAAGTACTTAGCTTTAAACGGATTTCCTCTATACCAAGGTCGTGGCTTGTATTAAATTATTCATAAAAGTATTTTGTGGAAGGTTGTCCAACTTAGAAAGGGCGGTTAAGTGGAAGTTTTTCAGAAGTCTGTTTTTTGAGGAACGGGAAGATTATTTATGACCGTGAACGGGGAAAAAATCGTTCCACGGGCACAATTATTGGTTTTTGTGACCGTAACGGTGGAAAAACCGTCTCATCGGGCATATTTAAAATTATTTGTGACCGTATGGGTGAAAAATTCGGTGCCTCGGTCACAATAAAAAGGCACCCTATTAAAAGGTACCTTTTGCACCGCTAGATCCAGCCTTTTTTCCCGGCAATGCTGGCGGCTTCGGTTCTATTTTTCGCATCTAGCTTATGGATGATTTCTGAGATATAGTTACGAACGGTGCCGGATGAAAGGTAGAGCTCCGAAGTGATTTCCTTGGTTGTTTTCCCTAAGGCTGCTAGTTTCAAAATCTCTTGTTCTTTCGGCGTCAGCGGATTTTCCTCGCGGATGACGTCAAAGGTTAACTCGGGGCTGAATACTCGTTTTCCTGCCATTACCTTGCGAATCGCATCCGCGAGCTCATCAATCTCACCATCCTTTAGTAAGTACCCGTGGACACCGATTTTTACGGCGCGTTCAAAGTATCCCGGGCGGGCAAACGTAGTTAAAATAATGACCTTGCTGGGAGCTCGGCGGCGTGCGAGTTCCTCCGCTACCTCGAGCCCGTTCATGACAGGCATTTCAATATCCATCAAGCAGACATCCGGCCCAAGAGCGAGAATCGAAGCGAGTGCCTCTTCCCCGTTCATCGCTTGGCCAACCACCTTCATGTCTGCCTCCAAATCTAGCAGAGAGCCGAGCGCCCCCAATAACATTCGTTGATCTTCTGCAATAAATAAACTTATCATATCGCGGCACTCCCTGCTTTTTTAATGATAGGCACTGTCAATTCTAAAACGGCACCATTATTGTTTGATAGCGTAAGAACCCCGTCAACGAGGGCAAGTCTCTCTTCCATCCCCCGCAAACCATTCCCAAAAGGCTTAGCCATCGTAACGCCCATCCCATCATCGCGGACAACGATGTTCATTTTTTCAGAAGTAAGCTTAATCGAAATCGAACAGTGGGTGGCGCGGCTATGTTTGACGATATTGGTGGCCGCCTCGCGCACGCACATCCCGACGATATTTTGCGTAAACGGGGAAATCCTCGAAAAATCCACTTCCCCGTCGTACCGATAGGTAATTCCCGCTGCCCGTAATATTTGCTGAATCTGGAGGAGCTCTTCGGCGATGGTGGCCGCACGCATATCCGTGACCAACTCGCGTACTTGCTTTAGGGCAGCACGGGAAGTAACTTCCATTTCCTTTGCTTCGAGTCGCGCCCGTTCCGGGTCAACCGCAGTCAGCCGTTGGATAAGCTGGCTTTTTAACGTCAAAAGGGATAGGGTGTGGCCGAGGGTATCATGGAGGTCGCGGGCAATCCGCACCCGTTCCTCGCGCTTCACCAATTCCTCAATTTTCTGATTCGCTTGATCGAGCTGCTTCTCCAGCTCCATCCTTCGGTTCATTGAACGGATTCCAAACGGTGAGATCAGCATAATGATGAGAAATGGGATGAAATAGATGAGCTCTCCTGGTGAGAAAAAGGTCTTGGTCTTCATGATATGATAAATGAACGGAAAGATTTGCACGAACACCAAGCTGATTAGGCCACGCTTGAATACCGTTTTATCCCAATACCAGCCAATGAAATTCGCTGGGAAAAACCCTAAAAACATGTAGTTTAAGTTATAAAACATACTGAAAATAAACACGATTGCTAGTTGAACCGCTAACCAGTAGGTGAATTTTCTTTTTCCCATTGCAAAATAAAGCTGGCTGTACGAAACCAAGAAAAGCAGTACCATCCCATAGCCGATGAGCTGCTTCACTCCCGCTTCAGTCGTTAAATAATAGATAGGAAAACCTAGGTAAATGAGAAAGACATAGGGAAAAAAACCATATTGTCTTGGAAAGATTGACCGTTTCAAACAAAATCACACCGCTTCTTGTTTTCGTCTAATATACTTCGATAGTAGCATAAACAAGGCTAAATAGGCGATTAAAATCAGAATATTTCTCCAATCCGGCATGTTGCCGCGGATAATCTCCCAAGCTCCATTGCCAAAATTATACGACGGCAGCCATTTTCCAATTGATTGCATGATTTTTGGCATGATTTCGAGCGGCATCCATAGGCCGCCTGCTACCGCGAGCACCATATAAATTACATTGCTGATTCCTGCAGCGGTTTCTACTTTTTTCATCAATCCGATTAAGGTGCCAATGGCGAGGAATGGCAGCGAACCAAGCAAAATCCATAACCCGCTCATGGTCCATTCTAACGCTGTGAGCGAAACCCCATTGATGAGTGCGCCTGCGATAAAAATGATGGTGATGGATAGCAGATGAATCACACTTTGGCCAATCATTTGTGCTGCAAAATAGACCGTATCGGACAGCGGCGTGATGCGGATGAACGTCGACCAGCCTTGGGAGCGTTCCTGAACCATGCGAATTCCGAGCGTCATCATCGACGAGCCCATCACACTGAACACCGTCATCGACATTAGATAATGTGCCTGCCATTCCGCCTTATCCGGAGCATTCGTGTTCACCACATTGGTGAAAATATAATAGAAAAGAATCGGCATCACAAGCGACCAAAAGACAAAATAGCGATTTCTTAGTACCCTGATGATTTCGTATTTACACTGCATTTGAAATGTTTTCATTTAGATAGCCTCCTTTGCGCCGCTAGTCAGCTGTTCGAATGCTTCCTCTAGCTTGCCGCTTTCAATTTGGATGTCCCGTGCACCGATTTTTTCTTGAAAAAGCAGCTCCAATACTCGGTCGGTATTTGAGGATTGGATGTAAACCCGGTTGTTTTTTCTGTAGATGTCATCAATTTCACTATGGAGATACAGTTTTTCAAGCGATATTTCCGGGTCGACGATAAAGGAAACCGACTGCTTCGAAATCCTCGATTTGATTTGCGCCGGCGTTCCATCTGCGACGATGGCGCCGTCTTTAAATAGAAGAATCCTGTTCGCAGCATCGTCGGCCTCTTGCAGATAATGGGTGGAGAAAATAATCGTTTTCCCCTCTTCGGCGAGATGATGGATTGTTTCCCAAAAGCGGTTCCTTGATGTGATGTCCATACCGACGGTTGGTTCATCAAAGATGATCAGCTCTGGATTTCCAGCGAGTGCGAGGGCAAAGCTGAGCCTGCGCTTTTGTCCGCCTGATAATTTTTCCGCCCTGGTTTTCATATCCTGCTCGGTTAGTCCTGTAAGTTCGATGAGTTGTTGGATAGCGAGCGGTTTTGGGTAGTAGCTTCTAATTAACTCAAGGATTTCTCGCACCTTCAAGCCGGGCATGACGCTGACTTCCTGGAGCATCGTGCCGATTTTTTCACGGACTTGTTTTTCTTGCGGCTGATGGTCAAATAGTTGGACCTCTCCTGCCGTTGGTTTGAGCAGTCCTAAGATCATTGAAATGGTAGTTGTTTTCCCGGCCCCATTCGGCCCAAGAATCGCCACGACTTCTCCTTTTCCAATCGTGAAGGATACATCGTTTACCGCTGTTTTATGTTGAAATGACTTTGTCACGTTTGTTAAGCTTACAATTTTGTTCATATTCTTGAACACCTCCTGATTACTTGATTTCATTGTACGCTTTGGAGGCGGGGGATTTTAGTAAGCATTGTCATCAAAATGAGGTGACAAAAGTCATATTTTTGGAGAAAGTTGCTGGGGGACGGATTGAATCATTTCCGCCAAACCGAGGAAGTTTCTTGTCAAACTTTAGATTAATCTCGCCAAACTGCCGAAGTATCTCGCCAAATTAACGATTCATTTCGCCAAACTGGTTTTTTCTTGCTGAACTAGACGGGGTTCTCGCCGATTTTCAGGATAATCTCGCCAAACTTGGGATTAATCTCGCCAAATTCAGCCGTAATCTCGCCAAACCAGGGGTGGATTCCGCCAATTTCGCAATTTATTTCGCCAAACCAGTTTTTCGACCAGAAAACCAAGTTAAAAAAAGAGACCTCCTATTTAGAAGGCCTCTCATAGCTGCGATTAATATAATAAATACTTCTCCCGGACGTCCATGAATTTCTTCAGTCCTGGCTCCCATTCTTTTTTCATTTGTTCAATCGATTTGCCTGCTTCGATTCCGGCACGGATCGAGCCGTTGCCGACGAGGTTATCGAAGAAGGAGATGCCATTGCTGCCCGGGGCCCGGAATTGGAATTTGTCCGGATACATATCATGTATAGTTTTGACAATAGTCAGGCCTGTTTCAAATGGCTTATAGGCATTCCGGTTTGTGACATGGATTTGCACGCCATGGCTTAACTGGTTCACAAACTTCGATGTTGATGGGATAAACGACGCCGGGCGGAAGGTAACTCCCGGTAAATTATAAGAATTCAATTTTGCTGCTAGATCATCGCTATTGATGAACGGAGCGGCAATTAATTCAAACGGTTTTGTCGTTCCGCGTCCTTCTGAAACGTTGGTTCCTTCAATCAAGCAGGCACCCGGATAAACTAATGCCGTATCTAATGTTGGCATGTTTGGTGACGGCATGACGAATTGTAAATCAGCGTCATCGTAATACATGCTGCGGTTCCAGCCTTGCATTTTGACAACTGTTAAATCAGCGCCAATCTTGAACTCCTTATTGAATAGCTTAGCTAGTTCTCCGACTGTCATCCCGTGGCGGACAGGAATCGGATATTCACCGACAAATGAGGAATATTTATCCTCTAAAATTGGTCCTTCCACCTTTGCACCGCTAATTGGATTTGGACGGTCAAGCACGATAATAGGAATATTATTTTCTTTCGCCGCTTCCATCGCTAACGCCATTGTGTAAATATACGTATAGAAACGCGCCCCTACGTCTTGAATATCAAATAACAATACATCTACATTACTTAACATTTCAGGTGTCGGCTTTTTTGTAGCTCCATAAAGACTGTACACCGGAATCCCTGTTTTTTCATCAATATAGGACTCAACATACGAACCCGCCGGAGCACTGCCGCGGACACCATGCTCTGGGCCGTATAAAGCAGTCAGCTTGACGTTGGGATTTTTATACAGCAAATCTACAATACTAGTAAGCTCTTGGTCGACACCTGTCGGATTGGTGATTAAACCAACTCGCTTGCCTTTAATTAAATCGAGGCGATCCTTTAATAACACCTCAACCCCTAAACGGAACTTGCCATTATTCTTTTCCTTCTCTTTGTCGTTTTTGGCAACTGCGGCCGATACCGTAGAAAGGACCAGCAACAACGCGAGAATACCTGTAAGCCATTTCTTTTTCATTGTTCTCCTCCTCATAGTTCGGGCGTTGATTTTTCCAGGATATGTCTAAATATACATAATCATTGGAAAAATCGACAAAAGCCCGAGAAAAATCGACAAATCTCTAATTTCAATAAAACAAACCCCAATTTTGAAAAATTAATACCCCAACCCGTGGTCATATCCGTATAAGACGCTGCCGTTTTGGTTGTAGATTGTAACTGGAAGTTTGGCAGTTGGCTTGTTTACACCAAAGATGGTGTTTACTGCTGCCTCGAAGCTTACGTCCTTCGTTCCATACTGTGCCAGGTAGGCATCGACATTTGGATAGGACATGATGTCATATGGATTACGGAGTCCAACCCCAATGACTTTTGCATCTGTTTCGTCTATCATTTGATTGGCCAGCTTCATTAAACTGGCAGAAGGCAATCTTCCGCTCACTGTAGAAGTATTCGTTCCGACAATGATATATTTTGCTGCTTTCGCGGCAGTCAAATTGGCTCCTGTAAGCGGCACTGCCGTATTAATCATGGTTACATTTTTGTGGTGTTTTTGAACCTCAGCTAAAAGGGTAGGAGCGCTCGAGCCCACGACCACTATCTTATCGTCTGCAGCTGCCTTTAGTGGAAGCACACCGCTGTTTTTCACAAGTGTAATCGACTTAGCAGCTGCTTCTTTTTCTATCTGCAAATGTTCCGTTGATCGCCAAGCTTTCTCGGCATTAGAGACTTTTTCATCAAGGCTTTTTTCAACTTCAGCCTTTACAATACCGCGATTTAATTTCAACGTTAAAATTCGCTCAACAGACTGGTTAAGTCTTTCTGTTGAAATTTCACCGGAATTGACTGCATCGTAAAGCCCATTTGCCACTAATTCAAGACCAACTGGCATTAAGACAATATCCGTTCCCGCTTTTACCGCACGAATCGCTGCATCAACCGGGCCGAAATGGTCGGCGATAGCCTGCATGTTCATCGCATCTGTCACAATAACGCCCTTAAAGCCCATATCTTCGCGCATTAGACCGGTTAATACCTTTTGAGAAAGCGTCGCAGGTACAGCAATTTCCGTACCATCCTTTTTCGAAATGGCTTTGGTATTATCGATTTTCGGGAAGGTAACGTGCGCCGTCATAACTGCATCAATCCCGGCATTCATCGCCTGTTGGAATGGATATAGCTCCACTTTTTTCAAACGGTCAATATCATGCGGCACTTCTGGAAGTCCTAAGTGAGAATCCACCGCTGTATCCCCATGCCCAGGAAAATGCTTCGCAGTCGCTGCCGTTCCCGTTTCATGAAGTCCTTTAATATAGGCATTGCCCAATTTCGCCACGAGCTCTGGGTTTTCTCCAAACGAACGAACGCCAATGACCGGATTATCAGGATTATTGTTCGTATCGAGAACAGGTCCAAAGTTCATATTAATCCCAACGGCATTTAGTTCTTCACCAATTGCCTTGCCAACCTTTTCAGCCAATTCTTCAGACCGTGATGCTCCAAGAGCCATGCTCCCAGGAAAATCGGTTCCGGATTGCAAACGTGTTACGATACCGCCTTCTTGGTCAATAGAGATCAACAGCCCATATTTTTCAGCTGCATCTTGATAAGCGCTGACAAGCTTCGTTGTTTGCGCTGCCGATACTGTGTTTTCACGGAACAAAATGACCCCGCCAAGATGATATTTTTTGACTTGCTGGGTAATTTCTTCATTCATTTCCGTGACATTTTTCCCCTTCCATGTACGGAAGTCCGGCATCAGCATTTGGCCGACCTTTTCTTCCATCGTCATCTGCTTGACAGCCTTGCCGATTACATCATAGCGTGCCCCTTTTTCTTTTTCCACAAGGATCTCCCCTTGATTACCTTTGAATTGAATCGCGATTCGATCCGTGAAGGAACCATCGCTGACAGAGATAAATGTTTTCCCGTTGTGTCCGGATAAGGTAACTTTGCCAGCGTTGACAGAGGCGACATTTTTATTAGAAGATTTCCAGGTTACGTTCTCGGAAGCCAACATAAAGCGGCCATCATCATAAACATGCAGGGCATTCAAATCAATTTGCTTGTCTTTCACTTCTCTCGTCACTTGCGGAACGTTAAGGTCAATTACTATGTCTTTGATGGCTGAAGCCGCCGCTGCCCCCGAATGCGGAATTCCCGTTAACAATAGGGCAAATCCCAAACATGAAGTGATAAACGTCTTGAAAAATTTACGCATGGTTTCTCCTCCTCTATTTTTTGTAGTCTCTTAACTACCTTTCGTTCTTGCAAAAATTCAGCGGTTCATTCGCCCGCTTCATTTTTTAAAATTAGTAATTCCTTAGCTCCCATTCATTGCTGTTAAACTTCAGTGCCGAATCGTCGAGTTTCGGATTCAGCACATACCAGCCGCGGCCATTTGTTGCCGTATCCGTTTTGTACATAAAACGCAATTTTTCCGCGTCTTTCGGGATGGATACTTCTTTGTTCTCCCAGCCATTGCTGGTCCCCGTAAGTTCTGTTACCTTTTTCCAAGCGCCGTTAATAAAAATTTCCACGTTACCAAAATCCCAGCCGAACTCGGTCATATACCAAGTACTAAACGTCAGTTTGGCGTCTTTTTTCAGTTGAAGATCTGCCTCCATGACACGTTTCAACTGATCGCCATAGCCGGCAAACCAAGCGGAATCCTTCCCAGGAATCGAAACCGGAATCGCGTCCGCTACCTGCCTTGCGAACAATCTTCTTGTTTGGTTCGTGGACACGGTATTTCTGCTTGGGTGGACACGGTTAGTAAGCAGAATCGCGATTGTTTTATTGTTTGGACTGACGACAATCGATGTTCCCGTATATCCAGTATGTCCAAAGGAATAGGTTCCTTCGGATAGGGCATCCATGTACCAGCCTTGTCCAAGCTCCCAGCCCAATCCGTGGTCATTCCCAGGAAATTTCTCATTTTGATTTTCGAGCAATAGCTTAATTGTTGCTGGCTTCAGAATCCTTTTTCCACCATACTTTCCATCATTGAGAAAAATATGCGCGAGCTTAGCAAGATCTTCCGCTGTTGAGAATACACCAGCATGACCGGCGACGCCATCAAGCGACCAGGCATTCTCATCGTGAACCTCGCCCCAAACAAGACCGCGGTTTGGCGTCGCTTGGAATTCTGTGGCCGCTATCCGGTTTTTCAATTTGGCAGGCGGATTGTACATTGTGTCCTTCATTCCTAAAGGCCCTGTGATCTGCTCTTTTACAAATACATCCTGACGCTGGCCGGATAACCGCTCCACTAACGCACCTAAAGTAATCATGTTTAAATCACTATATTCGTAGGCAGTTCCGGGCCGATTTTTTAATGGCTGCCGGAAAACTAACTGCAATCTCTCGTCGCGCGAATTCCCTTGTGAATAGAGCGGAATCCAGGAGACGAAGCCGGATGTGTGTGTCAGCAGCTGGCGGATGGTGACGTTTTCCTTGCCGTTAGCGGCAAATTCAGGGATATACTTGGCAACAGGGTCATCGAGTGCAAATAATCCTTGTTCATATAAAACCATTACCGCTGTGGAAGTGAAGATTTTACTAATCGATGCGAGGTCGAAAATCGTATTCTCTTGCATCGAGATTGGCTTTTCCATTTCGGTAAACTTGCCATCGGTGTATTGCGCGGAATTTCCGTAAGCGGTGTGCTTTACGATTTTTCCACCCCTTGCCACAAATGCTACTGCACCGGGCATGACTTTTTCCGAAATGGCTTGATTGATAATCTGGTCGATTTGCTGAAGCGGTGCCGTCATCATGCCTGCCCCTTTCGCCGAGCTGGGATGAAGAACGCTTGAAACTGGGATGCCGGTTGAATTCCAGGTGAAAACTGGGTGAGGTTTCTCAGATGCGGTAGAACTCTTCTTTTCTTGCTTTTCAATCGTTGGAACTATGGCTGCATCACTACTGGCAAAAGCAGTTGCCGTTCCGAAAAAAACAGTACAGACGGTTGAGATAATAATGGTTTTACTTTTCATAAATCCTCCTTTGGCTGAACAATTAATTGTAAGCGGAAATGCTATGTATTATGACTGATACCGCTTACAGCGTATAGTTAAAGGATATACGGATTAATGTATAGTCGTCTATACCACATAATACCTATACCTTGCCAATTTGCTTCATTTATTGGGTATTTAGTTGTGTGTCATTTGGATTGTTTTTTGAAAATTGGAAAATTTGGATAGAAATTCTCCCTTTATACCCATGCAAAATGACTGATTTATAAAGTATCCACAGCTTCTAGGACTTTATCCACAAATATTCACTAGTTATCAACAATAATCTCGTCTTACCCACAGGTTTATCAACAAACTTGGAGGGATTATCGACTTTATCAGCTTTATACATCGAACATATATCAACAGACCTTAAGTCTTTAGCCAGATTTTTCGGAAAAATATCCACAATCGCCTTAATTTATCCACAATTACCAATAAAAAGACCCAGGAATTAGTCCTGGGTGGAGGGACGATCTTGTTTTTGAGAGGAAGATGGATCCGTTTTTTCAACAATCTCCTTTATTTCGCCCGCATCGCCTTTGGCATTGATAATTTCTAAAATCTGATTTAGACCTTCGCTGGTTTTGTCACCACTATAGTGCATTGTAAAACCTCCTTTTTACCAATAGAATGCCCCGTTAACAGTGAACTATTTTACATAAACAAGGTGTTAATATTACTTTGCTCACTAGTTCACAAAATGTTCACTTATCCCCTTTTACATAGTGACCCAAATCACTAGGGCATTTTTTAAACGAAGTAAAATGAAAGCGTATACAAAAATAAAAGGGGTTTTATGGAGGAGATATTAATGGGTAACATAGCGAAGTTTGCAGCAATTATGGTCACTTCTGTCATGGTGTTAAGTGCTTGTGCGAAAGGCGATCTTTCAATGGGAAAGGATGTTAAAGCCGAAACCAATTCTAGCGCAGCTTCCAAAGTAATCGGCCCCCATGAACATCTGAATCAAAACCCCACTCCGATAAAGATCAATCGCATTGGCGATCATGAGGTAAATGTCGAAATGACTGCCCAAATCACCGATATTGAAATTGCAAAAGGGGAAATGTATAAAGCCTGGACTTTTAACGGCGAGGCTCCTGGACCAGTAATTGTTGTCAATCAAGGGGATAAGATTAATTTTACCATGGAAAATATGGATCCATCCATTCCACATAGTATGGATATGCATGCCGTTCATACTGCACCATCTAAAAACTTTGAAAAGGTCATGCCCGACCAAACCGGTTCATTCAGCTATCCAGCTGATAATCCAGGTGTGTTCATGTACCACTGCGGAACGAAACCCGTTTTAGCACATATCGCTAACGGAATGCACGGTACGATTATCGTCAAGCCAAAGAACGGCTATCCAACCGATTCTGATGTCGACCGTGAATTTGTTATCGTTCAAAATGAATGGTACAAATACAACGATATGGACGATATGACGAATGGCGTACCCAAATATATTGTTTTTTCAACGAAGGCGTTAAAAGATGGCGATATGAATACAAATGGAACAGTTGGCGCATTGGTTGACCACCCGCTGGTTGCTAAGGTCGGCGACAAAGTGAAATTTTACGTGATGAACGTTGGTCCAAATGAAGTCAGCAGCTTCCACGTGGTCGGCACCCTGTTCGATGATGTCTACCTTGACGGAAATCCGGCAAACCATCTACAAGGAATGCAAACCGTCATGCTGCCAGCAAGCGGCGGAGCAGTTGTTGAATTTACGGTTACCGAGGAAGGCAGCTACCCTATTGTTACCCATCAATTCAACCACGCAACAAAAGGGGCGGTTGGAGCATTGAAAGTCACGAAAGACGGCCACGATGATGGCAGCGTGGTCATGTCACACTGAGCATCATTTATTCATAATAAAAAGCCTAGGAAAATCCTAGGCTTTTTTCATTTCATTTACGTTTTACGTTAGATCAACGAACCTAGTTCAACGGCCTTACTATTATGGTAGGTTGATTTAATCTTTAGCCTTACTTTTAAATCTTCACACAGGCAATCTTGCTGCAAAAGCTCAATGTGGCGGTGCTGGAATAAATGATAAAAATACCGGCCCTTAATAAACATTTTCAACACATGAAAACCTCCTCAATTGCTTGGTTAACATAAATCGCAGGAGTTGGTCGTGTTCGGTAACTGGCAAGCATCGTCGTTAAACATTAGCCCCTCTAGTTTTGCGTCACCATTTTTCAATGGCTTTGCCATTTCGTACGATTTATGTGTCTATTAAAAGCATAAGTAACTTAAATATAAAAAAAAAGAGCCTATAGACCTATCAAGTGTAAAAAATTGGTCGTTTTGAATATAAAAAAGAGGGTAATCTTTTTCTACCTGCTAAAATCTGGGAAGCGGGCTTTATTTTTCTTGCATGTTTTAAAGCTTTTAATAGTGTCCATGCTGTTTAGTGAAGTGAATTTTTTTAAAAAGGAAGTTTAACATGACAAAATTTAGATGGTTCATTCTATGTTTTATTATACTTGGGGCTGCTTTAGCGGGCTTCGTTGGGAAGAGTCATTTTGAAAGTAAGAGAAAAACGGTGGATCAACCACCGGTACCTGCTAACAAGCTATCAGCTGACACGATGAAAAGCGTCATACACCTCCAAAACGGGACAAGCAGCCAAGTAGTTTCCAATCCTGAAACAATCCCTGTGCTGGTTAACAAGCAAAATAAGCTGCCTGATCATTACAAGCCACAGGATTTGATTTATCCAGACATCCCTTTCACCTTTAAAGAGAAAATCGAAAAGCGAAAAATGCGGGCAGCCGCCGCAGCCGCCATTGAAGAACTATTTGCTGGCGCCAACCAGGATGGTGTGAAATTACTCGGTGTTTCGGCCTATAGGTCCCACGAGGTCCAAGCCAGTTTGTTTAATCACTATGTTAAATCAGATGGGTATGAAGCAGCCAAAACGTATAGTGCTGTCCCTGGTACTAGCGAGCATGAAACAGGCCTTGCCATCGACGTGACCGGGGGGGACGGAAAATGCGCCGCAGAGGAATGCTTTGAAGGAACAGGGGAGGCGGTCTGGCTTCAGAACCATGCAGCCGAATACGGCTTTATCATCCGCTATCCCAAAGGCAAAGATGCCATCACCGGCTACAAATACGAACCCTGGCACCTCCGCTACGTCGGCAGGAAAATCGCCGCCGAAATCATGCAGAGCGGCATCACCCTCGAAGAATACAACAACACAACACCGGTTAATAATTAAAAGGTGCCTTGCAGCGATGTGGTGCCTTCGATTTGGTTCGATGTGGTGCCTTCGTTGTGGTGCCTTCGATGAGGTGCCTGACACCCTTCGTGGACAAATGTCCTCCTGGGGTGGACACTCCAAAAGGTATCACACGTACAAATGGCACAAAAAAAAAGGGTCCACGCTGTATTTTGCTTGCAGCGTGGACCTTTTTATTATTTTCCTTTTATTTCTAATAGTTTTAATCGGAGGTCGTTTTCCATGTTGGCTAGTTCTTGTTCAGCCAGGCGGCGCTTATGCCGGCCTTCTTCTTGGATGCGCATCGTTTCTTCTAGTGTCGAGATTAAGCTTTCTTGCGTTTTCTTTAATGTTTCAATATCGACGAGGCCGCGCTCGTTTTCTTTTGCCGTTTCAATCGTATTCGTTTTCAGCATTTCTGCATTTTTCAACAGCAGCTCATTGGTTGTTTTTGAAACCTGCTTTTGTGCCTCGACGGCATGGCGCTGGCGGATTAAGGTTAACGCAATCGCCACTTGATTTTTCCATAATGGAATCGCCGTCATGATCGACGATTGGATTTTCTCAACAAGCGCTTGGTTCGTGTTTTGAATCAAGCGGATTTGCGGTGCACTTTGAATCGTGATTTCCCGGCTTAATTTCAAATCATGGAGACGCTTGTCTAAACGGTCGGCAAATTGAATCATATCATTGACTTCTTGGAACTTCATTTGGTCATTGGCTGCTTCAGCCGCCCTTTTCATTTGCGGGATCGTTTTTTCCTGCATTTCTTCAAGCTTGATTTCCCCAGCGGCAATATAGACATTCAGGGCATGGAAATATTCCTTATTCGTTTCATAAAGCTGTTCAAGCAATTTGATATCGGATAAAAGGACATTTTTGCTTCGGTCCAGCTTCACGCTAATGCGGTCGATTTGTGCTCCCGTTTTTTGATATTTAGAAAGGACTTCCTGCAGTGTTCCGGAGATTTTTCCAAACATACGGGCAAAAAAGGATGGCTTTCCATCCTTCAGTTCGTCTGGATTCACCTCATCAAGCCGCTTCATTAAATCACTGATGATCTCCCCGATTTCGCCAACATCCTGTTTCTGTACATGCTCAAGCATCGCATGCGAGAAAGATAACAGCTTTCCTTGCGCTTGTGTGCCGTATAGAATCATCGCCTGATGGTTGGCTGGATCAATTTGTTCGGCTAGCTGATAGGCCTTTGCCCGGTTTTCCTCAGGCAGGACATCAATTAACTTAACTGGCTTGACTTCATTTGTTTGCTGGACTGGATTTTTGCTAAGTTCAAGTTGATCACCAAACGGGTTGGCTAGAATATCATCTAATAAATTACCGGTTTTATTGGATTGGATTGGGTTGTTTTCGCTCATTTAAGCCACCTATTCTCTTCGGGAAATTTAGAATCCTTTTTCTGCTTAAGGGTATGTTTTGCGACATCAATTTCAAAATTTAGGGTATCAATATCATCGGAGATTACATGGTATAAATCCTCTTCCAAAACTTTTGATAATTCGTTTAATGTTCTGCGCGTTTCGATAAGGGATTGCCCGATCTCGGCGTTTTGTTTCGGCTGTGAGGATAAGAAGCTGTATTTTTCAGTGAGCTCGACGACTGAATCTAAATGTGAAAAATAAAATTCTTCGGCTTTATAAAAACGTTTCGGCTCCTTCATGGTCATCTTGTGGATTTTTTTAGTAATCCGATGTATGTCAATTCTTTGTTTTACAGAAGAAATATCACGTATCTTAAAAATGCTTTTGTTCATGCGGCTGATTTTCTGTTTCGCTTCGGCTAAATTCTTCCTAATGTAGCGGTACTCTTTTCTTGAAAGCTGGTGTTTCGTTAAAAAGCGGCTGTTCATGAATAGGGACAGGACTACATGGGTAAGGACCCCGGCAAGGATGGCGTATCCAGTGGACGGGCCGAGAGTCAGACCTACTGGGAAAAGGCATACCAGCCAAGTGATGACTGTTACCGGGACGGCCACAAACGAGCGGACAATAAATGAAAGAAAAGGGTTCATCATAAATCGACTCCTGACTAATTAATCGATAGTATTCATACGAAGGAAAGCAATTAAAGGTTTCACTTCCTTGAAGGATTCCATCAAAAGAAAGTTATTTCCATTAACTACTTCCACAATACACGAAAAAAATCCTGCCTGCCATAGACCACAAACGGAAAGATATCTAAGACTTAAGACGTATTTTATTGTTAACAGGGTAGTTTACGGTGTTTTTAATGGTGTGGTATTGTTTATCGTGTCATTTATGGTGTTGTTTATGGTATTGTTTATGGTGTCATTTATGGTGTCAGGCACCGCTCGTGGACATTTGTCCGCCTCCAGTGGACAGTGTGCTAAATGAAGAGCGGGACTATGTTTAATTAGTCCCGCTCTTCGTTTGATTTTATTTTTCGGATATGGTTTGCCTGTCATGGAACGGCCGCATATCATTGTCTATTGCTCGTAAATTTCAATCGGAAGCCCATCAGGGTCAGCGAAGAAGGTGAATTTTTTGTTCGTTAACGGATCCACACGAATGGCCTCGACCATTATTTGCTGATCCGTTAAATAAGCTGCCGCCTCATCAATGGATTCCACTTCAAATGCCAGATGCCTTAATCCCGCCGCTTCCGGATAGCTGGCCCTTGCCGGCGGGTCCGGAAACGAAAACAACTCAATCTGGTAGTGCCCTCCAACTTCCAAGTCCAGCTTATAGGATTTCCTATCCTCCCGAAAAACTTCCCTGACAGGGGTAAGTCCAAGAATTCGAACATAAAAATCCTTTGATTTTTGAAAATCAGAACAGATTATCGCAATATGATGTATTTTCGTTAACTTCATAAATAATCTCGCTTTTTCTTATCTGCCATTGCCCGGTAAAAAGTCTGCTGGTTTTTCCAGGTCTGTTCCAAAGTGAAAAAGAATGGATTCGACAATTCGTTTGGAGGCGAGCCCGTCACCGTATGGATTGGAAGCTTTGGCCATTTGGTCGTGTGCCGCTTTGTCGGATAACAATTCATCTGCCAAACCAAAAATGGTGTCTTCATCTGTTCCGGCAAGCTTCAAAGTACCGGCCTCAATTCCCTCTGGACGTTCCGTCGTATCACGCAACACAAGCACCGGCACTCCTAACGATGGTGCCTCCTCCTGAACTCCGCCTGAGTCGGTCAAAATTAAATAGGCTCTTGAAGCAAAGTTATGGAAATCAATTACATCTAACGGCTCGATGAGGTGAATCCGGTTGTTGTCTCCGAGCACACGATTGGCGATTTCTCGCACCACTGGGTTCATATGGACAGGATAGACAACCTGAACATCTTCATGCTTTTCCACCACTCGGCGAATCGCCCGGAACATGTTTTCCATTGGTTCACCGGTATTTTCCCGGCGGTGTGCCGTCATTAATAGTAAGCGGTCATTCCCAAGCTTATCTAATACAGGATGAGAATAATTGGCTTTCACGGTTGTTTTCAAAGCATCAATCGCCGTATTTCCGGTAATAAAAATGGCCTCTTCCTTTTTATTTTCGACCAAAAGGTTTTGCTTTGATTGGCCTGTTGGCGAAAAATGAAGATCTGCCAAGACGCCCGTCAGCTGGCGGTTCATTTCCTCAGGGTATGGCGAATATTTATTATGCGTGCGGAGCCCCGCCTCGACATGCCCGATTGGAATTTGATGATAAAAAGCAGCCAAGCTTGCCACAAAGGTTGTCGACGTATCACCATGAACTAAGACGATATCCGGCTTTACTTCCGCTAAAACCTGATTAAGTCCCTCTAAGCAACGTGTTGTTACATCTATCAAGGATTGTCTTTCCTTCATGATATTTAAGTCGTAATCTGGGGTAATTTCGAAAATATTCAAGACCTGGTCAAGCATTTCGCGGTGTTGTGCTGTGACTGTGACAATCGATTTGATTTTATCAGGATATTTCTCTAATTCTTTGACAAGCGGAGCCATTTTAATTGCTTCCGGTCTAGTTCCGAACACTGTCATTACCTTTAATTGATTCACTATAAAAAACCTCCAAAGAACGTTATCTACATACAATTCATCAGCATAATTGAAAAATTATCGACCGTATGTGTTTCCAATGCTCCGATTTAACAAGCATTTTTGAAAAACTAACAACCGTTTAAGCCCACTAACATAATAACAAATAACCAATGAAGGGAAAAGCAATAACAAGAACGAAACCTCAACTTGGGCTTTTATCATAAGAAAACAGTATTAAAATGGTCCGGCTTACCGTTATTTTCTAAAATGATTGTATCAAAATCTTTTTCATCCTTCTTGCTGATCATAAAAAAGGACTGCATTCCTAAACCTTCATCAACCACTGAATCATACGTAATCTTAAGCACATTATCCTGAATAGAAAATGATATGTTAGAATACATTACGCCTTGTGAATTAAATAATACATAGCTAGTATTTCCGTCAGTATTAAACTTATATAACCCATTTTCTAATTCCCCTTCGTTAAACCCAGAATAGAGATTGTTTATTTCATCTGTATCGAATTCTACTTCTTTTATTGATACATTTTTTTCAATTTCAGATTGAGATATGACAGTGAAGTTTGCGTGATTTCCTGCTTTGCTGCAACCCGTAAGCACTAATGATATCATCAAGAACATCATGAACTTTTTCATTTCAGATGGATCTCCCCTTTTTTAACAAATCTAGATTTTGTTTTCGTTTCTTAATCTTTTTTCTCCATATTATCAGATTTTTCCTGCAATTGGTGATAAAACCTCTTCTGCGGCGAAAATACAAGCAATAATCAAGATGGGCCCGCAACCTAGAAGCCGGGCCTTTTTCCTGCCCCATTTCCGAAATAGAACCTTGGATTCCAACTGTCCTCCCCAGGCGTACAAATGTCCACGCGCGGTGCCTGACACCCTCGCTGCCCACCCTCGCTTAAATATTTGTTTTGTACAAGCTTACTTTTCTGATAATTATGAATATATTGCATGGTGTATTTTAAATTTTCAATTTAAGAGGTGAATTGTATTTTGAAGAAGAGGGCGCTTTTTACCATTCCTATCAGTTTGCTGCTCATTGCAGTGATGGTTACTTCCTTTTTTCTAATAAATATTAAGCCAGCTGTAGGAAACATATCGTCAGCACAGAGGCTGGCTGAATATACAAAGCCAGCAGTTGTCCGCATTGTCGACTACGCCGTTGTCCAATGGCAGTTTAACGACAACAACCCAAATGTCAAGGCTGTTTTCAATCAGCTAAAGAATCAGACGATTATTGGCGGCTCTGGATCCGGAGCAATAATTAGCTCTAATGGCTATATTGTCACCAATGCCCACGTCGTCGAATTTGCAAAGATGAAAGAAGAGGATATAGCACTTGAAGCCTTTAAGCAATTAGTGGCGATAATGGCTGATTATTTCAAGGAAGATTATCAAGTGGCATATGATTATTTGGCCTCCTATACGCAATACTCTGATATCAAAAAAGCCACAAAGGTCATTTTACCGGGCGGCGATATCCTTGATGGGGAGATTAAAAGCTATGGTGCCCCTATTAATGAAGGCAAAGATGTTGCAGTGGTTAAAATTGAAGGAAAGAACCTGCCTACCATACCTCTTGGCGATTCAGACGACATCCAAAACCAAGACAATATATGGGTGAGCGGATATCCGGCAGCAGGGGACTCTGACCTCCTATCACCTGATTCATCTCTCGTGTCTTCGATGAACGCGGGACAAATTTCCGCCACTTCAAAAAAGACGGAACAAGGAAGCCCGGTTATTCAAATTAATGCGGCAGCTACACACGGAAATAGCGGCGGTCCGGTCATCAATGAAAAAGGGCAAATCATTGGGCTATTAACCTTTAGAGGCGACACTGTCAATGGCCAAGAGGTCCAAGGCTTTAATTTCGCCGTGCCTGTCAATACCGTGAAAGAATTTGTAAACCAAGCAGGCGTAAAAAATTTCAAGAGCGATACAGATAAACTTTTTAAAGAAGGCTTGGATTTATATTGGGGCGGCTATTATAAACATGCCCTGGCAAAATTTGAAGCGGTCCAACGAATCTATCCGAATCATTCTGAAATAAAGCAGTATATCGCCAATTCCGAGAAAAAGATGAGCAGCAGCAAAATGTTATGGTCCGACTACACGACCACTTTCTACATCGTTGACGGTGTGTCCGGTTTGCTGGTTATTATTTTACTAGTATTCACCTTTGCCTTTAGGACGAAACAGCCAGCAGTTGCGGCAGGGATTGAAAATCCGGCCCCGGCGCCTGTAGCTCCTGTAGTGCCGGCAGCACCGGCAGCACCTGTTACTCCTGTTACTCCTGTCGCGCCTGCACCACCTGATGCACATGCAGCTCCACCTGCTCCTGCGGCACCTGTAATGCCTACGGCTTCTGAAACACCACCAGATACGCCTTCAGGACAACCCGAAAACACCTTATCCAATCTAACCAAAGATGGAAATATTGATATCCAGGACATTCTGCTCGCCCTTCAAGAACATCAGGAAAAACAAAAGAAGAAAGAAAAAGGAGAAGAATAAGCGCAGTTGATTGGAAAAATCGGATTGGTGCCTGACACCCATGGGGTGAAGGCACTTTTTTTGTTGAATCAATGGAATAACCTACCTACCCTATTAAACTAGCAGGGAAAACTGTTCCGTCTGTCAAATATAATAATTATCATCGAAAACTATCATTCAACAAGAACCAGGCCCGCATTGATTTCTGCCACTTCCACCCTCTACGACTGTCCGCGAGCACGGTGCCTGACGCCCAATATTTTTTCATCCATACTTTTTTGGGGGTAATCAGATGAGATCTCAAAAGAAGAAGAAATCAAGAAAATGGCTAAGAGTAACAGGAATTATCCTTTTAGTTCTATTGATTGGTGGAGGGGCATATGGTTACACCGTCTATCATTCTTTTAAAAAGGCAGTTGTTACGATGCATCAGCCACTCGAAAGGGAAATTTCCGTTAAACGCGAGAACCCTGTAGTTTTTGAAAAAAAGGAGCCTTTTTCCGTTTTAATGCTTGGTGTTGATGAACGAGAAGGTGACAAGGGGCGGTCAGACACGATCATCGTCTTAACTGTAAATCCGAACAATAATTCGGTAAAAATGCTGAGTATTCCACGTGACACCCGCACGGAAATTCTCGGCAAGGGAAAAGAGGATAAAATCAATCATGCCTATGCTTTTGGCGGGGTACCGATGTCGATGGACACGGTTGAAAATTTCCTCGATATTCCAATTGACTATTATATCCAGATTAACATGGAGGGATTTAAGGATATTGTCGACGCTGTTGGCGGTGTAAAAATCCAGAATGACCTGGATTTCACCGAAAATGGCTTCCATTTTGCCAAAGGAGAAATAGCTCTGAACGGGGAGCAGGCCCTTAGTTTTGCTCGAATGAGATATGAGGACCCGCGAGGTGATTTTGGACGCCAATTAAGACAGCGGCAAATCATTCAAGCAATCATTAAAGAAGGAACCAGTGTGTCAACCTTAACAAAATTCTCCGATATCTTTACGGCCCTTGGAAAAAATATTAAAACAAATCTTACTTTCGACCAGATCATGGATATCCAAAAGAATTACCGGGAGGCAGGAAAGAACATTCAGCAAATGGAAATAAACGAAACCGGCACAATGATCAACAAAATCTACTACGGCCTGGTCTCAGAGGAAGAAAAGCAAAGAATCCGAACGGAACTAAAGAAACAGTTAGAACTGCAATAATCGATACCGAAATGGCTGACTCAACAAATCGTTCAAAACGAACGCTGAGTCAGCCATTTTTCATTCTTCGCCCCGAGTGTCCACTCCAGGAGGACAAATGTACACGAGTGGTGCCTGACACCATAAATGTGACACCATAAATGACACAAAAATGACGCATGTATGACGCATGAATGATACTATGTATGAATCTATAAATGACACCATATATATTTTTTGAAGTATTGCATTGGTTTGAATGTGTCTGTGTATAGTTCGCTGCTAAAGGTCGTGATGTGTTGGTGTTCAGGTACGACGATAATGTATTGGCCGCCGTAGCCCATGGCGAAGTATGCCGCTGGCTGGGCTGGGTGGTTTTGTTCTTCTGTGAGGATCCACCAGTGATAGCCATAGGAGCCGATTTTATCATAGGTATGGAAGCGAATGGTGGTGGATTCTTTAACCCACGTCTCTGACACAACCATTTCCCTGTTGTCGTACCATTTCCCCTCCCACAGCATTAATTGCCCAATTTTCATCATATCTGCCGCCTTCATAGACAGCCCAAACCCGCCAATCACTACACCCTTCGCATCCGAATACCAAGTATAATCCTCGATTCCTAAAGGTTTAAATAAATGTTCTTCCGCATATTTTGTTAACGATTTGCCAGCTGCTTTTTGGAGAATCGCACTCAGCAAATGCGAGCACCCCGAGTTGTAATACATTTTTCTCCCTGGAGGACCGGAAAACGGCCTGCTCAAGATAAAATGAATCCAATCCTTTGTGTTGATCATTGGCATTGGTCTCCCGCCCCAACTGGAAAACTCGGGCCAATCGTAGCCAGGCGTCATCGTAAGCAGGTTCTCAATCGTAATATTCTTTTGCCAATCATCTAGATTAGGACAAAATTCTGCTATCGACTGGCCAATCCCGGCTAACTCTCCGCGATCAATCGCAATTCCCACTAAAATTGACAGCACACTCTTCGTAACCGAGTTAACCTTATGCTGCTTGTCTTTCATTTTATTATTTTTATAGTATTGGAAAACCAAGGAATCCCCATGGTGAATCAGACAGGATGTAATTTTTTCTTTTTTTATTCTTTTCTCGAATTCTGTTAAAAAATCAATTGAAATCAAACCCATTTCACCCCAAAATAAAAGTAAACTTATGACTCTCTTGGTTAAATACTACAGAAAATTCTGAATGGTACCAACAAAAATGCTTCTACTCGCAGCTGAAGCCAATTTTTATGAAAGGTTGTGATTCCAGTGAATTGGTTGTATCTTGTATCTTCCTATTTGATTGGGAATATCATGTTTGGCTATCTTGTCATAAAAGTCCTGCACCATAAGGATATTCGGCTTCACGGAAGCGGCAATGTCGGTGCGAGGAATGCCGGCCGCCTGCATGGAAAAAAGGCGTTCGCCATTATTTTTCTCGGCGACGCCTTAAAGGGGATTAGCGTGATACTCATTGGCCGCTATCTTCATTTTCCTGAGTATGTTCAATTGATTGGCCTTGGGATGGCGATTCTTGGCCATATTAAACCAGCCGCATTAAAGTTTAAAGGCGGGAAAGGGATTTCGACCTTTATTGGCGGGATGATTTGCTTCGAACCGCTCCTGATTGCCGTCATTCTGCTGGCATTTTTCGCCCTTTATCCTTTTACAAAAAGCTTTACCTTCTCAGGCCTAGGGGCATTCCTGTTTATTCCTATCTTTCTCTTTTTCAAGCACCATCAGTGGTTAACGTGTGTAATTGAATTGACCCTAGTTGGCATTATTCTTCTAGCACATTCTGAAAATATCAGGGAAAGGCTGAAAAGCCGTGAACAAAAGGAATAAAACTGCATTCACACTGTATTCAGCTTGATTGCCTCGCTAATATGTTCGTCGCTGATGGCTGGTTTTGCTTGCAGGTCTGCGATTGTGCGGGCCAGACGGATGATTTTGATTTGGGTGCGGTTGCTCCAAGCGTTCTTAAGCAAAAGCCGCTGAAGCTGCCTTTGTTGTTCATCACGTAATGGACTCATATTCATCAGGATTTCATACGGAACTCGGCCATTGCAAACCTCGCTGCCGTAGCGTTCATATTGTCTATTCCTGGCTGCCTCCACTCTCCCCCGCACCATTTCAGAATTCTCCGTTGCTGCATCCGTATTAATATCGATCGGTGCAAGCGAAAGGTTTATATCAAACCGATCTCTCAACGGGCCCGAAAGTCTGTTTTGATAGGCGGTAATTTGTTTAGAAGTACAAGTACAATAGTGAGAATTTGAGCCCGTATAGCCACAGGGGCATGGATTCATTGCAGCCAGCAGAATAAACGAAGCGGGATAAGTAACCGTCGCGTTTGTGCGGCTAATTGTGATTAACCCGTCTTCTAATGGCTGCCGGAGCATGTCTAAGGTCTTTTTCGAAAATTCCCCAATTTCATCAAGAAATAAAACGCCGCGATGGGCTAACGATATTTCACCTGGTTTTGGATATTGGCCGCCGCCAATGATCGACACTCCGGAAGCAGAATGGTGAGGATTCCGGTATGGCGGCGCTTTTGAATGGGGATATGCGTTCCGGCTCAATTGGTACAAGCTAAGCACCTCAAGGTGGGCTTCTTTCTTCAGCGCGGGTAAAATGGAAGGGAAACTTCCCGCTAACAAACTTTTCCCACAGCCCGGCGGTCCTGTCAATAAGACATGATGCTCCCCTGCCGCCGCAATTTCTAGGGCATGTTTAGCATCGTAATGCCCAATAATCTGCCGAAAATCTAAATAATCAATGCTGCTCAGATTCTCGTCCTCTTCTTGCTTTTTTAAAAATGGAGGACGCCATTGACCCGATAAATGCCCGATGACATCCTGTAATGATGCTACATAGATAATTTCCAGCGGCTCAAGCTGTAGCACTGGTAATCCTTCATCCAATGGCATATAGAGCTTTTTAATTCCCAGCTTTTTGGCCGCCAGCACCGCCGGCAGTAGCCCCTCGACAGGCTGGATGGAACCATCCAAAGATAGGGCCCCGACAAAACCGGTATCTTCCGGGATAACTGCCTCCAGTTCATGCAGGCTTAGCAGCACCGCGATTGCCATTGGCAGGTCAAACATTGGGCCCATTTTTTTTTGATCCGCAGGCGAGAGATTTATGGTAATTTTTTGCCCGGACAGCGTGTAGCCTAATGAACGAAGTGCTGTAATAATCCGCTCCTTCGATTCCTTAACGGCCGCATCTGGCAGCCCGACAATTTTAAAATAGTCGTTTCCCACATAGGAACCTACCTCGACATTTACCCGATAGCCTTCCATTCCCTTTAAACCGATACTGATCACCTTTGCCCACATGGTTGGACCTCCCTGTCCATGATGTAAATTTTTCCACCCTTCCAATAGGATTTATCCGTTATGATGGTCTTCATATAGCGCTTATAGTGGTGCTTTGGCGGATGGGGAAAATAGGCAAGCAGTGTCTCTGTGTTTAGTAGCGGGATTTCTTCGCTTTCGCCGCTGACATAGGCGCGGTAGCTGCTCCAAGGGTAATCCTCAGGGGAAGCCGCCATCCCGGCCGCTACCGGGTTTAAATGAATATATTTGCTCACATCTATCTCATATTCCGCGGAATTGAGGAGCTCGGCCCCATAGCGTTTTTCAAACACATGGCCGGTGAAATCGTATTTTTTGTTGATATACTTGGCATATTTCGTGTTGAGGTTTTTCATGATGATACTAAGCGGGGTTTCCAGTGTTTCAAGCTGCAGATGGGTGTGATTGGTCATTAAGCAGTAGGTGTGGAGGTTAAATAGGTAACGGTCTCTTGTGTCTTCCAACAATTTAAGGTACTTCTGATAATCTTCATCCTCGAAAAAAAGCGGACTTTTTCTAATTCCTCGGCTGGTAACATGATACTTCGCACCTTGAAACCAAGTACGAACCTTGCGGGCCATTTGCAAACACTCCTTATTGAATTATTGAATGGGTAGGTTATTGGAAAAAATCACCTGATTCAATACTACAATTCGACACCTTCCCCAAAAATCCTTCACAAATCCCCAAAAGAAAAATAAACATCCCCCCACCCTGTTACCAAACCCCCAAAAAAGAAAGTGTCCACCCCAGGAGGACAAATGTCCACGAGCGGTGCCTGACACCCATTTCCTAAAAAATGTATAAAAAGCCTTTGGTGGTAATATTTATTTTATAGGGGTTTGTGTTTTTACTTTATGTAAAGGGGGGTATGTCTCTGATGCTTGTAAGGGTTTTTCAATGGTTGGTTGGAATTCTCCTTTTCGTGTTTGGCATTTATCTTATATTTGGAATCCAGGAATTCTTCGGTACTTTAGCCATTATCGCTGCCTTTTTTATATTTCCTAGTCTTGAAAAGAAGGATAAAAACGCTGCCAGAGGGGACGGCGGGGACTAACCTCATTTTTTTCCATCCACAAACCGTACAAAACAACGTTCCTATTCCCAAAATCCACAATACAATATATGAAATGTCCCCAATTCGTTTGGGGGCATTTTTTCATATTCTCCAAATATAGCTAATTTGACTCATTTTTCGGTGTTTCGCCATTTTCCATGCAAAGATTGTCGATTTTCGCTTCACATTACGGAAAATACAGTTTAATATTGAATTAACAAATTAAGGATACACCTGAAAATTTGGGTAAATTTTATAAAAAGGAGTGTGACGAGTTCCTATTAGAGAAACCAATACAACCATTTTTTTGTTGTACCTATTCTTAGAGTAAATATTTAGGCATGAAAGGAATTTAGCATTGAAAAAGAAGATTTTACTATTATCAATTTTTACTATATTACTATTGGGCATAGGACTGGGTGCTGCACATTCCAATGCGGCCACCACAGGCTGGAAACTAGAAAATGGCAAATGGTATTATTTCCAAAAAGATGCACCGGCAAAAGGCTGGATATATATAGGAAACAAGTGGTATTACATGGATGCCAAGGGTGTAATGCAGACCGGCTGGCTCAAGCTCAGTGGAAAATGGTACTACCTGCAGGCGGATGGCTCGATGAAAACCGGCTGGCTTAGCGAAAAAAACAAATGGTACTTCCTCCTGGCTGATGGTTCAATGAAAACAGGCTGGTTGAGCACAAACAACAAATGGTACTTCCTTCAATCTGACGGTGCCATGCAAACGGGCTGGCTGAATACCAGCAACAAATGGTACTACCTTCAGGCCGATGGTGCGATGAAATCGGGCTGGCTCCTGCTTGATTCAAACTGGTATTATCTAAAATCCAGCGGAGAAAGAAGTATTGGTTTCGAAACAGTGGCTTCTAAAAAGTACTATTTTGATAGTTTAGGAGTCATGCAGGCGGACCAATGGTTAGAGCAAGGCGGGAAAAAATATTATTTGAAAAGTGACGGATCTGCCGCATCAGGTATAACGGATATTTTAGGAAAAAAGTATTTATTTAACACAGATGGCACCTTGGTCTCTGGCTGGGAGAAAATCAATGGAAAATGGTATTTTTCTGATAAAGAAGGCACCGTTCAAAGCGGCTGGCTGACTGACAAGGAGAAAAAATACTTTCTCGATCAAACCGGAGTCATGCTAACAGGCTGGTTTAATGAGCAGGGCAAAAAATATTTCTTCAACAGCAGCGGGGCTCTGACGACAGGTTTGGCCACGCTGGAGGGCAAGGGTTACTTTTTCGATAATGAAGGGGTGCTATATTCCGGCGGCTGGTTTACGGTCAACGGAAAAAAATATTATGCGAATGATACAGGCGTGCTCCAGAAGGGCTGGCTGAAATCGAATAACATTTGGTATTTTTTGAACAATGATTACTCGATAAAAACGAACTGGCTCCTGGATGGCGGCAAATGGTACTTTTTAAATGAGCAAGGGGAAATGCAAACGGGCTGGCTTGTGGACAAGAATATTCGCTACTATTTAACTTCTAGCGGTGCGATGCAAATCGGCTGGCTGCAGGACGGAGGTAAGAGGTACTTCTTTAATCAGTCCGGGGCACTGATAACAGGCTGGTTCCAGGATAAGGGATATTGGTACTATTCTGATTCAAACGGTGTCATGCAAACAGGCTGGATTACTGTAGACGGTAAGGAATACTTTTTGGCGGATAACGGAGTTTGGGTTCCTTCTCCTAATGCAACTAAAGGGTTAGCGGGAAAAACGATTGTATTAGATCCCGGACATGGCGGTTATGATGGCGGGGCTAGTGCAGCAGGGGTTTTTGAAAAGACAATCAACCTGCAGGTAAGCTTGAAATTTGCTGAACTTCTCAAAAGCCAAGGGGTCACTGTTTATTTGACTAGAAGCAAGGATGAATTTGTTTCGTTGGATGGCAGGGTTGAATTTTCAAATTCAATAAAACCTGATGCGTTTATCAGTATCCATGTGAATTCGTCGACTGCTACGAGTGCACAGGGAATTGAAACCTATCATAATTCTAAAGATGGGGTCATGCCGGCAGAAAGTAAACGGCTTGCTTCATTGCTTCAGGATGAAATAATCAAATCTACCGGCGCCGTCACGAGGGGCGTGAAGGATGAAAGCTTCCGGGTAATCAGAGGCAATCAAGCACCAGCCGTTTTGGTGGAAATCGGCTTCATCAGCAATGACAAAGAAAGAGCAAACCTAGTGAGTACCAGCTATCAGAACAAAATCTGCACGGGGCTGCTGAATGGATTAGTGAAGTTCTTCGATTAATCTGCTTCTTTAGGTCAAAAGATTGGATAGCACGAACGATACGCATGTAAAGAACGCACGCACAAAGCGGGCCAACGCCCTGATTGTGCGTGCGTTTTCAATTGGAATACCTTAATTACCTATTAATGCAAAATACTAGTGTCCATCCCAGGAGGACATTTGTCCACGAGCGGTGCCTGACACCCATGTTGCGACTTGATCAACATCCATGTTTATTCTACATTCAAATTAGAATCCTTTTTTGTTAGTTTCAGGTAGATCATGTAGAGTATCCCGACGGCCATCCAGACGAAGCCGAGTTTCTTGGAGGTTGGGTCAAGGTTGAACCATACGTAACCGATGATTAGGAACCCAATCAGCGGGAACACGAGGTGATTTAGGTAATCTTTGCTCTTCTGCTTCCGTACGAAGTAGTTAATGACGGATAGATGCAGGAATAAGAAGGCAGTCAACGCGCCGAAGTTAACAAGCGATGCAAGACTATCAATCTGCGAAGCAAACCCAATCGTAACAACAAGCGAAATCGCTGCAACGATTAAGGTACTAACATACGGCGTTTTGTACTTGGCGTGGACCTTTGCGAGAATTTTCGGGAGCTTGCGGTCGCGCGCCATACTATATAATATCCGCGAAATGGCCGCCTGGGCCACAAGTGCATCGGCAATCCCCCATGCAAGTGCTGTTGCCAATATCGTCGTCCACTTTAACCATGAGCCGCCGGCAATTTCAGCAATTTGATAAAAAGCAACGTCGGCATTTTCAAACGAGGTGTAATCCGGCCAGATTAACGCCGCCACCCATGTCTGGATGATAAACAAGACACCCACCACTAATAGGGAGAAAATAATTGCACGGCCGACCACTTTCTTGCCGCCCTTTGTTTCCTCGGATAATGTTGAAATAGCATCAAAGCCCAGAAAGCTTAACACGGCGATGGAAACGGCTCCCATGACCATGCTCATGCTGAAGTTTTGCTTATCAAAAATTGGCTTAAAATTGAATTCCGCGCCATTAACTCCTTTAGAAATCGCTATAATAGCGGCCCCTACAAAAACGACTAACACAATCAATTCAAGCACGACGATGATTTTATTCGCTTTTGCGGTAATTTCAATTCCGAACACGTTTATAACCGTGTTAATGCCGATAAAAATAACCAGCCAGATCCACATCGGGATTTCTGGAGCAATGTCACTTAAAGCGGCAGCACTGACTAAATACAATAAGGCCGGTACTAAAATATAATCAAGTAAAATCACCCATCCAGCAAAAAATCCGACATGTTCATTGATTCCCCGCTGGGCATAAGAATAGACAGACCCCGCAATTGGAAACGCCTCGGACATCCTTGCATAGCTTAAAGCGGAAAAGACCATTCCAACCATTCCGATTAAATAGGCAAGGGCAACCATCCCGTTCGAGCCTTGCGCGACATACCCGTAAATACCAAACGGGGCAATCGGGACCATGAAGACAAGTCCATAAATCAATAGATCCCAGAATGTCAACGACCGTTTTAATTCCTGTTTATAACCGAATTGTTCCACATTCGTATGACCGTCCGATGATTTCGGCGGTTGATGCGAATTCGTTGGTACTCCTGATTCCATCCCTTTTCCCCCTCCTTATTCGAACAGCTTAACATCGTAAGCATCTAAAATAGCTTTTGGCACGAAAAATCTTGCCGTTAACAGCGGATCAACTATTTGTGAAACCTGAACCTGTCCAGCTGCACTGAACAGCATCGTTAATTCCGGCAGTGTCAAATCAGTATGCGGAAGTAAAGTGTCAACGAAAATCTCAACAGCTGCCTTTGCTGCTTCATCAAGTGTAGGCTTCGAAACAAGCACCGCTGCCCCTTCTTCGTTTTCAAGAAACGGGAACGGAATCGACTTGCCTTTGATTACCTCTAATGTGACGCTGACTTTACCGGGAATCTCGACGCCGGATACCCCAATCTCCCCGTCCCCCATGGCCGCATGCAGGTCGCCAAGACCAAACAATGCTCCTTGTTGGAATACCGGAAAATAGAGGGTAGCTCCCGTTGTAATCAAGGTTGTATCCATATTTCCGCCATGTGCACCCGGTGTCCCGCATGAAACCGGGTCCCCGTCTGGCGCTACCCCAATCACGCCGATCATTGGATTTAAGGGCAGCTGCAGCCGCTCATTAAATACGGCTTTCCCATCGACAATCGGAACCATTTTCACTTCGAACGCCTCTATCCGATGCCCCATTACTCCGAGCCCTGGCCCGGTAGCAAGTACGCCGACATCCCCGAGTTCCATCTTGTCAATTTTCACTTTCAAAATATCCCCAGGTTCCGCTCCTTCGACAAAAATAGCGCCTGTTGCCGGGTTAATTTGATTCCAATCGATCGCGTTAAACGCAGTCTCTGCGGATTGGATTTGATTTTGAAAGCAAT
The DNA here is from genome assembly GCF_044754175.1 of Neobacillus sp. NPDC093127. Lineage (NCBI taxonomy): Bacteria > Bacillati > Bacillota > Bacilli > Caryophanales > Bacillaceae > Neobacillus > Neobacillus sp. NPDC093127. The sequence goes on from NZ_JBIVOP010000003.1 coordinate 59,954, forward strand.
CAAACGTTTCAATCACAACCTGAGAACCAGACGGCACGCGCAATCCCACTTTGTTTTCTTTACTAAACGCATAAAAATATTGTTCTTTTTCAAGTGTCTGTACCATAAAGCCAGCCTCCTTTTTTCTTCATTATATAGGAGGGCGTGATGCCTGTTTTGCACTATCTTGTTGACATTTTGCATTATTTTTATATTGTTCTGATTTTTCTAACTAACAAAAAGAATAAAACGATAGCCGAAATCCCTAAATTCACACTAATTCCACTTAGCACTCCGATTGTAAAGGAAACCCAGAGCCCCAATACCGTGGACGTAATGATCGTGATGGAAAGCTCCCAGCCCCAGCGGACAGGAAAGCGGAGCAAAAGCCATAGCGGCAGGCATATCGAAATAAATAAATGAATATAAAAAATAAACACTGCTTTCAGATCCAGAAAAGAAGTCAGATAACAGGCCAAAACAGATAAAATCAGGCTTACACCATAACCCTTTTGAATGGCCTTGCTCCCCCTAAAAATCGCGAGCAGCAAACGGATTAGATTATGGAGTGAAACGCCCTGGCTTAAAGCAAAACAGGACAGAGCGCTGACCACGAGGACGTACAAAAGCGGACTAGAAAAAGCGTGCTCGATAAGGGAAAACATCCCTGCTAAACCACGTTCTCCACCACGGGACATCAAGAAAACAGCAATGACCGACACGGCAGCCGGCATGCTGCCCCAGCAAATCGCCGTCAGGCCAATCGTTGTTTTTAACCGCGTTCTTTTGATCCTTACTAAATCGCCGGACAGCAGATAATAAACGAGCAGCTGACTGGCTGTGAACACCATGAACAGCAGCGAGGCAGCCAGAAGATTCCCTATATCCCAATCGGCTGCCGGAAGTTTCAGGAACCTGTCGTGAATGGAAGCAACGCCATGGAATAGGATCGTCCCGATCGGCAAAATCGTAATCCCGGTAAAAAAACCAAACAGCAGCCAGCGGCCTATTTTCTGAACACCCCCAGCGCCACCCATTCCTGAATACACAAAGACAAAAAAGAACAAGAACGACAATGTCCAAACTGGATCAATACCAAAGACGGCTTTCATAAACGAATGGGCGAGAACCCCGCTGAGGATTAACCCTTCACTGCCGGCAGCGAATAAAATCAGATATATCGCGGCTCTCCCCCGGCCGGGAATTCTAGCTGCTAAAAAGGCCGCTAGGTTTTCAAAGGCGGCAAATCCATCGTTCAACCTGCCAATTTTCCCGTTGAACCAGAGAAGGACGACCGTGCCGGCAAGGGAAAGAACGAGTCCCGCTACATAGCCGTAAGCAACGGTTAGATAAATGGGAATAAACACAAACGTGCCGGTCAGAAGCCGAAACAGCATCGATGCGGTCCCCTGCGATACATGATTTTTTCCGGGGAGCTGTAAATATTCAGCCGCATTCTTGTGCCCGGCAAATTCACCCATATGAAAAATCAACAGAACAATGGCAAGGAACAGAATCAAATACCAGTCAATCATCGTTCATTCTCCCCCCCTGCCTATTCGAGATAAAAACAATCGCAGCCCGTTCATTTTTTAGTTTTCTCCTTGTACCTGCTTGGTGTCATGCCTTCAATTTTTTTGAAAATATTGCTAAAATGATGCTGGCTCGAAAATCCAGCCGCCTCGGCAATCCGGCTCATGCTCCATCCAGCTTGTCCGGTAATCAGTTTTTTTGCCTGATGAATCCTGTAGGTCAAAAGATATTCTTGAAAGGTAGAGCCAATTTCTTCTGAGAATAAATGGCTTAAATAGGAGGCGCTCACTGGAATTTCGTCAGCAATCTCCTGGAGGCTGAGTTTTTCCGAGAATCGGCTTTCAATCTGCTTAATCACATAGTGAATATGAGCAGACTTCGCCACCACATGTTTATGTTCTTGGAGGTATTTTTCAATCACGGCAAACAGCTCTTGTTCAATGACAGGCTTCACCAGATAATCGAGCACTTCAGCCTGAATCGCCCGTTTGGCATAGGAAAAATCCTGATGCGCCGAAACAATCACAATTTCGATTCCGCCATGCTTCTCCTTAAGACGCTCGGATAGCTTCAAGCCATCCTCACCGGGCAGCCGGATATCGATAAACGCAAGCTGGATGCTTTCTTCCTCCGTAACTTTCCACGCTGACACCCCATCCTCTGCTGCAAAAATATTCCACAGGGGGTATTTGCCATGAATGAGATAACGGAGCTGTTCAATTTCCAAATATTCATCATCAACAAGCAGGATGTTCATTTAATCATCTCCAGGTATGTATGGCCAATAGGCGTGGGCAAGTGTCCGTCCATCCTTTGTTTCTGACAATCTAATCGTAGACGGCAGGTCAAACAGGAGCTGGAAGCGTTTTTCGATATTGTGAAGCCCTGTCCCCTTCCAATACGCCGGTTCCAGGATACGGTCCGGACCGTTGTCGAACACGTTCAAAGACACCCAATTTCCTTCGCGCTCGAAGGCAATCGTTAACAGCTTGTCGCCCGCCTTTTTTTCAAGCCCATGCTTAAAGGCATTTTCAACAAATGTTTGCAGCGTGTAAGGGGGAATCTTACATGCTAGCAAGTTGGTGTCGATTTCATAGGTAACCAGTAATCTCTGCCCAAATCGCAGCTGCTGGACAGCCAAGTAATTTTTCGTATGCGCTAACTCCGTCGAAAAAGGAACAAGCACCTCATGGTCCTGATACCGGTAGCGCAGGAACAAGGAAAACTGCTCAAGTCCTTTGGTCATATCGCGATGGCGGCCGATTCGGCTCAATGATAAAAACGCATTCAGTGCATTAAATAAAAAGTGGGGCTGGATTCGCTCTGCCAGCTGCCGGTACTCACTTTCCTGGAGCTCTTTCTCAAGCCGTACTTTAATATTCTCTAGCTCGAGCACATCTAATTCCTGATCGAGCCAGCCTAACATCATCAACACAACAAAGCCGACAATCGGCAGCAGCACACCGAGGAACATCACAAGCACAAACATTCACAACACCACGCAAAAGTATTATTTATTTATCTGAATATTATTTTAAATCAAAAACCAGGAAAGGTCAGCCTGTTTCAGCCTTTATTAAAAAAGGTTGTTTTAAAAGTGAATGTTGATTTCCGTTCCAGGCGCTTCGCTTTCCGCGGGGCGGGCGGTGAGCCTCCTCGGCGCTAAAGCGCCTGCGGGGTCTCACCTGTCCCGCTGCTCCCGCAGGAGTCTCGCGCCTTCCACTCCAATCAACATTGTGATCAATATCAACAATATTCTATAACACAGTTTTATAAAAAAAGAACCAAGGCCATTTAGCCTTGATTCCGAACTGCCCCCGCCTTCTCCTCAATCTCAGCTATTGAAGCCATCATTGTCTCGAAGTAGATGGGTTTACTAATAAAATATCCTTGTATAATATCGCAGCCCAGTTGAGCCCATTCCACAAACTGAGTCTGATCCTCGATTCCTTCAATAATGACCTGTAAACCAAGGTTATGGGCCATATTTATGATCGGCAATACGACGCCTTTATGTTTCTTATTTTTCCATAAACTAAAAACGAAATTGCGGTCGAGTTTAATATAGTCGATTGGGAGCTTAATAAAGTCCGAAAATGAGAAATAGCCATTTCCGAAATCATCTAAGGCAATCGTAAAACCTGCTTCTTTCAAGACATTTAATCTTTCATTGACCGTTTTCACTGAGTAAATCTCAATATTTTCGGTAATTTCCAACGTGATTTGCTTGGCTGCAACCGAGTATAAGCGAAGGATTTCTTTGACGTCTTGTAAAAAGGAATCCAGTAAAAGCTGGTTAACGGACAAATTGATCGAATACTTCATAATCCTGTTTTTCTCGCTGGCAATCTGTCTGCAAACCTCTTCGAATACCCAGAAAAACAGTTGATTTGACATCCCCGCTTCCTCAGCATAGCTGATAAATTCAGCAGGAGATACTTCGCCCAGACTTGGATGATTCCAACGGATTAAGGCCTCCGCGCCCTCAATTGCCTTTTTCTCCAGGCTGTACTGCGGCTGGAATTGGACATGCAGCTGGCCCCTCTTCAACGCATACGGGAAGTCATTTTCAATTAACACCTTTCGGCTGGCCATTTGATCTAACTCTCCAATATAAAGTGAAAATTGATTTTCACCGCGCGCTTCCGCCACATACATTTGTGCTTTGGCAATCACCAGCAGTTCCTCCGGTTCTTCAGCCCCATAGGGAAACATGCAAATTCCAATATTACTGCTGATGGAAAAATGGCGAAAATCAATCGTATACGTATCAGATATTGAGCTAATAATTCGCTCGCAAATCAGCTTGCAGTCGTGCTCCGTAATATCCACTATTAAAAAAGCAAAATCTGTTCTATTTATTTTTATCACGGTATCAATATTTCTAATAGATCGATTTAACCTGGCTAAAATGTTACTTACAAGTGCGGTTTCAATTTCATCATCATGTTGCTGTAATAGTTCTTGTGGAAAATGTAATCTTAGGTAACAAACAGCCGTCGACATCTTATACCTTTTACTAAAGGCCAACGTTAATTGAAGGCGGTCATTCAGCAATTCAACCTTTGGCAATTCCGGTTCATTATCCATTCTACTCATTAAAGAACCACCCCACCTAAATAGACAAACTATTCCAATAAATAAAGTGTAACTCAAAACATGAAAACCAGCAAATTCCACCATATGCGCATGGTGTATGGGTGGTGTCAGGCACCATTTACCTTTAATTGGAAAATGGTGCCTGACACCAAATTCCTTAATATGGAATATAGTGCCTGACACCGCTAAGGCTTTTCCTATATAAAAGGTTGTACTATTGCAAAGTTAAAAATCCCTCTTGCGCTATGCAAGAGGGATTTTTAGAAGGATATTAATATTGTTGCTGCTGGTGCCATTTCCAGGCGTCGGCGATGATTTGTTCTAAGTTTCGTTCTGCTTTCCAGCCAAGTTCTGATAGGATTTTCGCTGATGAAGCAACGAGTCTTGCCGGGTCCCCCGCACGGCGCTCGGCTATTTCAACCTTCGCTTTCACACCGGTGACTTTTTCGCATGTTTCGATAACTTCCTTCACCGAATACCCAAGTCCATTGCCGAGATTGTATACCGCAGCCGATTTCTTCCCGGCTAACAGCGCTTCAAGGGCAAGAATATGAGCAGCCGCTAAATCAGTTACATGAATATAATCACGAATACACGTGCCATCCGCCGTATCATAATCAGCGCCAAACACGGACACCTTTTCCCGCTGACCTAACAGCTGTTGCAGGACAATTGGGATCAAATGTGTTTCCGGGTCATGACTTTCGCCAATTACCGCTGATTTATGGGCGCCGGCTGCATTAAAGTAGCGCAAAACAACGTATTGCAAACCATAGGATTTTGAAAAATCAGCAAGCATCTGCTCGACCATCAATTTTGAATGGCCATAAGGATTAATCGGTGTTGTTGCACTTGTTTCGTCAATAACCTCCACATCAGGAATTCCATAGGTTGCAGCAGTGGAGGAGAAAATAAAGTTCTTCACCTTAAATTTCAACATGACTTTTAATAGCGTTAAGGTCGATGCCACATTATTTTGATAATATTTCAAAGGGTCTACAACAGACTCCCCGACCAAGCTGCAAGCAGCAAAGTGCATAACCGCCTTGATCGGATAACTTCTAAAGACCATGTGCAAATCTTCCTCATTACCGAGGTCTCCCTTAACAAAGATAGCCCGGCTGTCAACGGCCGCACGGTGCCCGGTCGACAGGTTATCGAGCACAACGACCTCTTCTTTTTCAACTAATTCCTTTACAAGATGGCTGCCAATGTAGCCAGCTCCGCCAACAACGAGAATCATATCCATTTCCCCTTAGCTAGAAATTTCATTTACTTTTACTATTATAGCATTTTTGAAAAAAGACAGTTTACTATCATGTCTTGCTAATAAATTCCTTTTAATTCACATACAAAAATTTGCCCAGTCATCCGAAACATATAATGAAGTGATATCAGAACAAATTTAACGAGGTGATTAAGTGGTTCAACAATTGCTCCTCTATTGGCACAAATGGCGCTTTTATTACTTTCACAGACTTTCTCATGACTGTTTAGATTTCCATTTAAAACAACAAATAATAAAAAAAGCAAACTACCATCAAGAAAGACTAGTACGATGCGATGAAATATAGCAGCTTATTTGATCCATCCCTTAAGCCTTCTTCATACTACACCACAGTAGATATTCACGCAAAAAACTCCGATGCAATATCGGAGTTTTTTGTTAAACTTTTGCAGCAAGCTTATGTCGAAAGTATTTTGCCGTTCATGACAAATTACCCCAATTTCCCCAGCGACCATTTGATATTATTATCAAAACAGCCTAATACCACGAACTGCGACGTTCCGCTATGCAAAAAGCGTGCCGGTCGACCATATAAATATCCATCATTTGGACCGTACTGATAAAAATTCAATAGGGGTGAATGGGATGAAAGAGCAGGAGAATTTTTTCACGGGGTTATTATGGGGGACAACTCTTAGTATTCCGTTATGGATAGCATTTTTCGGCTGGTTAAAAATCATCCTTCATCTTTTTTGAAAAAGAAGGCCGCCTCTAAGGGTGACCCCTTATTCCAAAACACGGTTCCTGACACCCCATCATTGGTTGTAATCCCACATGATCCGCCACTCGTCCTTTTCCTTCACGACAAAAACCTCCTGTTTCAAATCAAAGTTACCATACTTTCCTTTGTAGGTTTGTGTAACAAGAATCTTATAGACATTCTCCAGTGCCGGTCCCGTTTTAGCCATTTTCCACTTCTCTAATTTTTCCGGTTTATCGGCTGTATAAGTAAAGGTTTCCACCCCAAAATGAGACATAAACACGTGGGCCCGGTCCTGGATGTATCCGCCTTTCGGGAACTTTTCCTTCATCGCGGAATGAAATAATGCCCACGATTTCGCAAAATCCCCCTGCTGTTCATAGCGATAAAACTCATCGACAACTGCCCCTGCCTGTTTATCAGGAGAAACTCGCACAAATTGAAAGACAATAAAAATGACAGCAGCCAGTAGAATTCCAATGATTAACCCTTTAAATAGAGCAGACCTTTTTGCCATCGCAATCCCCTTTATCCTCAAAAGCTCGTATAACTTCAAAAGTTCATTACTCTTCAAAAGCTTGTATATAAAAAATATGCACCACCATGTCCAAATAGTATTTTTTTAATCTGATTTTAATTGAGTTTTCATAGCCATCCCGATAAAATCAAACAATAAGAAATGTTGATTTGATGAGGAGGCAGCACGAGATGAAACTAAGCAGTGTGGAACTGGAGATTTTAAAAATAATCGAAGAAAACCATAAGGCATCGACAGAAACGATTGCCTTAATGGCTTTGACTAGTGAAGAAACGGTCAAAAACACCATTAAAAAGTTAGAAGACGAGAAAATTATCATGAGTTACCCGACCTTAATCGATTGGACCAAAGTGGACGGGCAGGAAAGCATCATTGCCATGATTGATGTGAAGGTAACCCCGAAGCGGGGAGTTGGATTCGATGATGTCGCCGAGAGAATCTACCGTTTTCCGGAGGTGTCCTCCTTGTATCTCATGTCCGGCGCTTACGATTTGTCGATCACCATCGAAGGAAAAACGATGAACCAAATTGCCGCCTTCGTATCGGAGAAATTATCAACCATTGAAAATGTCGTCTCGACAACCACTCATTTTATGTTGAAAAAATACAAACATGACGGCGTCATCTTTGACAGCGGGGCTGACGATAAAGACCGGCGGATGGTGGTTACACCATGAAAAACGACGTTGCCCACTATATTTCACAAACGGCCAAGGAGCTGCAGCCTTCCGGCATAAGAAAATTTTTCGACCTCGCTGCCGGGATGAAAGACGTGATTTCTTTAGGTGTTGGTGAACCGGACTTCATCACCCCCTGGAATATTCGCGAAGCTGCCATTTTATCGCTGGAGCAAGGCTTCACCTCCTATACGGCAAATGCCGGCTTGCTGGAATTGAGAGAGGAAATCTCAGCCTACCTTGGGACAAGATTTGGCGTTTCCTACAATGCGAAAAATCAAATCATCGTCACGGTTGGCGCAAGCCAAGCAATAGATTTAGCCTTTCGCGCGATATTAAACCAAGGTGATGAGGTGCTGATTGTCGAACCCGCATTTGTTTCCTATGCGCCCCTCGTTTCATTAGCCGGCGGAAAACCGATTGCCGTTTCTACTTCAGCGGAAAACGGGTTTAAAGTGACTCCGGAGCAAATTGAACAGGCGATTACTGAAAAAACGAAGGCAATCTTGCTCTGTTTTCCAAACAATCCAACCGGCACTTCGTTAAATAAAGCTGAACTGATGGAGATTGCGAAAATCATTGAAAAGCACGATTTACTTGTTGTTTCTGACGAAATTTACGCAGAATTGTCCTATGACGAAACCTTTACAAGCTTCGCCGCCATCCCTGGTATGTATGAAAGAACGATTTTAATCAACGGTTTTTCCAAAGGCTTTGCGATGACAGGCTGGCGCCTGGGAATGCTGGCTGCTCCTAAGGAATTCGTCGAGGCGATGTTGAAAATTTTTCAATATACGACATTGTGTGCTCCGACGATGCTGCAATACGGGGCAATTGAAGCGCTTCGCAACACCTATCATGAAGTGGAATCGATGCAACGAAGCTACCGAAGACGGCGAAATTATGTTGTCCAAACGCTGAACAATATCGGCTTAGACTGCCATACCCCCGGCGGTGCCTTCTATGTGTTCCCTTCAATTCGCGCAACCGGGCTCACTTCCGAACAATTTGCTGAAGAACTGCTCATGCAGGAAAAAGTCGCCGTCGTTCCCGGCAACGTGTTTGGTGAATGCGGCGAAGGCTATATTCGCTGTTCTTACGCCACCTCGATGTCTCAGCTCCAAGAAGCACTGAAACGGATGCAGCGGTTTCTTGAAACAAAAGGCATTATGCCGCGAGCGGTGACAGGCATCACGTCCCAAGTGTAATGAAAATGGGACAAGGAGCCCCCTTGTCCCCTAAGAATCGTCATTTCTCGGGAAATACCGGCAAATACCGTTTGCTTTTTCCGAATGGAGTCGGTTTTTATCGAGAAAAATTGATTTCCCCTTCCTCATGTGTGCGCTATCATTTTAACTACTACTATTTTTTGGAGGTTATTGGTATGCCGCTTCTGCATATGAAGGAAATTTTCACTCCTCTAAAACTAATCGGAATTAAAGTGTTTCGCTGTACAGAGGGAAATACCTATATTAAGGTCTGGAACCAGCCCCGAAAACGTCTATTTTCCTTAAAGGGACTGTAAGTTTTTTTGCCATTGTTAAACTTACTTTTTTCAAAAAGCCCAGCGTCTGAAGAAGAAGCTGGGCTTTTTCAACATGTTCTGCGTATTTTGTGACTCCCTCCAATTCTAAACATACAATAATAAGAAAAAGTGGAAATGGAGGAGATGTGATGAAGCTTTATTTAGATCCAGGCCACGGCGGCACTGACTCTGGCGCACAGGGAAATGGACTAAACGAAAAAGATATTACTTTAAAAATCGCACAGAAAATCCAGGGAATTTTAACAAATAAATATGAAAATATCGCAGTGAAGCTGAGCCGGACTAGCGATATTTCCAAATCTTTAAGTCAGCGGACAAATGAAGCAAATGCGTGGGGGGCCGATTTTTACCTGTCCATCCACATTAATGCGGCTGACAGTGCTGCTGCACAAGGCTACGAGGACTATATCTATAGTGGTCTCTCAAGCACTTCGAGATCTGCAACCTATCAAAATATCATTCATCAGGAAGTAATGAAAGTTAATGGTTTAACCGACCGGGGACAAAAAAATGCCAATTTTCATGTATTGCGTGAATCATCGATGAATGCGTTCCTATCGGAGAATGGGTTTATCACCAATACACACGACGCAGCCCTCATGAAACAGGCTTCATGGCTGGAAACAGTCGCACAGGGCCATGTAAATGGGCTTGCCAAAGCCTTCAATCTAAAACTAAAATCGCCCCCGGCCCCAGTACCATCTAAACCTAGTAATCCTGTTCCAGGAACCCTTTTTAAAGTAATTGCCAGTTCTTTCAAATTAAAGAAAAATGCAGACGAGCGCGTCGCATTCCTGCACGGAAAGGGTATAGAATCATTCGTTAAAACCACCATCATCTCAGGTGAAACCTGGTACCGCGTACAAGCTGGGGCGTTTTCGACCCGGGAAAATGCCGAAATACGCTTAGCTGAAGTCAAAAAGGCAGGAATAAAAGATGCCTTTATTGTTGCAGAAAACGATCTCGCAAGTGCAGGGAACGCCGCAGGCGGAAATACCCCCCCTCCCAAAAGCGGGAACGACTCTGGAAATGACGAGCCAGCAAAAAGTGGGAATGACGGAAATGAGGTACCAGCACCTAGCGGGAACGACGGAAACAATAGCACACCTCCCCCAAAAATCACACCGGATCTTACTATTTTTGGTTCAACCTACCTATCTCCTGAACAAATGAACCAATTTGTTAGAAAGTTTAATCCGAGTGCCCCCGAATTAGGAAGCTTTTATCAAAAATTCGGAACAGCTTACGGCATTAGAGGAGACGTTGCCTTCGCTCAAGCAATCCTGGAGACAAACTATTTTCGCTTTACCGGGGATGTCGGCCCTGGGCAAAACAACTTTGCCGGAATCGGGGCAACAGGTTCAGGGCAACGAGGAGCCAGCTTTGAAACACAAGAAACAGGAGTACTCGCCCACTTACAGCATTTGTATGCCTACGCATCGACGAAAGCACTGCCTGGCCAATATCCATTGGTTGACCCGCGTTTTCATCTAGTTGACAGAGGTTCTGCACCAACCTGGACCTCCTTAAACGGTCATTGGGCCGTCCCCGGTAACAACTACGGGCAATCAATTTTGAATCTATTCGAAAAAATGATCAATCCTGCTAATTGAAACCAATATTTACCAAATGGTGTCAGGCACCATTTATGCACTTTCTGAATAAAAATACAAGAATAAAAGCCGTAATCGTTCGTGATTCGGCTTTTGTTATTGTTAATGTGGATCACCGATGGCCAGTGATTAACTTTATTGGCACCTTTTAGTAACGAGTACATATAGTACATTAGTGAAAACGCCCAGGAGGTGAATCTTGTGATCATTCATGTCGTGAGCAAAGGCGAAACATTGTGGCAGCTTGCAAGTCGTTATAATGTGAATATAAATTCCATTGTTCAACTCAATGAATTACCAAACGCTAATCAGCTGGTTGTTGGTCAATCGTTAGTCATTCCTAAGCCCGGCACATCCCACGTCATCAAATATGGGGAAACACTTTGGTCAATCGCGCAGCAATATGGGGTGACCATCAATGCGATTATCCAGGCAAACCAATTAACAAACCCGAACCTTTTATATCCCGGTACTTCCCTTTTTATTCCTGCTATTACACATGTGGTTCAGTCCGGAGAAACCTTAGCGCAAATTGCCAGCCGGTACGGCACAACGGTTCAAGCCATCAGCAGTGAAAATCAAATTGCGAACCCCAATCTAATCTCCATCGGCATGCAGTTGGTTATACCAAGGAAAAAGCCAATCATTGAAGTCAATGCCTATACGTATCAATCAGATGAAGCAGGAGCCCAAACCGTTAATGAACTGGGCCAGTTATTAACATATTTCAGTCCATTTGCCTATAAGATTTTGGAAGATGGGTCATTAAGTCCGATTAAAGATACTTTAATGATTGAGGCCGCCCGGGCTAAAAAAGCTGTACCGATGATGTCTCTGACTAACTTCACAGCTACTCATGCCGGATCAAATGAGGCTCATGTCATTTTATCAAGTCCGGACATCAGAGAAAAAATCATCACAAATATTATTCAAGTGATGGATAGCAAAGGGTATAAAGGGATAAATATTGATTTCGAAAATGTACTGCCTGGTGACCGTGAATTATATAATCAATTCCTCCAACAAGTGGTCAATGCCTTACACCCGAAAGGATATTTTGTCTCAACAGCCCTTGCCCCAAAAACAAGTGCGACTCAATCCGGTCTGTTATATGAAGCCCACGATTACGCGGCACATGGACGAATTGCCGATTTTATCGTGTTAATGACCTATGAATGGGGATACAGGCTTGGACCTCCGCAGGCCATCTCACCGATTACCGAGATGAGAAAAGTGGTCGAGTATGCCCTTACCGTTATGCCTGCTCAGAAACTATTTTTAGGCTTCCAAATTTATGCCAGGGATTGGCTTCTCCCCCACGTTAAAGGGCAGGAAGCCGAGACGTTTAGCCCACAGGAAGCGGTAAGACGGGCGGTAAAATACGGTGCTGCCATCCAGTATGATCCAACAACGCAATCACCATTTTTCCGCTACACAGATGAACAAGGCCGGGGTCACGAAGTGTGGTTTGAAGATGCCCGAAGCGCCCAAGCGAAGTTCGACCTGGTCAAACAATATAATCTTCGCGGTGTGAGCTACTGGGCGTTAGGCTATCCTTACCCGCAGAATTGGGCATTATTGACGGATAATTTTACGATCAAAAAATTAAGTTGAAAAAATTAGGCCGGATTCATCTCGAATCCGGCCATTTTTACTCCATGAAAAATTATAAATTCTCCTCAAACCAGCTCACAATGAAATCCAGCCGGCTTTTGCGCAGGCTTGGCTTCCCGCTTCTGGAAAGCTCGTGGTTTTCTTCAGGGAAGCGAACCAATTTGGTTTTCTGGCCTAAGCGTTTTAAGGCAATAAACAATTGCTCCGCCTGCTCGATTGGACAACGGTAATCCTTCTCACTATGAAGAATTAGTAAGGGCGTCTCCACGTTTTCCACATAAGCAAGCGGCGAATGCTTCCAAAGCGTTTGAATATCACGGAAGTCGGCTTTAATTTGCCACTCTGTGAAATAATAGCCGATATCACTGACACCGTAAAAGCTGATCCAGTTTGAAATGGAACGCTGTGTCACTGCCGCCTTAAAGCGGTTCGTATGTCCGACGATCCAGTTCGTCATAAAACCGCCGTAGCTGCCTCCCGTTACACCGAGGCGATTTTCATCAATGAAATCAAAGTGCTCCAACGCATAATCAACAGCGAGCATCAGGTCCTGATAGTCGCCGCTGCCATAATCACCGCGCACCGCATTGACAAATTCCTGCCCATAACCGTGGCTGCCTCGCGGATTCACATACAATACCGCGTAGCCTTTGGCCGCCAATAGTTGAAACTCATTCATATATGTATTTCCATACATCGCATGCGGACCACCGTGAATTTCAAGGAGTAACGGGTACCTTTTCCCTTCTTCAAAGCCAAGCGGCTTCATCATCCAGCCCTGAACTTTCCGGCCATCTGCCCCTGAAAACTCCAACGGCTCCGGTTTTGACAGCACCACTTCTTGTAAAAACGCTCTATTTACATCGGTCAATTTTTCAAGGGAAGACGGTTCGCCGCTTAAGGATAGCAGATACAGATCGCTGATGGCTGTCGGCTTGCTTAAGGCGACAACCGCTTTTCGCGATTCTGGATGTATCGACAAGCCATAAACATGGCCGCCGTCCGTATAAACCGGCTGAATCTCGCCGCCGCTTTTCACATCACCGAAATAAATATTTGTATTCCCATGTTCCGAGCCAATAAAATAGAATCCCTTGCTGTCGTTCGTCCACAATAACCCCGGAGACACCGCACCCTGCTGGAAATCGCCGACCACAAAATCACCCACTGGCACATCCCAAGTACTTGTCAAACAAGCTAATTTTTTCGAATGGATTTCGTAAAGCCAGACATTGGGATGGGTCGCATTTTCAAACTCCCGCTCGTGTCCTAGCATTCCAAGGTAGTTCCCGTCCGGCGACCAGGACACACTTCCAAAATAGCCGGTCCCATTTGTCACGGGAATGAATTCCTGCTGATCGATATCCAACAGATACACATCATGAATAAATGATAAATCCGTTTCTTCCGAAAAATCAGCGCCAACCGCGAGGTATTTTCCGTCCGGCGACCAGCAATTAAGACTTACATTATAAGCGCCATCAGTAAGCTGCGTTAAGTCGCCGCTTTTCACATCTATCAGCGCGATCTGTTTGTAATCACCCTGCCAAAATCCCCCGTCATCCGATTTATATTTCATCTTCGTCACTTCAAGCGGCACGGTCTTTTTCACTTCTTTTTCTTCTTCGTCAAAAATCGTTTTCTCCGTTTTGAGCGAAGTGTTGAATGCTAGCTTTGTTCCATCCGGTGACCAAACTGGGTTGCTTGCTCCGCTTGGAAGAAACGTTAATTGCCGCGCTTCCCCGCCATTTACACTTAATAAATAGAGTTGATTTTTCCCGCTGCGATTGGATACAAACGCAATATGCGTTCCATCCGGCGACCAGCACGGCGAGTGATTCCTCCCTTTACCAAACGTCCATTGGACCGCGTCTGAGCCATTCACAAGTGTTCGAAAAAATAAATGCGCCTGATATTCATCCGACTCCTCGTCAATCGTCGTTTGCACATAAACGCAGGACTTCCCGTCAGGGGCCAACTGTGGGTTCGCCACCGATTTTAACTGAAATAAATCCTCCGACTGAATTCCTCTTTTTCCTTCCATAGCCGCAGCCTCCCATTCATAAATCTCGCACAGTATTTATTTCGACAATAGAAATAATTTTTCCTGCTTGGGACACAAGGACAGGGACAGGCACCGCGTCCAAAACGCACAAAGGGACAAGGAGCTGTCCCCTTGTCCCTTTATTTTAAGCTAGCAAGCTGTTTTTCTATTTCTTCTTGAAGTTCAACGGATAGGACTGGTGATGATGTGTAAAAATGCTGGCTTGCCTGTGCTTCTGCTTCAAGCTTGTACACATATTCCTGTGCTTTTGCTATTCCCTTTGAAGCACCTTTGAATTGAAAGGCTGCCATCATTTCCTGTCCTTGCTTGATTGCCATGGCTGCATGAACTTTTGACTCTAACTCTAATTTCTTGAATTGAAATTCCTGATAATGCGCTTTTAGTTTTTCAATTTGTTCAATAAGTTTCGCTGTGTTAGCTTTCGTAATCACCGCTTGGTCTTGAAGCATTTGAACTTTAGCTTCCTCAGTGATTTTTTCTTGCAAGGCGATTTTGGCCATCGAATCATCGCCTTTTGAAACAGCTAGCTCCGCCTGACGGGCGCGCTTGGCAACAGTTTCTTCTCCCGCTGCGATTAATATTTCATACTTTTTTTCTAAATAAAATTGATGGGCTAAAGCTTTCTTTGCCTCGGCAACCTGCCCGTCCATTTCCCGTAAATGGTGGTGAAGCATGGTCATTGGGTTTTCACACTTATCCAAAACCTCGTGAAGATCTGCAGTGATTAAATTTTTAATTCTTGTAAATAAGTTCATCTTATTTCTCCTCCATTTTCATTTTGCGTTCCCATTCATCCAAAAGCTGAGCGTTTAGCGAGCTATCTGGAAAATAAGGAAGCGGTTCTGATACTACGTTTTGTTTGCCTGAACGAACTTTTTTCGCGAACCAGTAAATGAGTATACCTATGAGCACAAACGGAAGAATTGGTAGGATTCCTACTAGAATGAATAGATTTCCTAGGAATTTCTTCCCTTTCACGCTTCGCAAGTACCAACCAAGCAGTAACGCAAACAATGCACCTAATCCTACTAAGTATTTACCAGCTTCGGGACCGTGATGGTCATGTAAGCCATGGCGGTGTCCCATCATTTCTTCACCATGTCCCTCGAATTTCGGACCATGCTGCATACCTGACCGTCCTGCTTCTCCTCGCTCATGAAAGGACTTCATATTGAAATTGCCAGCAATATCCCGCCCTTTTTGAACCGTATCCCGCATGACTCCTTCCGCCTGTTTTGGCATTGAGAGATTATCAAAATGCCGCCTTCCATCCATGCCGGTAAAAAGGATTGCAAGTGAGATCAGAGCTACCAGTCCAATCCCTAGCAAAAACCACTTCCTGCCTTTTTTCTTCTTTTTCTCTTTCACTTCATCATCCCTTTCCTGTTGATAGTTGGATTATAAAAAAGAAAAGAGAAAAGAAAGTGAAAAATAGAACCAACACTATCATTATCTTTAAAAGTTTTTAAGAGTTTTTTCATATATGCTGTGTTAAAGCACTTTGTTGATTTTGAGCACAAATGTTGATTGGAGTGGAGGGCGCGAGACTCCTGCGGGAGCAGCGGGACAGGTGAGACCCCGCAGGCGCTTTAGCGCCGAGGAGGCTCACCGCCCGCCCCGCGGAAAGCGAAGCGCCTGGAACGGAAATCAACATTCACTTTTAACATAGCCTTCATATAAAAAAAACTGCCACTTATCCAGTGGCAGCTTGCTTTAGTGAAAGGGGAATTCGGACGATGAATTCACTTCCCTTTCCTATTTCACTTTCTACTGTTATTGAACCTTCATGTGAGGTGACAATCCAATGGGCAATGGAAAGGCCCAGACCGACACCGCCTAATTGACGGGAACGATGCTTATCAGCTCGAAAAAACCGGTCAAAAATCTTTTGCTGGTCTTCCGGCTGAATGCCTAAACCGGTATCTTTAACCTGAAGGAGCCAATGTTTGTCTTGCACTGATACTGTAACCGATACCTGACCATTCGCAGGTGTATATTTAATCGCGTTATCCAATAAAATGTAAAACAACTGCCTTAGCTTTTCAATATCGCCAACAACCTGCAAGACATGCGGAATATTCGCAGTTACTTGAATGTCCTTCTGTTTAGCGACAGGCTGTATTGAACGGATGAGCTGCATAGCTATTGGCGCAATATCAAATGGCGTCATATTCATATTTGCCACACCGGAATCAACGCGTGCAAGCGTTAACAGATCTCCCACTAGCTTTGTCATCCGTTTCACTTCATCTTTCATATCGTCCACTACTTGCCGGGAATAATCTGAAAAATGATTTTCTTCCTCTAAATCTAACACTTCAAGAGAGGTATAAAGCACGCTTAATGGCGTTCGCAGCTCATGTGAGGCATCAGCGACAAATTCCCGTTGACGTTTGAACGATTGGTGGACCGGAACCATGGCCTTTTTTGCCATTTTGTGGCTGATCCCTAAAGCAACTAGAAAGAAGGATAAAATCAGTCCTACTAGAATCCATAACAAAATTTGTAACAGCCTATGGTGGGAAGTTTGGTCAATCCCAACGTATACAATCGCCGTTATTTTGTTTCCTATATAAATAGGCTGTCCGGCAAGCAGGATATGAATCGTGTGCCTTTTAAAATGCTCATCATGGGCATGTCTTTCACCTCGATTAGGAGGGGGTGAGACGGTAAATTCCTTCGATCGTGTTTCTCCCTCCCTCGGGACCCAGCCGCGGATGCTATCGGTAATCGATTGACTTGGAGAAATCCGGCTATTCCCTACCAGCACTTCCCCAGAGGTATTGACAATTGAATAATAAAAGAGTTCTTCATTGCCTGACATTAATAGATCTTCGCGCGGATTATCCGATTTAGTTTGCAATTCTTCTTGATAGTAGACCGTTTGGTGAATCAAATTCTGTAATGTCTGCTGTTCCTGATAGGCCATTGCGGTATATAAAAGCAAATAGACAATCCCAGCAAACAGACAAAGGAAGATCATCAGCAATCCACTATTATAAAGTGTTAAACGCTTTTGCGTCCGGTTTAATACATCCCCGCCAACAATGCTTTGAACGATTTTGCGTAATTTATCCTTCAAGTTTATACCCTACCCCGCGGATACTATGAATGATATCCACGTCCAATTTTTTTCGTAAAAGCTTCACGGTTGCATCGACAATTTTATACGAAACATCGGCATCATAGCCCCAGATGCGATCAAGGATAATTTCCCTCGTCAGCACTTGTCCTTTGTTTTGCAGCAGCAAATCAAGCAATTGAAACTCCTTTGGGGACAGCTGAATCTCATTTCCAGCGACCGCTAAGTTCCGGCTTGTCCTGTTCAATGTAAACTGGCCAAATGAAACGGATTCCTCCTGAATAGGAGCAAAATTACGACGTGACAGTGAACGAAGACGGGCTAATAGTTCATCGATTTCAAACGGCTTCACCAGATAATCATCCGCTCCTGCATCAAGACCTTCGACCCTGTCCTGGACGGCATCCTTCGCGGTTAGCATTAAAATCGGGCCGCCATATCCTTCTGAACGAAGCTCGCGGCAAACGGAAATACCATCCTTTACTGGCATCATCCAATCTAGAATAACCACATCGTAATGGGAAGCAAGCGCGTAATCATACGCATCCTCTCCTTGCTCAACCCAATCGACACGGTAACCGCCCTTTTTTATAAGCATGTGTGAGATTAGCTGTCCAAGCCGTGTATCATCTTCGGCCAGTAATATATTCAAATACCCTCACCCTCCGCAATTTGCTTTTGTGAATGCTGCCTCTCTGCTATTTCAAAAATGCCCCATGCCGCCAGTGTCAATAAAGCCGGTAAAATAAAGGAGCTCCCTGCGTGAATAAGAAGGGCAATCAGGGAAGCGTTACTTACCCAAAAGTGGACTTTCCTCGTGTATTTGTTCTTTATTCGTCTGATTAAAAATCCATATACTCCAACGGTTAATAGAAGGAGAAATGCGGCAATACCGTTCAGAACGCCCTTACCTGTTAGCTTTTCCGTAATCAGATAATAGGCGCCATGCGCGGTACCTAGAATTAAAATACCATAGCCAATTACATTATGCACACGGAATAAAAGCTTGGAAAACTTTTTAATAAACGGGTAGGAAGATTTTAATTTTTTCTTAAATCGCACCCAGGAATACGTAATAGCTCCACCGATAATCGCAATCGTACCGAGCTTGTTGAAAATTCCCCGAAACGAACTCTGACCCTTTGGGTGGAACCCGCCTTCTGGATGGTGTCCATGGCCGCCGGGACCGCCAGTTGGTGTTAGAAAAAATTCATACGCTATTAATGCCGCACAAAAAAACAAAACGATTATTGCCGGAATATAAACCTTCCACTTTCTCATCATAGTCAACTCCATTACCTTTAATAAAACCATCATAAATAAAAAAAGTGAAAAGAAAGTGAAAATAGGACAAGGAGCCTGTCCATGTCCCTTACTGACTTCTTGGTTCTAATTGCTTCATTGCCTCTTCTTTATTAATATTAGGCTCCATGTCACCTAAGTAAAGAAGTGTACCAAACATTTTCTCTTTATCGCCCAAAGTAACGGTCTTGTTTGCGTATTGAAAAAGCGGGCTGCTTTCTGGGGATTCAATATGATTGGACAGTCCTACTGCATGAAGCAGCTCATGAAGGATGAGCGAATTTCGATACTCTCTTGTGATTTCCTTATCTGTTCCAATTAGGATGAAGGATTCCATCGTTCCATAGACAGCATTGTGTATTGCCTCCATTTCAACGCCCCACGCATCATCCCACTCTACAGAATAAATGCTAAAGTTTTCAATTGGTGTAAAAACCATTTTAATGGCTCGTTTGAATTCCGGATTAGGTTTATTTTCTTGAATTTCCATTTTATACGGGAAAAAGGTTTTCAGTTCTTTAATTGCCTTTTCAACCATTTTAACATCGTCTTTGTTGTAGTCCCCATCCAAGTGGATTGCCACATTCCCGGTAAATTTTATTATGCTGGGTACATCATTTTGAAAATAATAGTCCACAAAATCATTAATAGCTTTTTCTGAAAATATCCGCTCATCAATAGAAAATGAGATTTTTCTCGTTGCTGTTAATCCGTTGGGCTTTGTGGCTGTAATCATTAACGTATTTTCACCAGGCTGCTGAATTGGCTGATCCATGGAGATCTCTTTCCCATTTAATGCAGCTTTGTATGTGACATCTGCCACCTTATCAAGTGTAAACATGGCCTGTTTGAAATACACCGGTTTAATCCGTTCCTTTATGAGCGGTTCAGCCGGGGGCTTATCATCCACTTCAAATGAATAGGAAACCTTCTTCTTTTTCCAAAGAAACGCTGACTCCCCTTTAAGTATGTAGCTTCCATTCTCTTTTACCGCATAATTTGGATTTATTTCATTTCCATTTAGAGTAACACGGGTGGTCGCAAAACTTTTCTCCCAATGAATGACCGGATGGGCAGCATAAACTTTCCCATTTTCAATACCGCTGAGTTTAATAGGAGGCTCGATAAAAATAGTAAAAACAAATAATAGAGCAAATAGCCCCACCAAAAACACACTTAAAAAAAGCAAAAACAGCCTTCTTTTCATTCACGCGTTCACCTCATTATGGGACATGGGGACCGCGTCCCAATTGATAACTGAAACTGGTACGAGGAGCCCGCCACCTTATCCCTTATTATTTTGCCCCACGATATAATTCCCGGCTCTTGTATCCCTGACCCAAGATTAGTTTCATTTCTTCTCGTCGTTTTTCTTTGGTCGCTTCCTGTTTAGCACTGTACACATATCGAGCCCAATCTTTCTGGTACCCTGGAGTGAGTGACTGATAGAAAGCAAGTAAATCCGGAGTATCTTGCAAATCTTTTTCTACCTCTGGAATCATTGCTATATAGTCGTCTACACATTGACTTGCTTCTGTAGATACTTGATTTTTGCCTCGAGAATCCTCTTTTAGACCGACAATCGTAAAGACCGTATCTAATCCAACCATCCGCGAAAATTTGATTGTACTTGACCCAAGATAACCTCCTCCATCTGCACCCAACCCATCTAATAAATCATCGCGATGGATAAACGTTGAGTAAACTTTATTCCCCTTTTTGGGATAAGCTAAATAAAGATAGCCGTTTTTATTTAGATACTCCTTTTGGATTACCTTATTTACGAGTTCTTTTAATGACTCCATATCAAGCACAAAAGCAAAAATAAGATCATATTTACTATCTGCAAGCTCTGTATCATAATCTGCTAACTCCGCTAAATAATCCGCACCGTCTGGCACATTCAGCACCGCTATTTTTTTATACTTTTGTAAGTTTAGTTTTTCCACAACTGTTTTAGCCATCTTTATCCACCCCGCCTATTTATTTCTAATACTTTTGAAAGTTTAGTTTTTTCACTACTGTTTTAGCGATCATTATTTTCCCACATAATACTGGTTATAAGGGGAGTAACGTTCGCCCTTTATAACTATTCTAAATTACTTCTAGCAATTGTAAATAAATTTCGACTTAAGAGTGATAATAATGAGTAAGGAGTGATTAATATGAGTCAGACCAAAAACAATAAGCCCTTAATAGAATTAACGGCAAACGAAGTATCTAACCTTTGGTCTTCCTATTTAAAGAGCAGTATGGAACAAAGACTATTCGAATATTTTTTTGCAAGCACAGAAGATAGCGCAATAAAACAAGTGATAGAAAAAATGCTACATCAAGCTAAAAAGAACATTCATGAACTCAAGGAGATTTTTATCCAAGAGAATCTTTCTATTCCTCATGGTTTTACCGAAGAAGACGTAAGGATTGACGGACTCAAAGTATTTTCCGATACCTTTATTTTGTATTTTTGCTTTGATCTTACACACCTTTCGATGAGTACATATCCAGTTGCAATATCTGATTGCACCAGAAACGATGTTCGAGAGCATTTTCAAGTAAACATTGCATTTTCCGTAAAAATCCAGAATGAAATCGTAGACTTAATGGGATCCCTTGGAGTATATTTGAAGCCTCCACAAGTAGAGATGGATAGTGATGTAGAATTTGCTGATACCATGATCTTTCTCAATGGTTTTTTTGGTGGTTCAAGACCTTTAAACGCCCCTGAAATCGCCAATTTATCTAGGATTATCCATAGAGCACAGTTTTCAAAAATGATTTTTGTCACTTTTAGTAAATTAGCCAAAGCAAAAGAGGTAAAACAACATTTTAGTAAAGGTAGAGATGGAATCGAAAAAGTATTAGAATCACTTCAAGAAGTTCTTGAAAAAGAAAATATTCCGATGTCAGCTTCAGGGGACTATAAATTTTCCGAAGTAGAGATGTCTCCATTCTCCGATAAGTTAATGTTGTTCTTTGTGAATACTTGTCTCGGAATATTCTGTTTCGCCATGATAAGTCAATCCATGACTTCCAGCTTAAGAACGGATATCGTTTCTAAATTGGAGAAAATATCAGACAATATGAAGAAGTATTATGGATTAGGTTTACTTTTAGCAATAAAAGAAAAATGGTTTGAACAACCTCCTCAAGCAGTAGATAGAAAAGTTTAGTTAGAGATAATAGCTTATGTAAATAAACAAAAACTCAAAACCGGCATCAACTTTAGTTCGGTTAACTCCTATTAATAAGAAAGACCACCTTGGTCCACCATCATTTTATTAATATTCGAAGCTGGCTGGCCCGCTTGTAACAGCTGCTTCATCCTCATCATATAAGGATGAATATGATTAAAATACTTTTTATAGGATTTACACAAATAATTTAGCCCGGGCTCATTTTGCTCTGAAACTAGAAATCGATGTTTGGGACATTCTCCATGGCAAGCGAATCGAACCTCGCAATTTCTGCACACGGAGGGCAGTGTCTCTCGTTTCTGCTTTCCAAAGGCATGTTGTGATGGCAGATTCATTAGATTCATTAAGCCCTCAGTAATATTTCCCAATTGATAGTCAGGATAAACGTAATGATCACAAGAAAACAGATCACCAGTATGTTCCATCGCGACAGCACGCCCACACTCTTCCGAAAAAATACAGATAGGGGACGGGATTCCTATCCAGGAGGCTAATGCCCATTCAAAATTCATGACATAAACTGATCCTACATCGTACTGAACCCACTCGTTAAAAATTTCAATGAGGAACTCCCCATACATTTCTTGTTCTACTGTCCAAGGAGTGACCGTTTGTTGATTTTCTTCCATTATTAGAGAAGGTGGTGTGGCATGGTTTAAGGAAAGCACTAAGGCTCCTTCATTCACCTCTCTTTCTACAATCGGGATAAACTGTATAAATTGAATGTCTTGTTGCTTAAAAAACCGATAGATTTCCAGCGCTTTATAAGCGGAATACCTTGTGACACAGGTAAGTATGTTAAAGTCGACGTGATGTTTCTTTAACAGCGACAGTGCCATCATCACCCGTTCAAATGTCGGTTTTCCCCCACGATCAATCCGGTACTGATCATGAATAGGCTCAGGTCCATCTAAACTTAGACCTACCAAAAAATTCTGGTCCGAAAAGAATTCACACCATTGTTCCGTTAATAATGTGCCATTCGTTTGAATCGTATTGGTGATGTGCTTCCCGTCCGCATACTTTTTTTGCAGAGAAACAGCCTTACGAAAGAAATCTATGCCTATTAAGGTTGGTTCGCCTCCCTGCCATGCAAAGACAATTTCCGCTGTATCTTGGGAGTCGATATACTGTTTAATATACGACTCTAACACCGCATCAGACATTCTGAAGGAGTGGCCTTTCGGAAAATAAGCTTCCTTTTCGGTGTAATAGCAGTACTGACAATCGAGATTACAAATCGGACCCGTTGGCTTAGCAAGAATGTGGAAACTGTTGTCCTTACCCAATTTATTACTCCCTTTCTCTAAAGGATCAAAGAAAAATAATTGTGCCATTTATATTAATGTATATGGGCTCTCTTTTTTCCTTCTTCAAAAACTTGCTATATTCTTGATCATCATCAAGTTCAATAATTACTCTCTCAATATGCCCACTAAACGGATATTCCGGGACGGGGTAGTTAGGACTCACTGATGTTAATTGATCCCGGCCGATATCCATCCCTTCAACAGAAATCACAAATGGTAAGGTACGAGGCATATACAATGTGCCCACCTGTTGACCATCGATGTAGAGCTTGCCCGTTCCTTCACTAAATATTTTTCTAATAAATTCAAATCGGATCGTAGAATAACCAACGGGTACTTCAACATTCGATTGTATTTTATAGACAGTACCTACATAGTTATATTCATAAAATAAATAATTATCTTTTATATAGAATGTATAGCCACTTGAATGATTGCCATGGGCTATTAATACACCTTCTTCTTTACGATTCGATCGAAAGATTGGAACCGTGATCGAGTAAGAAGAAAGGGTTACTTTTGGAGCAGCAGTTGATGGCAAATGAGCCATTCCCGGATAGAAAATAAATATTGTTCTTCCTTCTTGCAAGCCCTCATACCCTTTTCTAAACGGATTATCATCTAAGGGGAGGACTCCGTACTTCGTAGCCTCCTGCCACCATATTGCTTGAAGCTCTGTTAATTTTCGTGGATACTTTGCTGCTAGATTATACTTTTGCGAAAAATCTTCCGTTACATTGTATAATTCCCACTCATCTTCATTAAAGGGTATACCTGTTTCATGATAAGTAACAGCAACCCACCCATCATGCCAAATAGCCCGGTGTCCAACCATTTCAAAATACTGCGTCTTGTGCTTTGATGGAGCATGCGGCTCTGTAAAGGTATCCTTCATACTCACACCATGCATCGGCATCTGTGGAACGCCTTCATATGCTAGAGGAGCATCCATGTTTAGGAGGTCTAATATCGTAGGAGTGATATCAATGGCATGATAAAATTGCGAGCGAATCGAGCCAGGGTCTGGAATACGTTGTGGACATTGGATGATGAGGGGGACATGCGTCCCACCATAAAACGTATCTTTCTTATAATATTTAAACGGTGTATTACATACTTGCGCCCACCCTTTCGGATAATTAGGGCTTGTCAAAGGTCCGCCGATTTCATCTAGATGATCAAACATGACCTCTACGTTTTCTTCAATTCCATTAAAATAGGCGGTATCATTTATGGAGCCATTCAAGCCGCCTTCCTGACTTCCCCCGTTATCGGAAAGTAACACAAGAATGGTATTGTCTAGCTTGTTTTTTGCTTTTAGAAATTGCAGCAGTCGGCCAATTTGCTGATCCGTATGGGTCAGAAATCCTGCGTACGTCTGTTGGAATTTGATAAACAATTCTTTTTCTTTCGCTGTCAGTTCGTCCCATGGCTTAATCCCAGGGTTGAGTTCCACGAGTTCTGTAAATGGCGGAATGATGCCCATTTTCTTTTGCCGCTCGAACCGTTCTTCCCTAATCAGATCCCAGCCCTTATCGTAAACGCCCTCATATTGATCGATAAATTCTTTTGGTACTTGGTGTGGCTCATGCTGCGCCCCAAAGGCTAAATACAGGAAGAAGGGCCGATCAGGAGTAACAGAGATATGATCCGTCAGAAATTCCAGCGTTTTATTAACTAGGTCCTCTGATAAATGATATTTTGTTGTATTAGGTTTGTTTACACGATGATTATCGTATACTAAATCTGGCGCATATTGATCCGTCATCCCTAATAAAAAGCCATAATAGCGCCCGAAGCCTTTTGAAAGTGGCCAGTTTTCAAAAGGGCCGCTTGATGCTGCTTCATGACCAGGAACCAGATGCCACTTTCCAACCATATATGTAGCCATCCCATTCAACTTTAAAATTTCCGCCATTGTTGCAGCCGTATTGGAAATTCTCCCTCGTTTATTCGGGTATTGAGGTCCCCAATCTATCTCCGTTACAAGTCCCACCCCGACCGAGTGGCAATTACGACCTGTTAGCAGACAAGCTCGAGTAGGAGAACACAAAGGAGTTACAGTAAAATTATTGTACCGCAGGCCGTTTTCAGCTAATGAATCGATATTAGGTGTTTCAATCTCCGAACCATAGCAGCCTAAAGCCGAGTAACCCACGTCATCTAGAACGATATAGATGACATTCAGACTCTCATCCCCTGTTCTATTCCCCATTTCCATCTGTCCTTTCAAACGGAATAATCGTACAAGTTGCAGAGACAATGGCTAATATAATACCTAATTTATTAAAGAGACGGTCTTATTATGAATAAGAATAGTGCAAGCTACCTTTACAGCAACAGAAAAAAAAGCGCCTGACCTCCAATGTGTTAAAGCGTTAGCACATCAGGGTCAGGCACTAGAATTCAATCACTATGTTATTTTATCCACGCACCATCTGAACCAAGCTTATATCCTTGAATAGTTGTGTTTGCGGCCATTTGTCCGCTAACATACATGTAGTACCATTTTTTGCCTGTCAATACCCAGCCGGTTTGCATTGCACCTTGGTTATCCAAGTAATACCATTTCCCGCTATTTAACAACCAGCCGGTCTCCATGGCACCACTATTCCCCAAATAATACCAAGTGGATCCAGATTTAACCCAGCCCGTTTTCATCGCACCACTTGAATCAAGGTAATACCATTTGCCAGCGTCTATTAACCAGCCGGTTTTCATCGCACCATTTTTTTCTAAGTAATACCAAGTGGAGCCAAGTTTTACCCAACCTATTTTCATTGCACCACTTGAATCAAGGTAATACCATTTGCCAACGTCTAATAACCAGCCGGTTTTCATTACACCATTTCTTTCTAAGTAATACCAAGTGGATCCAAGTTTTACCCAGCCTATTTTCATCGCACCACTTGAATCAAGGTAATACCATTTACCAGCATCGAATAACCAGCCGGTTTTCATTTCGCCATTCTGTTGCAAGTAATACCATTCGTTCTTATCTTTTAGCCAGCCAGTTTTCATCATACCTGTTTGTGGATCGTAATAATACCACTTGCCAGCTTTAGAAACCCAGCCTTTTCCGCTGTCTTCACTGCTTGGTATGTTTTCATACTCGGCTTTTAATGTAACCTTATTTGCTGGCATCGTAAATGTAAATGGATCTGCAGAAAACTCAACATTTTCAAGACCTGTCGCCGTCCACTTTACAAACCTTTGTCCGCTCGGACCAACAGCCTTCACAGTAACTTTCGAGTCCTTCTTAATCTCAGCAGGACTGTTTACCTCATTTCCGTCTACCGTAATGATTCCTCCATCTACAGTCAAAGAAGAGGCAATCCCGTCTTCTACAATCAAAGGTATGGTGTGTTCAGAGGAATTCAAGTCGTTAAAGGTAATAACTAAATCAAATGTCCCTGGAACTAAATCGTCGTATCCAGGTAACTTGATGATGTCATCCCAACAAATCTCAAGCAGCTCCTCGGGTTGACCATTTCCTGTGCTTGGGAACCAATATCCGCCTTGGGCATCAAGAACTAGTTTATTATCCTTCATAATCTTGACGCTTTTGACCGCTTTTCGATAGTTCTCTGGTTGAATTCCGAGAGCGCCTTCTCCAAAGTCTACCGTTACCCCAATATGTTTTTCAACTGCCCTGTTGTAATAGGCACTTGTTGAAACAAGGCTTGGAGCAACACCAGAAACGGAATCCGAAAGCTTGAATGTGACGTCAATCTTGTGTACTTCACTAACATTTTCAAAGGTATACTCGCCTGCCGCAGCCGCTTCAGGATTTTTTTCTCCGTCTATTTTCACGGTGTCAATTTCATAATATTTATTTGGTGTGAATATAAACTTTTGACTCTTTCCACGCTCGACTAACACATTTCCTTCTGGAGAAATCGTCCCTCCCGAACCTGCCGATGTGATAATCGTGACTAAGTTATCTTCAGCTCCCTCTCCACCAACATCAATCACCCTAGGTACAGGAACGTTATTCGTTGCATCCCAATCCCAAACGTCCTTAAAGTCCCATCCCAAGGCCTCGAATGTTGCTTTCTTTGTAAAATCAGATGCCGTCTTTCCGGCAAATGCAGGGACAATTCCTGATGGCAGTCCACTTGTGCTTAACTTGTCACTGTTATAGTAGTTCATTTGGTCTTTTTCGATAATCGGTCTGCTGCCAGACCAGTAGCCTGCTATTTTTCCAGGAGTAACCCCATTTACTTCATTGGCCACCATATTGCCATTTAAAGTTTGGAGTAGAGCGCCTGAAGATCCCCCCATATCACCAACAACGGCACCGGAATAATCATTTCCGCCTGTGACCGAACCCATTACAACGTTATTAAGGATAACATTTCCAGTTTTTTCGTCTTTGACGGTCAGCGGCGAACCTGAAGCATTAAAGTTTGTACTTCCAATCAAGCCTCCAACTGTATTGCCATGAATATCTGCATGAACCTTAGAATTTTGCAAAGTACCAGCATGGAGTGTACCTGCAATTCCCCCTATATTGCTGCCGCCAGTTACTTTTCCATCCACATAGACGTTTTCAATCGTGCCTGTGGAAGTCCCTGCAATGGCGCCTGTGCTATTGTTTCCGGTAATATCAACATTCACCAATTTAAGATTTGCTACTCTGCCACCTGTGCCTATATAAGCAAAGAAGCCTGTGCTATTGTTGTTACTCTCGATTCTCATATTGCTTATGGTATAACCATTACCGTTAAATGTGCCTAAAAACGGCGTTGGAGTGGTGCCCCCTCCGATTGCAGAAAATGGCACATTACTCAAATCAATATCTGCAGTTAACACGTATTTACCGTCAATCGGATAGGCGGATGTGCCAAACCCTTTTGACAATGCATCTAGTTCATTTGCTGTTCCGATTTTTACCGTAACTGTGCTGCTGCCAGCAAGTGGTGTGACTTTAGCAGTGGCAGCACTTGTTGCTTCTCCGTTATAAAAACCTGTTCCGGTGGCAACACTGCGCAAATACAAACCTACATCTTCTGCTTTAATGGTATATTTCGATGATGTTTCTCCTGCAATGGTTGTCCACTTCGTGCCATCGTTTGAGCTCTCCCATCTGAAAGATGCGGCAGCACTTGATGGAGTAATGGAGGCATTCAGTGTTTGTCCTTCTTTCGCAATACCTGTGATGGCTACATCTGTAATGGTCAATTCATTAGCATCTTTTGGGACTGACGGATAATTCCATGATGCTAAATTATGGGTACGTGGTTTGTTTGTAACCAGTGCGTTGTCATCCCCTGTAACCAAGTTCCCTTCTTTATCGTATCCTCTGCTTGTTACTCTGATTTCATTTGGTGAAATAGAAATATTCGAAAATCCTAGACCAATTGGCCGAACATCTACATAAGCTACCTTTTCGGGGTCCCTTTTGTTACTTTCGAAATAAGGTCCGCGTCTGTCGTTATTTCCAGAATAGCTTGTGATATAGGTTGTTCCGTCACCGTAAGTCTGCGGTTCAATGTTTGCACCATTTGCATAAAGCTTTGTACGGACATAGAGATGATCGTGTCCGGCAAGCACCACATCAACTCCAGCTTCATCAAAAGCGTTTGTCCAGGATGCCACAGGGTTTGCCATACGATATCCGAAAAGAGTTTTGTGGATAACAGCAACACGCCACTTAGTAGGGTTTTGTTTAACCACGGACTTCATCCAGTCCTGCTGAGCCTTTATTTGCTCTTTGCTGCTTTGATCCTGATAATCCATCATCATGAAAAGTGTATCGCCATAAACAAAATAGTAGTTGCTTGACGCAAACTGACTTTTGTCTAACCCCGATACCATTCTTTGAGTACCGTCACCGCCGCCGTAAAATGACGCGCCGTTTTTAGGCGGATTGTAGCGTCCCAAAAGGTTTTGCAGCGTTGGGTCTACCGAGTCCCAGCTGTTATTCGGGGCCCAGCTATTGCCTGCACCGTCGTACTCATGATTTCCTGTCCCTGGATACAGCGGCACACGGGCGAACTTATCGGCATTTGCCTCAAAAAAAGTATCCCATTGCGAGGTATCGAAAGCATAGGAGACCTGGTCGCCTGAGCTCAGTATAAATGAAGCATCCGGGAAATCAGTAAATGCTTGGTTGAGAGCTTTGTCATTGTGACTAGAGTCAGGTGCAGCATGTACGTCAGTAACCCAGTTAAAGTTAAATGTATCAAGATTACTTGCAGGTGTTTTAAAACTAGCCGGTGATTCTACGCTGGTGACATTCATGGAACCGTCACCAACGGAATATACATATTCCGTACTGGGCTCAAGTGTGGCCGTTTCCGCCTTATGGCTTTGGATTGGCGCAACAGAGTACTCGGTCCCTGCTCCCTTATAGTTCGCATTGGCAAGCGCGCTTGAAAGATCTACTGTGTTATTTGTTCCTACAACAACATTTGTAAACTTTCCGCCATTGCTTTCAAAGTCTGATTTTTTAGCATAATAGAGCTGCGTTGTTTTTGTTGTTACAGGAGTTACCCAATTAAAGCGTGCGAGATACTTGCCTGACTCTTGATTAAACGAATCATACAAGAAGGTTACAGAGGTTGGTTCCGTACCGCCGCCTTTCGGCTGGGTAATCTTATCCTCTGATTTTGTAATCGTGAAGTTATCGATGACACGAAATGGATTCTCAGAGCCTGTAGCTTTATAGTACGCATTATAGGTTATAGCATTGCTCGTAACCTCTACCTTGCTGTACACACCTGGTGCATAAATTTTACCGCCGCCCGTACCTGTTTTATCAATGCGAAGGTCATAAAAATAATCATTCCAAGACGTGTCACGGTTGTCGAGGCTGTAACCGTAGTTATATACCGTTCCCCCTATTACATAGGTAGGTGCTTCGCCGAATTTTGCATTTTCAATGCTTCCTGTGCCTGCTGCAGTAGAGGTTGTCTTTAAAGTGGTTCTGGCATAGGCATGTTCATGTCCATGGAATACCAAATCGATGCCTGCATCGGTCAGCTTTTTACCAGTTACATTGTCGATATTATAGTGACTTGCACCTGGATCGTAGGGTGGAACATGAAAGTATACTATTTTCCATGCCTTCGAGGTATTTGCACTTTCTTCCTCCAAAAACTTCCATTGGATATCTTTATCAGTGGACGAAGCATATGAATTAAGTGAAATAAACAAGGCATCTCCATATTCAAAGGAATAGACCGTCCCATCAGCAACTGAAGACAACCCATCTGGTTTATGTAAAGACGTATGGTTAAATCTTGCTTTATACTGCACAAAATCTCTGTCATAGGATGCACCGTCATGATTACCTGGAGTTGCCATGATTGGCAGCGTATCTAAAAGGTTTTGAGCTGCATCAAAGAATAACTGCCATTGATCTGAAACATGCCCATCCTCTACCACATCACCCATATGAAGAAGAAATGCAGCATCCTGTTCATTCTCCTTAATATAGTCGTATAACTTGGCAGTGTTATCAAACGAACTAACAGATGTTCCCTGTGTATCCGGAGTGATGACAAAAGAAAACGGCTTGTTTGCAGCAGGATCCGCAGGTGCGGTAAAACTAGCAATAGCGCTATATCCGCCGCTTGAGTTGCCAACTTTGTAATAATATTTTGAATCAGGAGTAAGATTCTGAATCACAACATTAAAGGAATTGATCGCTTTAAAGTCAGTCCGCCTATTCTCTGGAAAAATATCTGAGGCAACTGGAGTAGTCTTTGTGGCGCTTTTTTTCACACCATCATCCAAGTTCGGTGACGTTCCATAAATAATTTCTGAATTGGTCACCGCTGGATCAGTTACCCAATTAAAACTCATCGCCGATTTACCTGAATCCGCCCCTCCGCCTATACTTATGGCAATTTGTGACGGAATTCCCGCAGGTGCTGCTGCTGATGCTGGCTTAGGCGTTACAAGTCCAGCGAAAGCTAAAAGCACTGCTAAAAGTACTGAAATTAGTTTTGATAGTGATTCTTTTTTTCTGGTCACTCTTATTAAACTCCTCTCATTTTGGCCATTGATTTTTTCTGGTACTCCTCCTAAACTCCTCTCATAAAAGATACAAATTTTATTATCTCAACAGAATGTTAATTTTGATGGGTATTTATATTAATTGGAGGTAAATATTGTTAACTTTGAGTATTTTCTGGAAAGTATGATTCCGATGCTGAGCGTTCAAAAAAAGGAGGTCTCTCTGAAATTTGAGAGACCTCCTTCTAAAACAATGTAGCCAAAAAGCATACTTCCGGTAAATCACAAGTGAAAATAAAAATAGGACAAGAAGGCATATCCAATTGTCCCTTTAAATATCTATTTTTCTCTAATTCAATTCCCCTAGATACAAATGGTTATAAATTTTAAATTTCCAGACCCTTTAAAAATACATTTTTCCCCATAAAATAAACATTTTTTGATAAAAATATATTCTTGGTAAATATTAATTTAGTATCTTTTTCCAAATAAATTTCATATAATATATCTAAATGATATATATCTTTTAGTTAGGATGGATTACTTTGGAACATTACACTCATACAACATATGCCATTCTTGGTATTTTAACTACGGAATGCAAGTCTGGCTATGCTATTAAGCAGCTAATCGATCGAAGCTTAAATCACTTTTGGAAAATTAGTTACGGCCAAATATATCCGACATTAAAAATAATTGTCAAAGATGGATTAGCAGAAGTCCATATTTCTTCACAAAAAGGAAAGCCTGATCGAAATGAGTATTTCCTCACTTCAAAAGGAATCGAAACGTTAAAAAACTGGTTGGAAGGACCAATTGATCAAATTCCCATTGAACGAAATGAAATTTTGCTTAAATTATTTTTTGGGCGCTATCAATCCAAGGAAAGCACAGTATTCCTCCTCGAAGATTATAAGCAAAAATTAGATGCTCGTTACCAAACATATGAAAGTATTGAACAGGCCATTTCCAAATACCAAGATAATGGGGAGGATTCGTTGTATTGGTTGTTTACATTAGATTATGGAAAAAGAGTAACAAAGGCTGCAATTGACTGGTGTACCTTTACTCTTGAAAAAATTTCAGATCAGGAGGAATAATAATGGCTAAGAAAATCTATTCTGGGCGTTATACAACTGAAAATCAAGAGGACATTGTCGTCTTCATTATTGGTATGAGGGTGAACAAGCGCTTAGCACTGCATAAGTGGCTTCCAGTATTTAATGCCATGCCGGGGATGATTAAAGAGCTATATACGAACAAAGATGCATTAGGCTTTTTATCGATGGAAAGCTATTTTGGCTTTAGAACGACGGTCATGATTCAATATTGGCGTTCAACTGAAGACCTTCTTTCTTATGCAAGAAATGAGAAACACTTGAAAGCATGGGAAAACTTCAATAAAAAAGTAGGCAACAACGACGCTGTGGGAATTTATCATGAAACTTATAAAATTAATAGCGGTAATTATGAATCAATTTATGGAAATATGCCACTTTACGGGCTTGGAAAAGCGTTAAAACATATCCCGATTACTAAAAGTCAAAATTCCGCTCGTAATCGGCTTAATAGTAACGATGCAAACAAGAATAAAACTTGGGTGTAGTTGTAGGACCTAAAAACGCCTGTACTTGTGGTACGGTTCACCGCGATTTATCAGTAACGCCTTCTAAATCTCTTCAGCTGATGCGGGTCACGAAATCCACAATTTTCCGCCGACAATTGCCGCCTAAAACAATTGGAAGAGATGGAAACCATCATGATTGCGCTCGTTGTCGCAATTGATTGTGTGAAGGCTGACGAAGCAGCTGCTTTAGAATCATGTCGATGGTTTCGACTCGATTCAATTCTCATTAATAGGGCCGGCAGAGCCGGCCCTATAGCAACTTTTATACGATTTTATTTCTTAAATAACTAGAGATAAGGTCAATCACCGTAACCATGACATTAATGCCCAAAAGAATAATCCCTACACGATTCCAGTCCGTAGAAGACTTGTTTGCTTAGGGAACAATACAAGGTCAACAACTATGTACGCTCCGCCGCTATCCTGGGTGAAATCAGAGCAGAAGGAATCGGGACCCCGCTCATCTTCGCTTTAACTTCGAGTACTAAGCCGTTAAATTTGTCGGTTACGGCATTTTTTTTGCAATTTACTTCATTATCCTTTTTCTTGATACAAAATACAGTGTATATCCACTTAGTGTTAAAAGAAAACCTAAAAGAAGTAAATCGTATTGTGAGGATGCCGTGTTCGGCAGACTATGTTGTTTGCCTTTATCTACTGTTTTTTTTCCATTCGAACCATTATGAGATTGGCTATCTTCAGGGTTGGCAGCTCTGGTTACATGGATGGAATAAATTTTTGTCGTACCGTCTTGTGCTGTTACTAGAATCGTGATGGTATTCTTTCCGACTTTTAATGGAATTACAGCTTTTCCGTTCAATACTGGCTCACCATTGATTTCGACTGTAGCGGTATCATCCGCAAGTGTTACTGAGAGATCAAAATTAGTAGTCTCATTTCCAACATTCAAGTTGTAGTCTGTTTTTGCAGGTTCAAACGGAATAGAAACATTACCAATAGTTAGTTTACTTAAATCAGCGTTGCTAGATTTAGCTCGATTCACTGTAATATTGTAAGTTTTAGTTGTCCCATCTTGAGCCGTGACGACAATGGTAATAGTGTTATCGCCTGTGCCCAGGTTAATCGGGTTGGAAGCTGATCCACTTTCGACACCCCGTCCATTCACTGTCACCTTGGCGAAATCGCCAGAGACGGTAGGAATGAATGCCATATTTTTCACGTCATTAGGAACACTAACCGTGTAGCTGGTCGTTCCCGAGTTAAAGTCCGGAGATAACGTTCCGTTACTAATCGTTAAATTACTAAGATCCGCATTACTAGACTTCGCTCTCTTCACCACGACGGTATAAGTTTTCGTCGTACCATCTTGAGCCGTGATGACAATCGTGATAGTGTTATCGCCCGTGTCGAGGTTAATCGGGCTAGAAGCCGATCCACTTTCGACACCCCGTCCATTCACTGTCACAGTGGCGAAATCGCCGGCGACGGTAGGAGTGAAGGCCATATTTTTCACGTCATTAGGAACATTAACCGTGTAGCTGGTCGTTCCCGAGTTAAAGGCCGGAGATAATGTTCCGTTACTAATCGTTAACTTACTAAGATCCGCATTACTAGACTTCGCCCTCTTCACCACAACGGTATAAGTTTTCGTCGTACCATCTTGAGCCGTGACGACAATGGTAATAGTGTTATCGCCTGTGCCCAGGTTAATTGGGGTAGAAGCTGTTCCACTAAGAACACTGATTCCATTCACTTTCACAGTGGCGAAATCGCCAGCGGCGGTAGGAGTGAAGGCCATATCTTTAACATCATTAGGAACACTAACCGTGTAGCTGGCTGTTCCCGAGTTAAAGGCCGGAGATAATGTACCGTTACTAATCGTTAAATTACTAAGATCCGCATTACTGGACTTCGCTCTCTTCACCACAACGGTATAAGTTTTCGTCGTACCATCTTGAGCCGTGACGACAATGGTGATGGTGTTATCGCCTGTGTCGAGGTTAATCGGGCTAGAAACCGATTCACTTTCGACACCCCGCCCATTCACGGTCACAGTGGCGAAATCGCCGGCGACGGTAGGAGTGATGGCCATATCTTTAACATCATAATTAACACTAACCGAGTAGCTGGTAGTCCCCGAGTTAAAGGCCGGAGATAATGTTCCGTTACTAATCGTTAAATTACTAAGATTCGCATTACTGGACTTCGCTCTTTTCACCACAACGGTGTAGGTCTTTGTCGAACCATCTTGAGCCGTGACGACAATGGTAATAGTGTTATCGCCCGTGCCCAGGTTAATCGGGGTAGAAGCCGATCCACTTTCGACACTCATTCCGTTCACTTTCACAGTGGCAAAATCGCCGGCGACGGTAGGAGTGAAGGCCATATTTTTCACGTCATTAAGAACACTAACCGTGTAGCTGGTCGTTCCCGAGTTAAAGGCCGGAGATAATGTTCCGTTACTAATCGTTAAATTACTAAGATCCGCATTACTGGACTTCGCTCTCTTCACCACAACGGTATAAGTTTTCGTTGTACCATCTTGAGCCGTGACAACAATGGTGATGGTGTTATCGCCCGTGCCCAGGTTAATCGGGTTAGAGGCCGATCCACTTTCGACACCCAGTCCATTCACGGTCACCGTGGCGAAATCGCCGGCGACGGTAGGAGTGATGGCCATATCTTTAACATCATAATTAACACTAACCGTGTAGCCGGTCGTTCCCGAACTAAATGTCGGAGATAATGTTCCGTCACTAATCAATAAATTACTAAGATCCGCATTACTGGACTTCGCCCTCTTCACCACAACGGTGTAGGTCTTCGTCGAACCATCTTGAGCCGTGACGACAATGGTAATAGTGTTATCGCCCGTGCCCAGGTTAATCGGGGTAGAAGCCGATCCACTTTCGACACTCTTTCCGTTCACTGTCACAGTGGCGAAATCGTCGGCGGCGGTAGGAGTGAAGGCCATATTTTTCACGTCATTAGGAACACTAACCGTGTACCTGGTCGTTCCCGAGTTAAAGGCCGGAGATAACGTTCCGTTACTAATTGTTAAATTACTAAGATCCGCATTACTAGACTTCGCTCTCTTCACCACAACGGTGTAGGTCTTCGTCGAACCATCTTGAGCCGTGACGACAATGGTGATAGTGTTATCGCCCGTGCCCAGGTTAATCGGGGTAGAAGACGATCCACTTTCGACACTCTTTCCGTTCACTGTCACAGTGGCGAAATCGCCGGCGACGGTAGGAGTGAAGGCCAAATCTTTCACGTCATTAGGAACACTAACCGTGTAGCTGGTCGTTCCCGAGTTAAAGGCCGGAGATAATGTTCCGTTACTAATTGTTAAATTACTAAGATCTGCATTACTAGACTTCGCTCTCTTCACCACAACGGTGTAGGTCTTCGTCGAACCATCTTGAGCCGTGACGACAATGGTAATAGTGTTATCGCCTGTGCCCAGGTTAATCGGGGTAGAGGCTGTTCCACTAAGGACACTGATTCCATTCACTTTCACAGTGGCGAAATCGCCGGCGACGGTAGGAGTGAAGGCCATATTTTTCACGTCATAAGGAACACTAACCGTGTAGCTGGTAGTCTCCGAGTTAAAGGCCGGAGATAGTGTTCCATTATTAATAAATAAACTATTTAAATTAGCATTGTTGGATAGATTACGGGTAACTGTAATCGTATAAGTTTTTTGAGTGGTTCCATCCTGTGCTTTTACTATGATGGTAATCACATTTGGACCAACATTAAGTGGAAAAGTAGTAGTCAATCCGCTTGTAGCGCTTTTCCCGTTTACCGTGACCGTAGCTTTGCTATTGGCAGTGGTAGGAGTCACACCAATATTGTTTGTATTGTATGGAACATTTACCGTGTAACTAGTAGTCGACGCAGCAAACGATGGTGACATAACCCCTTGATTCGTCGTTAAATTACTTAGATTAGCATTTGTACTAAGAGTAAATTGCTGGGTAAGGATTTGTCCTCGATATCCAACCGTAACAAATTTCCCATCTCCAAAATTAACGTTATTAAAGGTTTCTCCTGGATAAACAGGGTTTCTCTCATAACTCCATGTCTTGCCATCAGGACTAGATTTAATCACACCGGCGTCCCCAACAGCAACAAACTTTCCAGCACCATATGTGACGCCATATAGAACTTCAGCAATAGGTGTGGATCGTTGGGTCCATGTAACTCCATCAGGTGATGTTAGAATCTTTCCAGGATAACCTACTGCGACAAACAAACCATTTCCGTATGTAAGTCTGAGGAGCATATCTGTAGTATAGTAGGAAGTTTTCATCCAAGATATTCCATCCGAGGAAACATAAAAACCATTATCTCCCATTGCGACAAATTTATTATTTCCATACACTACTCTTGTAAGGTGTTCGGTTGTCCCCGACTTTATAGGTAACCAGTTGACCCCATTATCAGTTGAAGTGACAATACACCCATCGGTCCCAACAGCAATCAACCGTTGTCCATTGGAAGCAATGGACAATAAGGAAGTACAGGCTCCGGAAAGTCTTGTAGTCCAAGTAATACCATCTGCGGAGGTAGCAATATTGCTTACAGCATCGCCCACACCAATCCATTGATTCTCACTATAAATAGCTTGATAACCTGCTATTGGGGAGTTGGATTGATTCCAGTTATCTCCATCCGATGATGTATAAACACCGTAATGTGAAGTAGCTAACCATTTTCCGCCTCCGTAGGCAACATTTCTTAATGACCGCTGGTCTTCTGTATAGTGTGGCGTCCAATCTCCAGCGGCATGTGCAACAGGAGTAAAGGTAGAAACAAAACTAGGAAAAATAAGTGAAAAACATAGTAGTAAGGTCCTAATTTTTCGTTTGAATTTCATGAAAGACCTTTTTACCAAATCATTACCCCTTTCTTTGCTATCAAACTATTATTTTCTGTATTTTCCACAACCCCTTTCGTACTTTTGACATTAACCAAAATTCGACTTTTCCACCTAAAAGCCTAGTAAAATCATACCTAATTTGTAAGGATTATTCCAGTGTTAATTTTCAGAAAATAAAAAAAATACCTTGTGAATATCATTGGTTATCTTAGTTTTTTATAGAGAGAAAGGAGCAAATATTTTCATATTATGCGTTAATGAACCGATGTTGACCTATCGTATATAGAGTCGCGATAATTACAACAACAAAGGCTAGCACGGAATCTGTGCAAGCCTTTGTTGTTAAGAAATTATTTACTGATCTCAACGAGCAAGGAAATACTTTAGTGGCTGTGCTTACGGATGGTGACAGGAACTCATATTTTGGGGACTGGTACCGCGTCCCAATTGAAAAAAATGAGACAAGGAGAGTCTGTCTCCATGTCCCTAAATTAGATTAATGTTTTGACCTGGTTTGAGGAAGGTGAGAAGTGGCAGGTCTTCTTCTATTACTCTTCCAATTACGTTGACACGCTCATCGGCTGGCAAGTCGTGAAGGGTGATTTGGACTTCGCCGCGATAGCGCCCGTAGCGGTCATTGTCTTTCGTGATCGTGCCTACAGGCCGCGCCCCCGTATGCTCAGGGACGACCGCATCTGTACTTCTCGTATCCATCAGCCGAAGAACATCACGGGAAAAATCCGGGCGAAGCTGGAACTCTCCCGTTTGAAAGCCTTCGATGCGGATTGCAATACGAGTATGACGATCAAACTCGATTAATTTTTCCAAAAGGTCTGCACTAACCTCGGGATCGCCGATATAAACATCTTCGACACCGGCCCGGAACAATTCCAGCGCCGCAATAAATGGATCTACTTCACGATGGTCCTCGAGAGTGGGCAGCCCTTCAAACAGCGGACCGCGTTTCTCACCGTCACCTGGAATATAAGCACTGACCGGAATCCCATACCGTATAAAAAGCTCATTTTGCGCGTGGAAAAAAGATTCAGATAATCCTGTTTCACGCCTCGGATAGAAATTATGCCAGGCGAGCAGCTGACTTGCCGTTAACCCGCCTGCAATCAGAGCCTGTAAATCTTCTTCAAACAAAATACTAGCATTGAGCGCAAGCTTGAAATCCTTCGCCAGGCTCAAAATCGTTTCATGCTCAAAAAAGTCATCTAAGCGCAGCCCGATTACCCCTAAGGATTTTAACTCCTCCAAACTCTCCAATCCTAAATGGGCAGGTGTCCGCGCCGATACATCTGCATAAACCTCGATCCCAGATTCCTTTGCAGTTTGCAGCAACTGTCTAGCGCGGTCCGCTAAATCCCCGGACTCTTCAGGAATGTGAAGCGAGGTAAACGCTCGCTTCACACCTTTTTTCCCGGCAAGTTCGATCCGAGCCGCAGCTTGAGGATCATTTAAATAAAAGGAAATGCCAATCACTCAAATTCACCAGCCATGTCGTCTTTGAAACCGAATAGGTACGTAAACAAGAAACCGGCTGCATAAGCAATTAATACCCCTAATAAATAAAGGAGAACTTGACCTGTTACCACTAGGAACGCAAGCGGTAAACCAGATACTCCGATTGCGACCGTAGCGATTTTGAACGCTGCTTGGAAGGCTCCACCGACACCGGCTCCTAGACAAGCGGTTAAGAATGGACGGCCTAGAGGAAGAGTTACACCGAAAATTAACGGCTCGCCAATTCCAAGAATACCTGCTGGCAGACCACCGCCAATCGCTCTTTTTAAGCGAGTTTTCTTCGTCTTAAAGTAAATCGCAAACGCAGCTCCGACTTGCCCAGCACCACCCATTGCTAAGATAGGGAGAAGCGGGTCAATGCCTGTTGAATTAATTAGCTCAAGATGAATCGGTGTTAAGCCCTGATGTAAACCAGTAACGACGAGCGGCAGGAAGGTTGCCCCGAGGACAAAGCCTGCTACTACACCACCCATATCAAGGAGAGAGGTTAAGCCTTTTGTGATAATATCCGAAACCAATCCACCAAGCGGCATAAATACAAGATAAGTAACAATACCAGTAACCAATAAAGCAACCGTTGGTGTGATAAATAGATCAAGTGATTGTGGAACAAACTTACGAACTCGTTTTTCGACAAGTGCTATAAAAATCGCCGCAAACAGAACGCCGATCAAACCGCCGCGTCCAGGAAGCAAATCCGCTCCGAACAATTTAATTCCCGCAACAGCTGGGTTAATAATTAAAATACCGGCAAGTGCCCCAAGTGCTGGTGAACCGCCGAATTCCTTCGCCGCATTAATACCCACCAAAATTCCAAGGTAACCAAATAATCCGCCGCCAATGACCGTTAAGATGGTCGCAAGCTGTGAATCCCCTGCCAGCCATCCAGCCTGAATGATTGCTTTTGTAATCCCGGTAATTAATCCGGAGGCCACTAGTGCTGGAATTAATGGAATGAAAATGCTTGAGATTTTTCGTAAAAACAGCTTAAATGGTGTCGCATTCTTTTTATTGATTTCAGACTTTGTGCTTGCCGCCTTCGCTTTCAAATCAATCCCGCCGGCTGCATCTACTAACTTACCAAACTCTTCTGTCACTCTATTAACTTTTCCAGGACCGAGAATAATTTGGAGTGTCTCTTCTTCGACCACCCCAAGTACTCCGTCAATTTTCTTAATTGCCGCCTTGTTGACCTTCGACTCATCGTTCGGAGTCACGCGAAGTCTTGTCATACAATGTGTGTAATTGCCAATATTCGCTGGTCCGCCTAATTGTTCAAGAATCTTTTCGGCTAATAGTTTGTTCTCTCCAGCCATGTTACTTCCCCTTCTCTCTGTTGTTAATTTTTTCAAAAATAAGATACGGAATGGTGTTCACATCACCTCCCTGAAAGTCTATTTCCCTTGTTTAATAAACCGGATGGCTTCTCTTGTTTTGTCAATCGTATGAATTGTTTCCTCGTACTGAACGGTCGCCATCGCCAAAAACAAAATATCGATTAAATATAACTGCGACAGCCTTGATGAAGTGGCCGCACTTCGGAACGGCGCCTCCCCGGAATAAGCGGTAAACAGCTTAATATCTGCCAGCGAAGCGACGGCCGATTGCCCGTATTTAGTTAAACTTATCGTTTTAACGCCGCGCTCTTTCGCCAGCGCCATCACTTTAATGACCTCCGGTGTTTCCCCGGAATGAGAAATCCCAAACAACACATCATCCTTGCTGGCATTTGCGATTAAGGTAGCGACAAGATGCGTATCGGTAAAAGCGGTTGCATTTTTATGAATCCGCAGGAGTTTCTGCTGGGCATCCTTGGCGATAATACTGGATGCGCCAATGCCAAAAAAATGAACATTTTGCGCAGGTAATAAGGTGTGAACTGCTCGTTCCAATTCATCATAGTTGATCATCTCTTCGGTATCACGGATGCTTTGGATACTATTGCTGGTTGTCTTCTGAACGATGGTGTAAAAGGATTCACCTGGCTCAATGTCACGATACCCTTGTTCCACTGGCTTCACTAAATCACCGGCAATTCTTACTTTTAAATCTTGAAACCCATTTAAGCCAAGTGATTTGCAAAGCCTTATCACGGCTGCGCCGCTTGTATTGGCTTGGATCCCGATATCATTGACCGTACTGTTTAAAACACTTTGAGGATTTTCAAGAATAAATTCAGCAATTTTCCGCTCGGAAGCCGGAAGCTGTTCAACCATGTTTTGGATCATTTTTAGACCGCCTGCTGCCATCTGATAAACCCACTTTCATTCCCATCATTCTTCTTCATTTTGGATAGCTTTTTTTACATAGCCATTGGCTTTTGTTAGCAATTGTTCCGCTTCCTGTTTCGTTGTCTCTGCCTTAATCATGACGATGGCCGTTTTCACTTGCAGATCTGCCTTTTCTAAGGTCTCCGCTGCGATTTCATAGGACACCCCGGTAATTTTTCGAATAATGCCAATCGCCCGTTCCTTTAGTTTTTCATTGCTTACATGAACATCGACCATTAAATTTTCATAGGCTTTTCCTAAAAGAATCATCGAGGAGGTGGAGATCATATTCAAAATCATTTTGTGTGCTGTCCCGGCTTTCAAGCGAGTCGAACCAGTTAAAACCTCCGGACCGACAATCACTTCAATGCTTTGGTCGGCTTCCTTGCTAATGGCCGCATCTTTATTGCATGAAAGTGCGACTGTTTTCGCACCAATGCTGCGGGCATAGCGAAGCGCCCCAATCACGTATGGTGTCCGTCCACTGGCGGCAATGCCAATAACAGTATCATTTTCTGTCAGCCCTACTTCCTTCAGGTCAGCAACACCAAATTCCGGCTGATCTTCCGCTCCTTCGACTGCTTTCAAGAATGCCCCTTCTCCTCCAGCGATAATCCCTTGGACCATTTCCGGGTCTGTACTGAAGGTAGGCGGACATTCGACGGCATCAAGCACCCCTAATCGGCCGCTTGTGCCTGCACCTACATAGATCAGACGTCCCCCTTTTTGAAAGGATTCAAAGGCAAATTGAACGGCTGCCTCTATTTCTGGTAAGACTTCTTTGACTGCTAATGCCACCAATTGATCCTGGTCATTCATGATCCGCAATATATCCAGTGGTGAAGCTGTATCAATCGTTATCGATAGTTGATTACGTGATTCGGTTGTTAATAATTCAAGATTTTCTTCCATCGTATCAATGACCTCCTGTTGGTCTTTACTATGCTGTAAGCGTTTACCTATATATATATTATATTATTATTGAAATTATAATTCAATATATTTTAGAAAATAATGAAATGATATTTCAGAAAAGTATTTCACCAAAACTATATAGAGTGAATATTCAGAATAATCGACTGGACACTAATCAAGTAAATAGCGGCGGATGGCGTCCGCAACTCCTGCCTCATTATTATTACCAGTTACCTGGTCGGCCATCTGTTTTACCTTTTCTGGCGCATTTCCCATCGCAATACCTAGTCCTGCAGTGGAGAGCATCAGCGAATCATTATAGTTATCGCCAATGGCAGCGGTTTGCGCGATAGGGATTGAAAGCTCCTCCGCCAGCCTTAAAAGTGCCGACGCCTTCGTCACACCGCTAGGAGAAATCTCTAAATTTAGGAAGTTAAAACTACTGCTAATTTCCATCTCCGTGATCTGTTCGCCAATCCGTTTGGAAAAATCACTGAGCCTATCGCCATCGTCAAATACAGCGATTTTGGTAATCTTCGGCTGCGTTTCCTTCAGGTATCGGTAGAAATCCTCCATGACCTTGACCTGGCATTTCTCCCGAAAACTTTCACAGCTTTTGAGTTCGCCGCCAGATTTCCCAAGGGTAGGAATATTGTTTTCAATCCAGTTTTCATTCCATTTATTGACCTTAGGGACCAAAAGTGTATCGCCTTCATAAAAATGGGCGTAAACACCTTCCGCCTCGCATAATTCCCAGAAACTTAATAGGGATTCATCTTGGAAAGCTGCCTGCTCTTTAACCTCTCCATTCTCATCAAGCAAAATCGCACCATTGTATGCAATGATTGGCTCACCCGCTAAGCCAATCGTACTGGCAATCCATAGAGTGGAAAGCGGGGAACGCCCGCTGCAAATCACAACCTTTCCGCCTCGCTGACGGTACTCATTAATCGCCTCCCTCGTTTCAACATCAATCTCCTTCTCATCATTCAACAAAGTCCCATCCAAGTCCGTCGCCAATAAAGAATATCTCAATGTATATATCTCCCTTTGTAATTTATTTTTATTTTTATTATAATTTTATTGAAATTTTATTTCAAAACCTTAGCGGTGCCTGACACCGTTTTACTATTATTGGAAATTGGTGTCAGGCACCATTTTACTATTATTGGAAAATAGCGATGTCTTTTTACTATTATCGGAAAATTTGCTATTATTCTTTCAATTTGCACCGATAAAAGTTAATATAGCCTATACTTTAATTAAATAATCTTATTTGCAGGATGAGATGGGGGAATTAGAATGCTTGCTAATGAAGTAAAAGAACAGCTGATTGCGATTGTGACAAAGGCTAATTTTGATGATTCGAAAACGGAACGGTTGGTTTACTCTTATGATGCTACACCCAACTTCCAATCGATGCCGGATGCGGTGATTAGCCCGAGGAATACGACCGAAGTTGCGGAAATCCTAAAGGTTTGTAATCAACATCAAGTGCCGATTGTTCCGCGAGGATCTGGGACGAATCTTTGTGCCGGGACCTGTCCAACCGAGGGCGGGATTGTCCTGCTTTTTAAACAGATGAATCGCATCCTTGAAATCGATGAGGAGAATTTAACTGTAACTGTCCAGCCTGGGGTTATTACCCTTGATATGATAAATGCCGTGGAGAAACGCGGGCTGTTCTATCCGCCCGATCCAAGCTCGATGAAAATCTCGACGATTGGCGGGAACATTAATGAAAATTCCGGCGGTTTGCGCGGGCTTAAATATGGAGTAACACGTGATTATGTGATGGCACTCGAAGTCGTTTTGCCGAATGGTGACGTCATCCGGACGGGCGGAAAGCTTGCGAAGGATGTT
This sequence comes from Neobacillus sp. NPDC093127, assembly GCF_044754175.1. Classification (NCBI taxonomy): domain Bacteria; kingdom Bacillati; phylum Bacillota; class Bacilli; order Caryophanales; family Bacillaceae; genus Neobacillus; species Neobacillus sp. NPDC093127. The sequence goes on from NZ_JBIVOP010000003.1 coordinate 104,516, forward strand.
GCCGGTTATGATTTAACCCGCCTGTTTGTCGGCTCTGAAGGAACACTTGGTGTCATCACCGAGGCGACTCTGAAGCTGATCCCAATGCCGGAAACGAAAAAAACGATGCTCGCTCTTTATCAAGACCTGTCAGCTGCGGCACAATCCGTCTCCAAGATAATCGCTAATAAAATCATTCCGACAACGCTTGAGTTTCTTGACCAGCCAACCTTAAAGGTAGTCGAGGAATTTTCGCAAATCGGGCTGCCTACCAATGTGCAGGCCGTGCTTTTAATCGAGCAGGATGGCCCTCCAGAAGTAGTCGAACGTGATTTAACAAGCATGGCTGAAATTTGCAGGCAGGAACAGGCGGTCTCGATACAAATCTCCGCGTCGGAAGCAGAAGCAGATGCGTTAAGGACCGCTCGGCGCGCCGCGCTATCCGCGATTGCCCGGTTAAAACCGACGACCATCTTAGAGGATGCGACCGTTCCAAGGTCTGAAATTGCGAAAATGGTGCAGGCCATCAATGAAATTGCCGAAAAATATCAGCTCGAGATTTGTACGTTCGGCCATGCCGGGGACGGAAACCTCCACCCTACCTGTGCTACAGATGCAAGGAATCATGAGGAAATGGAACGAGTCGAACAGGCCTTTGCGGAAATTTTTGAAAAAGCGATTGATTTAGGCGGCACGATTACCGGGGAGCATGGAGTCGGCGCGATGAAGGCCCCCTACCTTGAATGGAAGCTGAAAGCAGAGGGAATCGCCGCGATGAAAGCTATTAAACTAGCATTTGACCCGCAAAATATCATGAATCCGGGGAAAGTTTTTGCCAAGGACAGCAAGAAACGTGTGGTGATCACAAGATGACAACAATAAAAGAGCAAGAAAAGATCCAAGAACAATTTAAAGCGCGGATGGACGAAGATGAATTGCTAAACTGCATGCGCTGCGGTTTTTGCCTGCCAACCTGCCCGACTTATATTGAATCGGGCTTTAAAGAATCGCAGTCACCACGCGGAAGAATCGCCTTAATGAAGGCGGTCGTCGATGGGTTGATTGAACCAGACGCGGAGTTTGAGCGTTCGCTCGAACTCTGCCTCGGCTGCAGGGCCTGTGAACCAGTCTGCCCCTCCGGCGTCAATTATGGTCATTTATTAGAGGATGCCAGGGACATTATCAATCAAAACAAGCAACATTCCTTGCCGGCCCGGGTCGTTAGAAAAACGGTTTTTCAAGGATTATTTCCGCACCCTAATCGGATGCGCGGAGCGGTAGGCTTACTGGGCTTCTATCAGCGCTCCGGAATTCAAACGCTAGCGCGGAAAATTGGCTTTTTAGGCTTGCTTCCTGATAGTTTAGCCACCATGGAAAAAATCCTGCCCAAGGTGCCGACGAGGAAAGAGATGAAGAATCGGCCCGACTATCTGCCGGCAATCGCCGAACAGGTTCACCGGGTTGCTTTTTTCAGCGGCTGTTTAATGGACACGATGTTCCTGAAGACAAATGATGCCACGATGAAGCTGCTGCAATTAGCCGGCTGTGAGGTTGTGATTCCTGAAAACCAGGTATGCTGCGGGGCCTTACATGGACATAGCGGCGAAAAACCAACGGCCAAGGAGCTGGCGAAAAAAAATATTATCGCCTTCGAAGAATTAGACGTCGACTTTATCATTACCAATGCCGGCGGCTGTGGTGCCTTTTTAGTCGATTATGATCACTTGCTGCAGGATGATCCCGAATGGAAGGGCCGGGCACAGGCATTCGCGGCAAAAATTAAGGATATTTCCGAAGTCCTAGTCGCTGTTGATTTTCATAAAAAGGTCAAAATGGAGCTCCCGCCACAGGTGATTACCTATCAGGATTCCTGCCACCTGCGCAATGTGATGAAAACGGCGGCTGCGCCAAGGGTTCTGCTTCAAGCAATTGAGGGTGTGAAATATAAAGAAATGGTCGACGCCGACCGCTGCTGCGGCTCTGCCGGAATATATAATATCGTCGAGTCGGAAATGTCGATGGTAATGCTCGACTACAAAATGAAGCAGGCGAAAGAGACCCATGCAGCAACCATCGTCACCGCCAATCCCGGCTGCCTATTACAAATGCAGCTGGGGATTGAACGAGAAGGACTCTCCGCCAAGATGAGAGGCGTGCATATTGTAGATTTATTGATTGAGGCTGTTAACCAAGATTGAATGAGGTATCCTCACCAAATATTTGAACCAAAGAAAACAAATAATTGGCTGTTTTCTTTGGTTCTTTTTTTTCAAAATCGAAATTCGCCCATAGAGTGATTATGCCGATATATAATTCATGATATTTAATCTTTGGAATTCCTTTCACGATCAAACCCCCGGCTAATTCTCATTCCTTATTGGAAAGCAACTCCGAGACACTGACGAATTGGTATCCTTTTTGCTTGAGGGCAGGGAGGAAAATTTTTAAGGCCTGTATGGTTTGACTTCGGTCGCCGCCGCCATCATGGAGGAGTAAAATGTCACCATTTCTTGCATGGCGGATCACATGATTAGCTATAACATGTGCTCCTGGCTGGGACCAGTCCTTTAATTCCTGATGATACGACCAAAGCACGACCTTGTACCCTTGGCTTTTTGCCTCCTGTAATAAGTCATTGTCTAAATATCCTCCTGGCGGCCGGAACAGCTTCGGATGGTTGGGCTGGTACTTTTGAATGATCTGCTCAGCGCGAATAATCTCGTGACGCATCTGCTTGAACCCTACCTTATTTTCATATGGATGTGTCATCGAATGATTGCCTAATTCATGGCCGGCCTCCACCACTTGCTGGACTACCTCCGGATACCATTCCATGCGGCTGCCAATCTGAAAGAATGTGGCGTTTGCACCATACTTCTCCAAGACCGCGAGCACCTGTGGGGTAAAGACGGGACTTGGTCCATCGTCAAACGTTAAAGCGATCACCTTTTTCTGGGTAGCCACATCCCAAACGACCTGCCCGGTTGGCTCCACCTGATTTCGCTTTATCATCTCTGCAGACGCAATCGATTGTCCATAGAAATAGAAACAGATAATGACAATAACGAAACAGACCCATTTCATAACAATAAAAGCCCCTTTAACAAATTATCCTACGTAGATGTAAGTCTTACTACTTTGCACCATAAATCCCATAACTATGTTTGGAAGTTGGACAATTTCTAATTTACAAGGATGAACCTTAGGTGCAAAAATGGATCATCCGAAGAGACAAATTCACTATCCAAGTTAATCGCCGTATGGGTAATTCGTCACAAATTTTGCAGACTTTCCAAGAAAAATCTGTTGCATCCATCCTCTATTTTCCTTAAAATTAATCCATTACAACGAAATTCAGAATAAAACAGTTTCGGGTGGAGGACAGAATGAAAAATAAACGTAAACGCAAATGGAAAATTGTCGGTTTTAGCGTTTTGGGAATTTTTATAATAGGAATGGCTGTTTTCGGATATGAATATTATCAGTTACAACCAAAGAACCATTTTAAAACAGTGCCAGTCGTCAGTTCAGGTACATCAAATTCGGCAAACCCTGCAGTAGCGACGACCGAAATAAAGGAACCGGTCTTTAACCTGCTGTTACTTGGCTCTGACCAACGAAAAGGCGACAAAATTGGGCACTCTGACTCGATGATCCTCATTCATGCCGATTTAAAACAACATAAATTCGAAGCCGTCAGTATCCCCCGTGATACCCGTGTTCATTTAGATGGCTATGGCTATACAAAACTAACAAGTGTTCAATATATTATGCAATCCGAAAAAGGCGCACAAGCTGGAGTCGAAGCGGCCGTAAGTGCGGTCAGCGATCTAGTAGGCGTTCCCATTAACTATTATGTAGAAACCAATTATTGGGGCTTTCAAGCCTTGGTTGATGCTGTTGGCGGCATTGATATGAATGTACCCTATGATGTAACCTTAACCCATCCGTGGTACAGCGAAAATAAGAATAAAGTGATTACCGCTGGTTCTCATTTCTTCGATGGAAAGATGGTAGCCGAGGTTGTTCATGAGCGCTATTCCCTTGCCGACGGAGAATATAGCCGCCAGCGAATGCAGGAGGAAGCGTTAAAAGGACTTGCCAAAAAGGCCTTAAGCCCAAGCAGCATTGGTAACCTGCCTTCATTAGTGAAATCAGTTCCCGATTTTGTCATTGCAACAAATATGTCAACATCAGATATGTTAAGCTTGGGATTAGCGGCTAAGAATTTCAACCCTGACACCCAATTGGAATATCATCAAATTGAGGGCGAAGGCAAAAGAATGTACGATGACATCCTTAAAGCCAATAACTATCAATTAGTCATTGACCCGGAGAAAATTGAAGAACTAACTTCGAAATATTTTTAGTAGTAACTAAAACAGACCATTTGGAGCCTGCCTCCGATTGGTCTGTTTTTTTATTATTGGCTGTGTTAAAAGTGAATATTGATTTCCGTTCCAGGCGCTTCGCTTTCCGCGGGGCGGGCGGTGAGCCTCCTCGGCGCTAAAGCGCCTGCGGGGTCTCACCTGTCCCGCTGCTCCCGCAGGAGTCTCGCGCCTGTAACGAAGATCAACATTGTGATCAATATCAACAATATTCTTTGACACTGCCTTATTATTAAAAGATACGTGTAATGCTGTCTGAACTATTAACGTGAATTTTATTCAAGCCTTTGGACATAATACTAATCATTCAAGAATCGAAATAAATACAGGTTGTTTTTTTAAAGGAGTAAAAAAATGTCTTTAGTCATTTTTTCTACGATAAGTTTACTGGCTGCTATTTATTTTGCGGTAAAGCCAAAAAACCTTAACACACTTGAACTGGCGATGATTATGATTCTTGTTGTCTATCTGGATAGCAATTTTATGGATATTGCCATCTTGAACCTAAAGCGGTTTATTGTCTCTGATAAGCCCGCTGACCGTTTTTCGTTTTATCTTACGTTTATTCTTTTATATCCGCTTGTGATTGCCTGGAGTATCGACCGGCTTTATTCCTTACCTCATAAGGCATTAAAAGTCTTATTCTCACTTTTTACTATTATGCTGATTGTTGGCTCTGAGCAATTGACTAAGTATGTAAAGGCCGTAAACTATGTGGACTGGAACTGGCGGTTGGATATCGCGCAATGGCTGACAATCTGGCTGATAAGCTATATCCTTCATCTTTTGTTCCGAAAATTAGTCCTGAAAGAGTTGAACCAATAATGCTAGTGTTTCCGGAAAAGTTTGACAGCAATGAATGGTTTATTCTCATTTCCTTGATTGTTTCCTATACATGTATCTTTATTCTCCCAAGAAGATTTCCTTATTCCGTCACCTTAATTATGCTCCTGTTTAGCATGGCGTATGCTCAAATAATCGATCATATTTTAGCAGGACAAAGCCTTGATTTATACGATATCAATGACGTTGAAAAATATGAATTATTCGACTTGATCACCTGGTTCCTTTACCCGCCCTTTGGTTATATTTTTGTCTACTTTTATGATAAATGGCGGGTTCGCAGTGTTGGGGTATTTTGGTACATCCTGCTTTGGGCATTTATTGCTATGGGAGAAGAAGTCCTTAGCTTGAAGTTTCACATTTTCACCTACGAAAACTGGAAACTTTCCTATTCCTTCCCGGTTTACCTCATCACCTTGAGTATCTATCTGCTCTTCTTTGTTTATATCAAAGGCCAATTTGAAAAAATGAAAGAAAAGTGCAAGCGCCCTCTGACTAGCGATGGCATCACAAAATAAAAAGGAGCACAGCCACAAATAGTGGAAGTGCCCCTTTTTAATGTTGCTAACGTTCCTTAATTCTTCTTCGGCTTCTTGATCTTCTCATTAATATACAATTTTCCGTCAGCTGTTTGTCTTGATTCATTGCCATAGGAATCTACAGCCTTCACTTCAATGACGGCGCCAGCGGCTTTCATGTCTTTCGTAGCTGTGTAATAGCCGACATAATATCCAGGTGACATCTCCATCATCGGAAGTTCAGTCGCATTCGCCACTTGCGCTTGAACTGAGCTCGTTTGTGTTAGCGGCATATGAATGAAGAAGGATGTTTTCAAGCCCGGTTCACTTGTGAACTCAATCTTGACACTTTCGCCTTTCTTCAATTCCATATCCACAGCTGGTTTTACATTTTTAATTAGTGGTGCTGTGTATTTCACGTCGACTTTCACTGATTTTTCTGTCGTGTTCCCTGCTTTATCTTTGGCAACTACGTTGATGTTGTTGATTCCTTCATCGAGCATGATTCTAGCCGAATAGGTGCCATTTTCAACTTTAGCAGTTGTGCCATTAACAAGGACGAAATTCAAATGATCATCCTTCACTTTTCCTTTAACCGTGACCGTTTCCGTATTCATTTTACTTCCATTTGTTGGTGAGTCAATTGTTAACTCCGGTGCTTCAGCATCAAGGGTTACTGTAACTGGTGCGGATGCATCCGTCATCCCTTGCGATGTCGAAGCCTTGGCCGTTAATTGGTTCTCACCCTTTTTAAGTTTCACATCAACAGCATAGCTGCCATCATCCTTCGTATTAACGGAAGCCACTTCTTCGCCTTTATTAAAAATATGAACCTTGGTCGTTGGTGCGGCTTCACCCTTCACGGTTACCATTTCAACGTTTGTAAACGTTCCATCAACCGGAGAAGTGATCGATGGTGCCGTTACTTCATAATCAACGACGGCACGAATCATATAGTTACCCTCGTCCGCTGGTGATGGTGACCAAGCGCCGCTAACAAGCTGCCAGCTCCGCTTTGCATTTGGACCATTCTCATCTGTTGCCAGACCAGGTGACTTCGTATTGATATCTGCTTGGATGTAGACCAAATAGAAATCTCCTTCAACAAGGATTCCCTGGCTGCTTAAATCTACCAGCGTCCACTGACCATTTCGAAGTGCGGTCGCATCAATTGGACCAGCAAGTTTTTTACCAGGTGCTCCGTCAGGACCTGTAGCATCATAGACGGCTACTTTGAAGGCCGTACCGCCTGGAACTGGCCATTCTGAAGTCCAGAAGCGGAACAAACCGCCGGTAACCAATGCCTTCTTTTGCCCCTTCGCTAATGACATTTTGACTGCCCAGCCATTTCCGGCATCGTAAAATGCCCGTGCGTTTTCAGCTGTGCCGTCATCATAGCCAATTTCACTCGGGAAACCGATGAAAGGCTTAATATCGAAATTCTGCACCATATTCCCTCTTAGTTTAATCGTTGCTTCTTGGCTATAGAAGCGTGGTGCTATCACCTTTAGCGTATAATCTCCTTCATAGGCCGTAATCGTAAAATGTCCATTTGCATCTGTTTGCACAGGCTGCACGGCCGCATCCTCGACGACATATACTGTGGCCCCAGCAACCGGAGTTCCTGATGCCTGGTTCTTAATCGTTCCCGATACAGATCCCTTCGCCAATTCTTGGAGCGTAAAGTTTGCTGCCGTTTCCCCGTCGCGATCAATCGTTACTGTTTTTGTTTGTGATTGATAGCCATAGGATTCAGCGATAACCGTAAAGGTTCCTGTCGCATGTGTCAGCTCATAGCTTCCGTTTGCCGGATTGGTATTGACAGAACGGCCGGATTCCACAACCGTCACTTGTGCCTGCATCGGTAAAAGCATTGGAGCGACGGCCTTTTCAGCACTTGCTTCCTTTTTCACCTCAGGCATCATCAGAGTGAACTGATCCGGATTGACCTTTTCCTTCATTCCGACATTGGAAGAAGGCTCTTCTTTTATTTGCTCAACACCTAAGCCAGTATTTTGAGCTGCCGGCAGCGGTGAATTGGTTAAGCGGACATCGTCCAAATACCAGCCAAGCTTCGCGACACTGCCATCTGTTTTTAAATTGAAGGCAATGTAAATTCTTTGGCCCGCATATTCACTTAAATCCACTTGACCATTAATCCAGCCATTTGACAGATCATTAACACGCAGCTTTTGTACCCAATTCACGGCATCTGTTGAAACATACACATGGCCGAAATCATAGTTTCTTTCAAGTTCGTACCATTGCTTGAATTGCAGGTAGCTGCTTCCTGCTGGTAAATCAATTGGCGGCATCCGCAGTGATGCGTCTGTGCTGTTCGCGTATGCTCCGCTTAAATTGGTCGCATAGACTTTTTCACCAGAGAATGCCTTGTTAGGACCGCTTGTCGGCTTGCCCCACTGCCATGAATCATTGGTACCGTAGGAAGTCCATCCGTCTGGATTACTTTCAAAATCCTGCACATAGCCGACAGTAATTCCTGGAAGAACGGTAATCGTATGCTCACTCACGGTTTCGTTCCCGCCGAAATCACGTGCTTTCCACTTATAAACCAACGCCGTGCCGGAAATCTCTGCACCAGGAATCGTCACTTCGTACGTTCCATTTTTATAATCGCCGCCAACCCGCTTTGTGGCAACGGTCGTCCACGAACCATCTTGCTTTTGATATTGGAACGATACTTCTGTTACACTAATATTGTCGGCAGCTGAAGCTTGTAACGTTAGCGGCATTCCTGCGAAAACCGTGGCAGGTTGGGAATGCGTTAACACCGGTGCTTCACTGTCGTCTCCTTCTTTTGTTACCTGGCCTTTCAGTTTTCCTAAACCGGTCATAACAGATGAAACAGCATCGTAGACATTCAATAAGCCGGAGCCATAACCGTTATTCGGTGATTCCGGATATTTGCTGTCTGTTAAAGGAATCGCTGATGTTTGTAAAATTCTTTCTAAATCATCCACCGTTAAACTTGCATTTGCCTGCTTCAGTAAGGCAATCGCTGCGGATACATGCGGTCCAGCCATCGATGTTCCATTCCAGCCGCCTTCATAGCTGCCGCCAGGGACGGAAGAACGAATATTAACACCCGGTGCCGCAATTTCAGGTTTGATTTCTCCATATGGAGATGGTCCTAGTAAGGAAAAGCTGCCAAGTTTGTTGTTTATATCGGTTGCCCCTGTTGCGAAGGATTCCGGGTAGTTAGCCGGATTGGCAACAGATCCCGGGCCGCCAGGATTACTTAACGTTGTATTTCCTGCAGAGAATTCCGGGAAGATTTCTGCTGCTCTCCAGTTCCGAACCATCGGACGATACCACTCATCAATTCCAGGACCTCCGCCCCATGAATTATTGATGACATCTGGTGCCTTGTCAGGGTTTCCTCCTGGGGAAATCATCCAGTCACCCGCTCTTAACAAATCTGCGTCCGTGCCTCCAGCAGACGTGAATGCCTTTACCGCAATCCACTTTGCACCCGGCGCAACACCAATCGCGTTGGAACCGTTCGGCTCTGAACCAACCATTGTTCCCATTGTATGTGTTCCATGACCGAGATCATCATATGGTGTAGTTTGACCACGAGTTGCGTCTAACCAGCTATACGTATTATCCGCTTGACCTGTAGCCGGATTATAGCCGCGATATTTTTCTTTTAATGCCGGGTGATTCCATTGAACCCCGGTATCAATTGATCCGATGACAACTCCGCTGCCATCAATCCCCATTTCCCAAACAGCCGGAGCTCCAACACGGTCAATATTCCATTCAACCGCTGTTGTTGCAGCTGCAGGTTCTTGGACAGCTGTTGCAGAAGATTTTTCCGGAACGAATAATTGTCTTGTTTCGTTCGGAAGGATTTTTTCTACCTCCGCGAAACCAGCTGCCTTTTCCATTACCTCTTGTGTTGCTGTTACCGCAATCGCATTCACGATAAAGTAGGAATGTACATCCTTCGCCTTCCCAGCTTTTACTTGTTCCTGAAGAAACGCTAACACCTCAGTCTGAGTTTCCTGTGCCGTTGCTTTTAATTCCGAAACAAGCGTGTTTCGCTTCAATGATTTTGCTTTTGCAGGAGTTGCCTTTTGCTGTGCGGCTTTTTGCTCCACTGTCTTGACCACTTTTTCGGCATCGACCTGCTCTTTCATTTTAATCAGAAAGGTGACTTTATCCTGATCAGCAAATTGTTTGTACAACTTATTCGTTACTTTTTGCTTTGGAGTTAGCTCATCTTTCACTGAAACACTGGCCCCTTTTGTTGCCGCGTTCACATTCATTTGCGGCTGCATCATTAGCGGTAAAACCAGAATCGCTGTCAGCAGAATCGATAACCACTGGCGTTGCTTTCTTTTCATCCTCTTACCCCCCTAAGTATTTTCCTTCATCACTTAATCTACTACCCTCCTTCCTGGCGCCTACTCTATGTCAATATCTAGGTGCTACTTTAAAAATAGACCTTTACAGCTTATGTTTGTGTCGAATTACGTCTTAAAAATTCCAATTCTTAGAAATTGGTAGTTTAGTTGTTGTTGGGAAAATTGGTAAATTAGTCCAAATTGAGGTCGACAGTGCTTGTTTCCTATAATAAATAATTCCAAAGCACCATGTTATTGGTCTTTCTAGCGCATTAAATTGCTATTTTTAAAAAAAAAGATTCATTTCTCCTAGTCTATATGATTGATTGAGGATGTTAAATATTGGTACTTTGTGAATAAATAGTTTTATTTTCCCACTTTTACTTTTCTAAAGGTGATGGCTTTGAAAAAAAAGAAGTCTCTGCTACATTAGAGACATCAAGCATTAGTTTTGTATTGATTGAAGAAATTGCTTATGATTAGATTAGCGATAACTTACCACAAAATGGAACCCGAATTAATGAGGTGAAAATGAGGAGGTGGCACACCATGAAAACGGTCTATGATTTTCATGTGAGGATGACCAATGGTGAGGAAAAATCATTAAAGGAATACGCGGGCAAATCGTTACTAATTGTAAACACCGCCAGCAAATGCGGTTTTACTCCACAATTTAAGGGACTTGAAGAGTTATATGAGAAATACAACGGACAGGGGTTGGTGGTTCTAGGCTTCCCATGCGCACAATTCAACAATCAAGAATTTGCTGCTATAGAAGAAACAGTTCAGTTTTGCCAGAGAAACTACGGTGTAACCTTTCCAATCTTCGCAAAAGTCGATGTAAATGGCGACCACGCTGATCCCTTATTCACCTTTTTAAAAGAACAGAAAAGAGGCCTTCTAAGTAAAAACATCAAATGGAATTTCACCAAATTTCTTATCGATTGGAACGGCCAGGTCGTTGAACGCTATGCACCAACTACGGAACCAAGCAGAATTGAGGATGACTTAATAAAATTATTGTCGTTATCTAATGTTTAGGTCGTAGAAACCAAAAGAATCCCAGCCACTTTTGTGACTGGGATTCTTTCTTCGGATAACGGCACTTTTGGAAAATCAAACATTACCTTAGCTGCCGGGTTTTTCTTTTTCGCGAGGAATATAAATACGTTAGCAGCAAGGCGATGAATGCCCCGAGGCCATCAATTAATACATCTTGAAATGAAGCAGTCCTCCCCGGTACAAACGATTGATGCCATTCATCCGTTATCGCATACAGGAAGGTAAGAAACCATGATAGGAGATAGGGATATCGAAAGTTCCTGAACACTTGAAACAACAAAATGGCAATAATTCCAAATGCTGTTAGATGTGATGCCTTTCTGAGAATAATATTAACAACCTTTATAAGACCCCACCCTCCATTAGCTGAATGAGTGATATCATGTTCCATAGCAAACAACTTAAAGATGGCTTTGGACGTACTCTCCCCTGTGAAATATGGCAGCTGGGTGAAGAAAAAGATTACCGCCATCCAAATAATTAACGCAAACACCCAGAATCTCTTTGATTTCACCATTCAAACCACCTCAAATTTATCAACCTTAGATTATATTCTACAGCAAACCATAAAAAAAAGAGAGAAAGAGCCGTTCGCCCTTTCCCTCTTTCCTATTTTATCACTTTACCTAGCTTTTTTAACTCTATGAACCTATTACATGGAGATTTGCTTTTAATTGCTCAAACAGAATTTCTGCCCCTTTTGGACTTAGAATAATATCTCCTGGATAGAGTTTATTTTTGCTTGTAACTTCGCCAGTAACTGCACAAACATTAGAAGGGCTATATTTTTGTAAAATGATGCGCTGATCTTCAACAAAAATCTCTAATGGATCTTTAATTTGAATATCGAGCGTATTTCTTAATTCCTTTGGAATCACAATCCTGCCTAACTCATCAACCTTACGGACAATCCCAGTACTTTTCATAAATCTATCTACCAACTTTCCTATTATTTTAATTTTAGTATAACATAAAATTCAATTACTTGTAATTTTTACTAAAGGCATTTTTGTGAACAATGGGAAACCATGGGGACAGACTCCTTGTCTCAAATGATAATGAAAATGGGACAAGAAGCCTGACTCCTTGTCCCGTTCATTTTGTTGAGAATATAATTGATGGATGTCATGCGCTGAGTGGAAGCTAACCCAAAAACAAACATTCCTATTTGATGCCTTGAAAAATATCGCCAATTTTTATGAAGTGAAAGGTCCCCTCGCCCCTAAAAGGGATTATAGAACCGATTTCCATCATGAAAGGTTATATAAAGTGAAACGATTAGCATGAGAACGAATAGGATTAAGGTGACAATATCGATTTTTTGAAAAGGACGGGCCCGGTACCAGGTCCGCTGTTTGTTTTTTCCGAAGCCGCGGAGTTCCATGGCATTGCTTATGATCTCAATCTTATCGAGACTTGATAAAATTAGCGGAATAATAATCGAAGCCGCATTTTTAATCCGTCTTGGCAGCTTTTCTTTACGCGACATATCAATCCCGCGGGCTTGCTGGGAAAGTGCAATCGTACGGAAATCCCGTTGAATATCAGGAATGTAACGTAACGCAAGCGCAACAGCATACGAAATTCGGTAGCTGACGCCAATTCGATTCAATGAGGCCGCAAATTCACTTGGATTAGTTGTGACGATAAACAAAATCGCCGCAGGAATGACAGTAAAATATTTGAGTGTGACATTAAATTGATAAAAAAGCTGCTCGATTGTTATCGTATAGCGCCCTCCGATTTCAAATAGCACATGGCTTGTCCCATAGATTTTTACCCCTTCTTGCGGCGAAAAGACATAGATTGCGAGATTATTAATCAGGAGAAAAAACAAAATAAACAGCAGGACAAAGGCGACTTCCCTTAGTTTTACCTTAGAAACGATAAACACACAGATACTGAGTAGGAAAAGGAAGACCAAAATCCGCGTATCATAAGTGAGCATCGCGATCGATGACCAGATCAAAAAACAAATCAGCTTGGTTACACCTGTAAGCCGATGGACCGGTGATATTCGCTCAATGTATGAAAGCATTTCTACTGCCATACTGCCGCACCTCCCGATCATAAGCAATAAACCTGCGGACAAACTCTTTTGGTTCGGCTATTCCCGCCCGAATCGCCAACTCAAAAAGGGATGTTTCCTTTAAGTTTGCCTTTTTAATAATTTGCGAGTCTGCTAGGACATTGACAGCCGTATCATCGGCAATTTTCTCCCCGCCTGCAATCACAATCGCCCTTGGCGTATATTCGAGCATGAGGTGCATATCATGAGTAATCATGATGATTGTTACACCATGGAGGTTGAGTTCCACCAAAAACTCCATGATTTCGCTATAATGGCGGAAATCTTGCCCTGCGGTCGGCTCATCCAGAATGAGAATCTCTGGCTCCAATACCAAAATGGAGGCGATGGTGACCCGCTTTTTCTGGCCAAAGCTTAATGCTGATATCGGCCAGTTACGGAATGGGTATAAGCCACAAATTTTCAATGTCCTAAACACCCGCTCCTTGATCTCCACTTCCGGTACACCGCGAATCACAAGACCGAGCGCCACTTCATCATAAATCATCTGTTTTGAAATCATTTGATTCGGGTTTTGCATCACCATGCCGATTCTTGAGGCCCGTTCTTTTATCGTATCCTCGCTAATATCCTTACCGCGATAATAAATCCGCCCTGCGTTCGGCTTCTCAAAGCCACAAATTAATTTCGATAGCGTCGACTTTCCGGCACCATTTTTTCCTACAATACTAACCATTTCCCCTTTTTCGATTGAAAAAGAAACACCTTGAATTGTTGTTCGTCCCGGTGTATAGCCAAACGTAATATCCTTTAATTCCAAAATCGATTCTGATTTCAGCTTAGGGATAGAGGCATCTGCAATACTAAACCAGTTTGCCAGCAGGTCTTTGCAGCTATCCACTTGAAAGGATTTGATATGAGCAGGCTGCATTTCCGGCGTTATCCCACAGCCGGCGTATTTCGCCGCTTTCACATATAAAGGCTCGCGGATGGAGCACTGTTCCAAAACGGGTGAAGCTAATAGTTCATCTGGAGTCATGTCAGCGATAATCCTGCCATCATCTACGACAATGATGCGGTCAACATGGCAGTGCAAGACATCCTCCAGCCGATGTTCAATGATTACGACAGTTTTGTTTGTTTCTTTTTGGATCCGGTCAATAAGCTCAATCGCATATTTTCCTGTCGCTGGATCCAAATTGGCCAGCGGTTCATCAAATAACAGAATCTCCACATCATCGACCATGACTCCGGCAAGTGAGACCCTCTGCTTCTGCCCACCGGAAAGCTGGTGCAGCGAGGAGTCCAAATAATCGGCCATATCGACCATTTTCGATACTTCTGCAACCTTAGCGAACATTTGGGTTTGCGGTGCACCATCATTTTCGAGCGCAAACGCGATATCCTCAGCTACCGTAAGTCCAATAAATTGACCATCCGGATCTTGGAGAACGGTACCGACTTTTTTCGATAAGGAAAAAATGTCTAATTCCTTAGCGATCTCGCCGCTGATTTTCAAACTACCTGACACTTCCCCTTTATATGAAAAGGGAACAAGGCCATTGAGACAATGGCCAAGTGTGCTTTTTCCCGACCCTGAGGGACCGACAATGAGAACCTTTTCCCCTTCATAGATGGTTAGGTTTATCTCATGCAGTGTTGGTGCCGTCTGACTGCGGTATTGAAAGCTATAATTTTCAAATTGAATAACTGGTTTTTTCATGAATTTTCTCCTAATAAATCAATGTTCCTGTCAATAAAGTCAACTTAAACATCCTTCGTCAAGCTGCCGCTTTGGCTGCGGCTTTTTGCATAAATACTAAGCAGCAGCGTGCCCAGGACAGCAACTACCGCCATGTTTAACCCTCCGGCAACAAGTCCTTGCAAGTATACTTTATTCGCTGGTTCCGCATAAATGAAAATATCGAGCGATGGTGCTATCACGAACCAGCCGATTGCTTGAACGACGATTTGTATCACGTTAAACAGAATGATATTTTTGACTGAAAACCTTCCTGCCTCGATATTGATTTTCTTGGATGCCAGCCCAATTAAGAAACCAACAATTCCCGATACGACGACCCAGCTCCACCACGGCGTTCCGTAGAAAATTGCATCCTTTAAGGCATGGCCGATTAACCCAATCAGCCCACCGGCAATCGGTCCGAATACAATCGCCATTAACGCTAAAAAGCCATAGGATGTGTCGAAATTTGTGTTTGGAACCCCTGTTGGAATGACGGCAAACCTGCCTAAAATTGCGAATACAGCTGAGCCGATCCCAATTGCCACGATGGTTTTAATAGATAATTGACTTCTTTTCACTTCCTCAACCCCCAAATGATATTTTTCTTTAAGATTAATTGTAAATAATTTTCGGTATTTTACGAATCGTTATTTTCCAGGCTGCCCCTGTTTCAATATGATACGCCTTGGCAAACGACCCCTGGTTAATCGCCACGCCGATTTTATCAAGCGAATTCACATACAGCAAGGGCTCGCCTAAATGGATGTCGGCAAATGTCCGGCCATAGGTCATAATATTTTTATAAACTTGGCGGGTGTCATTTTCAATCGTCACTTCAAAGGAATCGCCATATTCGGCCGATAAATCTTTGAAAAGGACGCGGTCAATATTGGTCCATAAATTACCGAAGCGAATATCAAGAATATCGATATTCCCTGTGAGGATATGATTGCTAATACTCGGCTCCGCTTTCGGCAGTTCGATAACGGATTCGACCGGAACCTCTGGACCGACTTCCTCAAAGGTAATCAAATTAGAAGCGAGTCGCGCCCCGGTATAGGCATAGACATCCCGGCCGTGGAACGTATAAGATTCACCTGAACGCGGCAAACGATTGACGCTTTCATCAATGATTCTCACTTCCTCAATCCCAATACTGTTCTTAATATGGGTAAGCGTTCCATTATCCGGGGTAATAATATAGTGATTTAAAGCCGTTTTCGCCACAATACTTCTGCGCTCTGAGCCGACGCCCGGGTCAACAACCGATACAAACACCGTACCTTCCGGCCAATAGGCAACCGTCTGATATAATCGGTACGAGCCTTCCCAAATATGATACTGGGGAATGTCATGAGTTAAATCAAAAATGCGAATGGCTGGATTCACAGAAATCGCCACACCATACATAGCGCTTACGGCACCGTCACTTGTCCCAAAATCAGTTTGTAACACGAGATGATTATTCATTCTATTTTCCTCCATCCTGTAAAATGATTGTTTCACCATTTTTTTTAAAAAATAGCTAAGTTAATGCACATAGTTGATTTTGACCACAATGTTGATTGGAGTGGAAGGCGCGAGACTCCTGCGGGAGCAGCGGGACAGGTGAGACCCCGCAGGCGCGGAATTCGCCGAGGAGGCTCACCGCACGCCCCGCGGAAAGCGAAGCGCCTGGAACGGAAATCAACATTCACCTTTAACACAGCCTAAAAATAAAAAAACCACGCCCCTATCTATTTGAAGAAAATAGATAAGGACGTGGTTTAGATTCACGTGGTACCACCTTAATTTACTGTTTGCTCACGCAAAACAGCCTCTGCAAGTACGTGAGCGCAAATAATGCTCCTTATACTGTGGTATGGATAACGAGTACCAAATCTCGTCGGAACTTACTCCAACCTTGACAGATTGTTTCAGCACGAAGCTCGGAGGCCATTGTTCGGATTCGTATTTTTGCTTCTTTTCAGCTCACGAAGCTCTCTGTGAAAAATAACATAATCGTACTTTCCCTCTTCAACGCTTTAAATCAGTATTTTGTTTGAAAATTTAATCAAATTATAGTCCGGAATAGCAAAATAGTCAAGAAAGAATGATTAAAACTTTTCCAGAATAATCTCTCATCTACTTCCAAATGATCCAAAAATAATTTTAATGCTGATTTGTCCAAGCCTTCCATTACCTTTGTGCCTACGTTAATTTTAAAAACATGTTGTAAGGAGGAGTTTTTTTGCGTACAGCCATGCATTTAAATTTAAGAGTTGACCCGACCCAATATATTTCTCAGATTCGCGAAGTTCCGAATTATGATTATATTCATATGGTACGACAACCTAAGTATATGATCGATCTCATCTTCTTAATCATAAGGTTTATTATCTAAATGAAATATGTTCAGCTAATGATTATGTAAAAACATACAAAGAATGGACAAGGACCCCCATTCCTCTCACTGAAGAAGGGAACTAGGGGACAGGCTCCTTGTCCCGTCCTATCGACAAAAAGGCCAATTTCAAGAAGAAACCGGTCTTTTTTATAAAACTATTAAATTGAAAGTGTTTGGTTATTCTTGATAAAGTAGAGAAAATATCGTTGAAGGATGCGTTACATTATGTGGAAAGGTGCCTAAAAACAAACACTCCCATTTGATAAAAATCGCCGAAATCTATGAAGTGGCAGGGACGAGGTTATAACTGAAGATGCCTTTTAAACTTGGCTAATTCTCTTTCATTTTTTGCTGCCTTTTCCCAGATATGATCCTGGTCTGCCTGCATATCAGCCAGAATATTTTTAATATCGGTAATATCAGTTTTCATTGAATGTTGTTCCTGAGCAAAAGATTGCATTTCTTGACGCATTGTTTGCATTTCCTGACGCATTGTTTGCTGTTCCTGATCCATGCTTTGCAGCTTTTGGTTCATATTTCCCGCCATTGAAATCAAACCAGCTAACATTTCTTCCATTCTGTCTATTTGATTCTTTTCCACTTCTAATCCCTCCCTTCTTCACTTAATTATACTAGTTTACGCAAAAATTAACCATAGCAATAAGGACAAACTTCGACTATTTTCCCTTTTAGCAGTGGCACTGGAAAAAAAATGATGAGAGACCTGGGGCTAAAAAAAATGGGACGAGGAGCTTGCCCCCCCTCGTCCCTTCGCTTTATATACTTACTACTGCCTTTTTTTCTGCAATTAAATCTTCTAATCTTTCCTTTTGGCTAACTAGTTCTTCCACTGTTAGTTCATTTCTAGGTGATTGAAAGCTTAGTGTTGGCACATTACTTTGGACCAAGCTTTTAAGCTGACCGCTGTTTTGTTCGTACAAACGGTATCCTACCGCGCCAACTACTGTTCCTGAAAGAAATCCCATTAAGAAATCACGATTTAAAGCCATTTTGTTTCCCCCTAAGTATTATTTTATATGTAAAGAAGTTTTTGACTTCTTCTCATATCATGGAAAATTTCAAGCGCATTCACTGCCCAAGTAATCATAGCCACTTGTAAAATATTGCTTATCCCTAACGAGAACATGCTCGCAATGCCTGTTATCACGTCAGGGTGTCTAAATTTATTTTCCCCATGCGTGAGTACCATGTAGGCTGTCGAAATAACAGCTGCATATACCAAGATATCAGGTCTAGGACTGAAACCTTTTCGTAAATACGCAGTCAAAATAAGGAACCCTGTACATAGGGAACGAAAAACGTCTCTCCTTAAGTCAGGTCCGGCTTGGAACGTAAAACGGTCTAGTGAATCAAACCGCGACTGTCTAAAAAATAACGATATATAGCGAAGAATCATGTTTCTTCCTACTACATCAGGCTCATATTCAATGACCATCGATTGAATAATCGGTTCAATTCGAACCTTGTTGATTCCTTTTAAACTAGAAAACATCCGTTCAATCGTTATATAAGCAGTGTTGTTTTTGAGGGCAGGAATAATGACCCGCAGCCTGCCGGGAATACTGTGAGCGATCCGATAATTAATTTCCACTCGCTTTTCCCCCTAAAAAAATTATTTTTCCACTGTTCAAGACAACAGCAATGGTGGCCGCATTATGAATCGCTGCACCAAGGACAGGTGAGATCATCCCAAGTGTTCCTAATAAAATCGCCCCGCTATTGACTAAGATCGTCACGACAATATTTTGATAAATGAGTTTCATCGTTTTTTGCGCCATTTTAATGACTTCTGCCAATGCTAATGGATCATCAGTCGTCACAATGACATCAGCTGTTTCGACGGCGATATCTGTTCGTTTCGTTCCGAGCGTGATCCCAACGTTCGCATAGGCAAGAGCCGGAGCATCATTGACACCATCGCCAACCATCATTAACGCATCTGTTTTTTGTTTATAATTCATGACAAAATTTGCTTTATCTTCAGGAAGTGCCTCCGCAATAAAGGCATCCATTCCCAGCTCATCAACGATCTTTTTCGCTGGATGATAACGGTCTCCCGTTAACATAATGAATTCATCCACACCATGTCGCCTCATCTGATTAATGCTTCGCTTCATTCCTTCTCTGATTTTGTCTTGTAAAATAATAATGCCGATTAAATGCTGATCATAAGCGACATAGACCATATTTTCTTCCGGGTTAATCTCGCTGTTCAGCTTCTTTAATGGCTCAAGCGGGATATTCCAATCCGATAAAAATAATTTGCTGCCAACGAGGACTAATTTTTCATTGATGATTGCCTTAATTCCCTTCCCAACAGTCATGTCAATTTCTTGATGTTCAGGTACGTCGAGATTACGTTCCTTCGCTTTATTACAGATTGCTTCAGCAATCGGATGCGAGGAATGTTCTTCAGCCGACGCGGCTATACTCAACACCTGATTTTCTGACATGCTCTCTGCTGTAATAATCTTTGTTACAATCGGCCTGCCCTCGGTAATGGTTCCCGTCTTATCTAAAATAACCGTGTCAATTTGGGCTAGCTTTTCGATGGTTTGACCGCCTTTGATTAAAATTCCATTTTTCGCCGCTAAACCAATGGACGATGAGATGGCGGTTGCGGTTGAAAGCTTTAGACCGCATACATAATCAATGACTAACATGTTCAATACTTTATTCCAATCCCTTGTGACAACAAAGATTAATCCGGCGAGCACAAACGAAACAGGAACTAATTTTTCCGACAAACGGTTGGCGACAGATTGGATCGGAGCTTGTTTCGTTTGCGCTTCTTCAATAAGGTGAATCATTCTTGATATGGCGGTATCATCTCCGGCCTTTTCGACGCGAATGTTAATGCTCCCTTCCACTACAATAGACCCTGCAAAGACCTTATCCCCTATTGTCAGCTCCCGTGGGATATATTCACCCGTTATCGATGATTCATCCACAACTGCCGTTCCTTCCAGAATCGTTCCATCCACGACTACTTTTTCCCCTTGAAAAACAACTATCTGATCACCGGCGCTAATTTCATCAATCGAAACCTTCACTTCTTTTCCAGCTTGATTGACTTTCCAAACATAGTCTGCCTTGACACTTAACATATCTCTGACATAATTTCTTGTTTTATAGGCGGTAAAATCGGTTAACCATTCACTTATCGTCGACATTAAATAAATAATAAGTGCTGATTTTGGATTCCCTTTTACGATCGATGCAAGTAACGCAGCAGATGTTAGCGTGTCAGCATTCGGCTTTCCTGTCGTCATCACCGATAAGAATCCATTTTTAAAAATATGGTAAGAAGAAAGCAGGACGGCAAGAGAAGATGCTTTTGTCAGGTTTCTCATTCCTTGAGAAGGGATGGAAGCTGCTTTCCACGTTTCATACATAAAAGCGCTAAAACAGACGAGAATTTCAATAAACGGGATTTTTGCTTTTGCTGGTTCCTTTTTTCCAACTGCCTCTGGCCGTGGAAAAAGTTGTCCTAGTAATAAAAAAAGATCGTGCCATGTCATGCAATCATCATGATAGAGAAGCAATGATCCGGTTTCATTTGTATAGGAAGCCGAGTACACATATGGTAAAGAGCGAAACAATGCTTCAATTTCCTTCCCATTTGCATAGGTAACGCCTAAGCTTAATCTTGTTCTTCCGGGAATCGAATGGATTAACGCCAGATTATGTACCATTATTCGATCCTTTCTCTTTCGTGATAATCGTGTATGCCCAGTACAGTAAACTACTCGAAAAAGCGGGATTCACTGGAATTTTAGTAGCCCCATAGATTAATAAAAATAAGGAAAGTAACGAATCAACATCCGCCTTTCCAGAAGTTCTCTTCTTAATGAGACCATCCGTAATGGACACGGTTTTCTTCATTGTTTTCATAAGTTGTGCTTCAACGTATGGGTAAGCGTTCACTGAGGTGTCAACAGCAAGTCTAAGGAGTTCGTCAAATTGTTCTGGGGAAAGTGTCGCTACATTAAATTCAATTAACAGACTTCCGGTAATCGGAGATCCGCTCACTGATTTAACAATGGTCAGTTGGCTAAACGTCTGCTCGAGATGGTGTGCCACAATACCATCTTTCCAGCGTTCACATTTTAATCTAATTCTTCCAGGCATTGCGTGAACGACTTCGATTTTTTGATCAGTTACGGAGGATAATAATTTAGGAGCGAGTAGTGAAGCTCCTAAACCTACTAATGAAGTTATCATTGCTTCTCTCCTTCTATAGACACACTTTCAATCTGTTCTACCCATGCTTCCAGCTGCTTTATATGATCAATGGGACTATAATCATAGGTAATTAATAAACTGCCTGTTTCAGCTGTATAATCGATCGAGAAAATTCTTGTTTCATGCTTAAATTGATTGATTAATTGATTTACTATATGGGGACTATTTTTCCAATTAGGCGACTTTAAACGAATTCTCCCAGGAATCTGATGAGCAATTTCAATCGCATGCCTTTTCAGGACCTTTTTCATTCGATTCGCTAATTGTAGTTCCTTTACTTTATGTAACATAGATATATACTCCTAAAAATAATATGCTGGGCGGAATTCATTAATGTTGACTTTCACTTATTTTGTTTCCCTAGTGCAAAATAATTACCACTATCATAATATGAATATTCAAAAAAGTAAATATAATAATCCAAAAATAGGTATTTCTGCATACAAAAAGGAGATTAAGCCAATTTAGCGGGCTTAACCTCCGTGAAAACTTAATTTTGCTGAAGCAATTTTTTCCGGCTCCATTTTTTAATTAGTACCCCATGCTTGGGCGAGAAGAATAACGCAACGATAAATAGTACGCCTGTCACAGCCACCATCGTTCCACCAATGGATGCATCTAGAAGGTAAGCAACGTAATACCCGAGCAGCGAACTGACAATACTTAAGACGATACTAATGATAATCATCCTGCTCAATTTATCGGTTAATAAATAGGCAGTTGCTGCCGGAACAATAATCATCCCTACCACCAAGATTGCTCCTACGCTTTCAAAAGAAGCAACAGTTGAGATTGAAACTAAGCTCATTAATAAATAATGGAAAAACACAACCGGAATTCCTAACGAAGCGGCAAGCGCCGGGTCAAACGTGCTGATTTTAAACTGTTTATAAAACAGGCTAATGACGACAATATTTAGGAGAAAGCTTGCTCCTACGCCCCAAACGGCTTTTGGTCCGATACTAGTCTCGCCAATATGCAGCGTATCCCACGGGGCATAAGCGATTTCTCCATATAACACACAGTCTAGATCTAAATCTACCTGCCTTGTGTACAAACTAATTAACACAACCCCAACCGCAAATAATGCGGTAAAGACGACGCCAATCGATGCATCTGCCTGGACACCGCTGTTTTGAAACATCTGAATCAGAAAAACGGTGACTAGTCCGATGGCGGCAGCTCCAAACATCATCACTAGCGATTCCCTTGAGCCGCTAATTAAAAACGCAATCACAATCCCCGGTAAGACGGAATGGCTGATCGCATCGCCAATCATCGACATTTTTCTTAATACGAGAAAACATCCTAAAATACTGCAGGATGACCCAACTAGTGCTCCAATTAAGATGATCCAAAAGTGATTCATAAGGATTTCTCCTTTACTTGCTGGTTAGTAAATGTTTTATGTTCATTCTTGACGGAAAATCGTAATCTAGTTTTTGCTAACACGCCGCGATTTGGAGCAACGAGGACTGATATAACAAATAGAACTGTTGCTGATAAGACAATCAGCGGACCTGTTGGCAGATTATTCACCATGGAACTAACCACGGTACCGGCAAAGCCGCTGAAAGCTCCAAACAATCCCGCAAGGATGACCATTACATGCAGCTTCTCGGTCCAATACCTGGCTGCAACCGCCGGAGTGATCAATAGTGCGGCCATTAAGACGACACCCACCGCCTGAATCCCGATGACAACTGCGGTCACAATCAGCAGCATCATAAATTGATCTAATAATACAGTGGGCATTCCAATCCCTTTTGCAAAGCCGGAGTCAAAGGAGAGGAGTTTAAATTCTTTAAAAAACAAGAAACATAGGGCCACAAGAACAGCACTAATCCCTGCAATCGTGTAAACATCTAGTTTAACCATCGAGGCAGCATGGCCAAACAGAAATTTATCTAACCCACTTTGATTGCCGCTATTACTATGTTGGATTTGTGTTAAGAGGACAATACCAACCCCAAAAAACACGGTTAATATAATCCCTAGCGCCGAGTCTTGTTTAATGCGCGAATTCCTCGTAATATAGCCAATTGCGACCGTTGCCAAAATCCCGGCAATGATGGCACCGATGAGAAAGAAGAAGATTGACTTTGTCCCCGTAACCATATAGGCAAGACACACACCGGGAAGAGCAGCATGGGATAAGGCATCGCCCATTAAGGATTGTTTTCGTAAATAGGCAAAACTTCCAATCACGCCGCTGGAGAGTCCTAGAAGCATCGATCCCATTAATATCCATTGGGTATTAGGATCTGAAAATAGCGAAAGCCAATTCATATCATCACCTCGGACTGACAATGATGGGAGAGGTATTCGAATCAAGCATGGTTAAGCTCCCACCATATGTCTTCTGTAAATAATCCCTTGTAAACAGCTCTTCCGTAGGACCGATTCCAACTAGTTTGACATTTAACAGCATGATCCAATCAAAGTATTCTTTTACCGTATTTAAATCGTGATGGACAACGAGAACGGTTTTTCCTTGGCTTTTTAACTTCATTAGCAGCGCGATAATCGCTTTTTCTGTCGCTGCATCCACTCCGACAAACGGCTCATCCATGAAATATAGTTCCGCATCCTGTGCAAGTGCTCTTGCTAAAAAGACACGCTGCTGCTGTCCGCCGGAGAGCTGACTAATTTGGCGATGGACATACTTACTCATGCCAACTTGATCTAAACATTCCAAGGCATATTCTTTATCTTTTTTATCGGGACGCTTAAACCACCCTAAATGCCCATATCTCCCCATCATTACCACATCCAGAGCATCCGTTGGAAAATCCCAATCGACCGATTCCCTCTGTGGAACATAGCCCACTCGTTTTCTTGTATTTTTATAAGAATCGCCAAAAATTTCTACTTTCCCAGTAATGGACGGGATTAATTCTAATATCGCTTTAATCAGCGTCGATTTTCCTGCCCCGTTCGGCCCAATAATTCCTATCAGTTTCCCTTCTGGAACACGAAACGAAATATCCTCTAATACTGGTTTTTTCTGATAGGCAACCGTTAAATTCTTTACCGTAAGAGGGAACGTCATCCATAACCATCTCCTTTTATTTCAATGCACTCACAATCGTATCGACATTATGTCTAACCATACCAATATAGGTCCCTTCCTCCGTTCCTTCTTCTCCCATTGCATCGGAAAAGAGCTCGCCGCCAATAGTTACTTCGTGTCCTTTTTCTTTTGCCCCTTCGATTACCGCTTCGATCGCTTTTTTCGGAACGCTTGATTCCACAAATACGGCTTTAATTTTATTTTTGACTAGATAGTCTCGTAGTTCACTAACATCCTTTGAGCCATATTCGGAAGCCGTACTAATGCCTTGCAATCCCATCACTTTAATATCGTATGCCTCGCCAAAATATCCGAAGGCATCATGCGCAGTCACTAAGACGCGAGTCTGTTCTGGAATTGTGGCAATTTGTGCTGTTACGTATTCATCAAGCTCTCTCAATTTCTCCATATACTTTTCAGCGT
Source organism: Neobacillus sp. NPDC093127 (assembly GCF_044754175.1). Taxonomy (NCBI): domain Bacteria; kingdom Bacillati; phylum Bacillota; class Bacilli; order Caryophanales; family Bacillaceae; genus Neobacillus; species Neobacillus sp. NPDC093127. Next base: position 129,600 of record NZ_JBIVOP010000003.1, read on the forward strand.
TTTGTTTATAGTCGTCTGCGTGTTTAGGATCAAATTTAGACAGTTCCTCCCCGACCGCTTCGGTTGCGGAAATCCAATGCTTCACATTAAACCAAATGTGGGGATCAACGCTTTTGGATCCGTCCTTTGTCGTATGAAGTTTTTCTTCGGAAATATTTTTCGAGACAGCAATGGTGGGCTTTTTCTTGGCCATCTTTTCAAAAATATCCACCATTTTCCCTTCTAAATGCAGCCCATTGTAAAAAATCATATCGGCAGTATCCAACTTCTTAATGTCACCTTGTGAGGCTTTATAAAGATGCGGATCTACTCCGGATTTCATTAACCCTGTTGTCTCTACATGCTCTCCACCGACATTTTTTACGATGTCATTAATCATTCCAATGGTTGTAGTTACACGTATTTTCCCGGTTTCCGTCCCATCCTTTGATACGTCTGCAGCGGAACAGCCTACTAATGAAACTATTAAGACAAGCCCTATCAGCGCCCACTTTTTTATCGTCTGAATCAAAATCAAACCCTCCAATTCTAGTATTAATACAATACTTTTATCCCATGCCACTTTTTTTATATTACGTAAATTATTTTTCCCTAATGCAACTTTTATGTTAACCTAAACTTAAGATAAGGTCAACAGAAAACATACAAAATATTTCGACATTAATAAATGCGCAAGCACCCTGTGCCAGCGCGTTGAATCCACCAGTCCCCCTTCGATCAATGGAACAGAAATGAAAAGAAGCAAGAGGAAAGGTCCTCTTGCTTCTTTATTTCTGATGATAGTTGTATTTAGAACGATCGACTGAAACAAAACCTTCTGGATTGTAGAAACGTAATAAATCTCCATTTACTACTCGATCTGATAACGATAATTTTTCCTCGGCCATATTCCGAACTTTCTCAGCCTTTGCTAACTTGTCAATTCCTAATTCCATTCCCGTCGTTGAATCATAGAATTTTCCATCAATGGATGTGATGGTTGAACTGACAAAATCACCATTTCGGAAAGGAATAAGATCATCATGCTGTTTAGAAAACAAGTCTGTACCAAATTGGACATACTCTTTCGTATCAATTCCTAACAAGTGAAGCAGTGTTGGAAGAAGATCAATTTGCCCGCCGTATTCATGGTTCACGCCGCCAGCTAATCCTGGCACGCGAATAAATAACGGTACTCGCTGCAAGCCAGTGCTTTCAAAAGGGGTAATTTCTTTCCCTAGAACTTGCTCCATTTGCTTATTATTATCTTTTGAAATTCCATAATGGTCACCGTACATAATAATAATCGTATGATCTAATAATCCAGCTTTCTCCAATGATGCAAAAAACTGCTTTAACGCTTCGTCGGCATAGCGGGCAGTCTGAAAGTACGAGTCGACAGATGAGACACCAGTGGTATGTGGAGCAATCGACACATCTCTTTTATCAATTGGGAACGGAAAATGATTCGTAACTGTTATAAACTTGGTATAAAATGGCTGAGGCAATGATTCTAAAAGCGGCATCGATTCCTTTAAAAACGGCTTATCCATAAGCCCATATTGTGCCAGGTCCTCAGGATCCATTTGATAGTAACTTGAATCAAAGAACTTATCATATCCAAACGATTTATAAATTTCATCGCGATTCCAGAAACTCCCGGAATTCCCATGGAAGACTGCAGATGTATAGCCATGGCTTCCTAAAATGGCAGGAGCCGCTTGGTACGTGTTTAAACTTTTTGTCATAAAAGCAGAACCTTGGGGTAATCCATATAATGAATTTTCCAACATAAATTCAGCATCAGACGTTTTCCCATGTGCCGTCTGATGGAAGAAATTATCAAAATAAACGGTATTTTTATCCTTCGTCATTGAATTTAGAAATGGAGTTACTTCTTCTCCATGTAATTTGTAATCAATAAGGAAGTTTTGGAACGACTCAAGATGGAAATAAACGACGTTCATTCCCTTTCCGAGACCAAAGTAATCAGGATTTGGTTTAGCATAATTTGATTTCGTATAATTATTGATTTCTGTAATATCGTCGCTATTTGCCATTACCCTTTGTGCTGATGCTTGCGTACTTTGAACTGCATCATAAATGGTGTAATTGTACAACCCTAAATATTTGACAATATAATTCCGATCAAATCCTCTTGTTAATAATTCAGGTCGATCGATTTCCGCTAAACCTAAATTGGCACAAGAAATCGCCAATGAAAGTGAAAATAGCGCACCTACCTTTCGACGATGCACATCTCTAACTTCGATTGTTATAAAGCGAGATGCTAGTAATGCCAGCAACAGAAAGAAATCAATGAAGAATAAAAAGTCATAAGGTTTTAATAAGGAAACGACACTGCCGCCAATTTCGCCAGCATTTTTTGTTTGAGTTAGCGTCGGTAACGTAATGAAGTCATTAAAAAAGCGATAATACAAAATATTACTATACAAAAGAACAGATAAAAAGAAATAAATGACCATTAGCCAACTATACTTTTTTCGTCCTTTAAAAAAGAGAGCAAGTCCTAAAAAAAGAATGGACGATCCCAAAGGATTGATAAATAATAGAAAGTGCTGAAATGGTCCTTCCACCCCTAATCTAAACTGCGTTATTTGGGCTATGTATGTCTTCATCCAAATAAGGAATACAGCCATATAGAAAAAGGCAAAATATCTCGTAAACATACTTTGACCCTTTTGTAATAGGTTATTCACGTTTCTTCCCTCCACCAACCAGGTAATATACTATTTTTCTATTTTCATTATACAATTTGTACCATCATTAAAGAAATGTGTTCCCCACTCCACGAATACTCTTAGCCCTTATCCGGCTCTGATCGTAGCTTCAGTGTTTTTTTCACCTTCTGTATATCAAACATATTTTTTTTGGCCATTAAAAGATAACAAATGGCTGAAGGAATAAGAAAAATTTGAAGGACCGATAAGGTTATTATATAAGAAGTTGGTCCATGATAGCGAGTCGAAATCATGCCGAGCACTAAACCGACTCCTACGTTTCCAATTGTTCTGCCTAAACTATTGAAAAGATTGGCGATGCTAAAAGCTGTCCCACGATGCTCTGGTAAATTCACATCGGTAATAAGTGCGAGCCAGTTTGGTGTGTTTGCAGATTGTGCAGCCGAAGCAAAAAAAGACAAAACAAACAATAAAGCCATCCATGGGTTCGTGAATAGCTGACCCATTAAACTAACGAAAATACTTAAAGCATTATTGTCATGTGGGAGAACCAGATTGTTCATAGGAATCATAAACATTAGTATGTATAGGGGCATCGTAAGAAATACAAAGAATGAGGTTAACATTGCCCTTCCTTTATACGTTTTCTTTTGAAATCTGTCGCCAAGGTGACCAAAGTAAACCGATGTCATTCCTCCAATTTGAAATATGGCATATAGGTAACCCGAAGCAATCATCGAGGTCTCTACACTGTATCCCAGTTGTTGAATTTTGAATATATATAAGGTTGGGAGCCATATGAGACTGCCTGTTGCAATATTCATAAAAAGTGCCTGCAAGAAAAGATACACATTACTTCCTTTTAATAAAATCGGTACAATTTGCTTTGCTTCGATAACGTAATGATAGGACTGATTATTTTCCATGAGACCTTTCAGTTCAGGATCTGCTCCTCCCCTTTCAGGTTCTTTTACAAAAAGGTATAAAATAATCAGAAAAAAGCCTACAAAACCGACGATTTCAAAAGGCCATCTCCAACTTGTGTGGGTTGCAGTTAAAGATGCCAAAAGAGCTCCTCCAATTCCTCCTAAGCCTTGGGCCATGCCCCAAAGGCTCAAAATCATCCCGCGTTTCTCATATGGAATAGAATCAGTTAATACACTAAAGCCAATAGAGGCAATACATCCTAAACCTACTCCGGTTAAAATTTGATAAAAGAGAAGCTCTACATAACTCTGGCTAATCGAGGTCAAAAATACGGAGACAACCCAAATCAACGTTCCGATGATAATCAATTTTTTACGTTTGAATTTTCCTGATAGATATCCCCAAAAAACGGAAGAAACAGCTGTAACTAGGATATTCACAGCTGAAATCGTCCCCAATTTAGCAATTTTCACATGCAGATCGTCAGCAATATACTGAAATAATGGCGGAAATAAACCGACGATGATATTATCAAATGCAGCCAAGGCAATAAATACAAATATGGTGAATACCATTTGAGGATTCGTACTTTTCAAAAAAAAGAACACACCTTTATCTAGTAAGATGAACTGGTACTATTTTAACATTTAGTTATAATAAGTACATTTTTATACGGATTAAGCAAGCTGCAGCTTCCACTCAAAACGATTTTCCACTTCTAACATAAATTGGATGATTTCTTCTGCAGCTTGAGAGTTGATAAACTTTCTTTGGCAATGGATAATATGATTCAGCTTTTCAGCATCATTTTCAAGTAATTGGTTGATTTTAGCTTCAATCTGGCTTGGATCTTTACAGATCACACCCAAATTTAATTTTTCAGCAAAGGTTGGATTGTCTTGTTCTTGACCAGGTAATGCACCTGTGATCATAATCGGAGTATTGGAAGCGAACGCCTCAAACATAACATTTGGACTTCCTCTTGTAAAAGCGATATCTGCCTGAAACATGAGATCTTGAATATCTTTAGTAAAACCGTAAATGTCCACTTTATTTCCATACTTGCTCTTAAGCGATTGCTCTAACTCTGCCTTTAACTTTGCATTTCTACCGGCCACAATTTTCACGGTACAATCAAATTGTTCAAACAGAATCTCAGCAATACTCTTCATATTCCCTACACCCTCACCACCGCTCATGATTAAGAAGTTTAATGGTGTACCAACACGATAATTCACTTTTTTATTTGTGCTATTTCTAAAAAATCTCGAGCGAACGGGGAATCCTGTAACTTTTATATTCTCAGCTGGTACCCCATACTCGATACACTTATCACGCGCTTCAATTGTGGGGCTTATAATATAATCAGCTCTCTTATCCGCCCAAAGTGGCGATATGTTCACAAGGTCGGCAATAAGCGTAATAAATGGAATTTTTATAAATTCCTTTTCCAAAATATTCAAAACGGAACCATTAAAATTTGGATGAACAGATAAAATCAAATCGGGTTTTTCTTCATCAAGTAATTTCAGGAAATTTTTTCTTATAAGCATTTCGATAAATTTGTCAATTAATTCTGGGTTATCAGCTGAATAGTTAAATACCTTCTCCCATAAATTTTCTGACCTTCTCGTGATCGGTCCGTAGGTTTTGCCGATACTTAATAGTGAGTGCCCACCCAACGAAAAGCCATCTACTACATGCACGTTAATTTCATGATCCATCCCAATCTTTTCACACAAGGATTCTGTGATGCTTTTATGGCCATGTCCGGTGTTATCAGAAGAAATAATTAATATTTTTTTAGTCATATAAAAGACCCTTTCTTAACATTGTTAATCCTTATCAAACTGATGTAAAAAAATTAGCTGGGGATACGCACACACACCGTTCTTAGACCATCTACTCATTTCTAAACGTGACAGGTACCCTGATACCATTGTACCACTTTCCTTGTTAATTCTTCCCTTATTAATAATTTCTTAATAATATATTAATGGTTTCATGTAAGAAAGCTACTATTTTTTTAAAAGGTAAAAGAGGGGTGGTTCTCTTCTCTCACTTCTAAAATCCCCCAAAAGCAAAAGAAGAACCGTCCTTCCTTCATTGTGATTAGGTAATTTATCACACAAAAACTACTATCAGCCTATTATTTTATAATAATAATTTACTATTTTTTCTGATTTTACCAAATATTAATATTCTATTTAATCTATCTTTACAATGCTCCTATAACTTTATTTGTGACAGACACAAACCATATAGGAGATGATTGAAAATGAAAAAGAGTTTGATTGCTGGTCTTGCTTGTCTATCCATTGCTGTAACTACCACTGAACCTTGGGCCGTTTTAGCTGCTCCAGAAAAGAGGATAGTTACTGACAATGGGCAATCTACCTTACGTCCTATTACGTCTGATGTTGCAGTCATTGCCCATCGCGGTGCATCTGCATACGGGCCGGAGCATACTCTGGCAGCCTATAAGCAGGCAATGCAAATGAAAGCAGATTATGTGGAATTCGATTTACAAATGACGAAGGATGGCCACTTGATTGCCTTGCACGATGAAACGCTTGAAAGAACGACAAATGCAATGGAACTATATCCAGACCGGGCACCATGGCGAGTGAAAGATTTTACACTGGATGAAATTAAACGTCTCGATGCAGGTTCATGGTTTAATGCAAAATTTCCGAACCTGGCGAAAAAAGAATATGTCGGACAGCCTGTACCAACACTTGAAGAAGCGATTAAATTTGTTAAACAAAAAGGAAATGGAAAAGTTGGCCTTTATATGGAAACAAAAGCACCAAATGTCTACCCTGGAATGGAAGAAAAGTTGATTGAAATCTTGAAAAAAACGAATGTGCTGAATGACAATCATCTTATTCTCGAATCATTCAGTGAGGAAAGCCTTCGCAAATTGAAAACCATGGCGCCAAACGTAAAGCTAATTCAACTTTACACGGCCGCTATGCTGAAAGGGAAGGATGTCTATCAGGAATTCAAGCGCATCTCTGAATACGCAGCCGGAGTAGGCCCTAGTAAAGAACTTGTTGTTCCAGCATTTATGGAAGCCGCACATCAGAATCAACTTCTTGTCCATCCATGGACGGTCAATTCACAGGACGATTTGGCAGCCCTTCTTTCACTTGGTGTTGATGGAGAATTCACAAATAACCCTGACCTATTAGCGGATTTACTAAATAAGCCGTTTATTTCACATGGTGTAGCGAGCGGGGATGTAACCGATTCTTCAGCCGTATTATGGGCACGTGCAAACGGACCTGCCAATATTCAATTTGAGGTTTCATCGGACCCCAGCTTTAAACACCGTTCCATCGTCAAAACCAGTCATGCAGATGCAAAGCATGATTTTACAGTAAACGTACCTGTCAACGGATTAAAGCCTGATACTGCCTATTATTATCGCGCACATACTGTTTCAAGCAAATATACCGTGAACGGTTCATTCAAAACAGCGCCAGAACAAAACAGTCTAAAACCAATGACAATGGTTTGGGGCGGAGATACTGGCGGTCAGGGAGAGATTCCACCATATAAAACTTTTCAGGCAATGTCAGCCTTAAATCCGGATTTCTTCCTGTTCAGCGGGGATACCATTTATGCTGATAATAAGACACCGGCTGTTCCTAATCCTCCATCCGAAACCGTACAGGATTTTTGGGCAAAATATAAGGAGAACCGAACAGATGCGGGATTACGCAGTCTTTTACAAAAAACTGCTACCTTTTCTATCTGGGATGACCATGAAGTAACCAATGACTTTTCAGGCCCATCTGAATCGTTAACTCCGACCGGTTTACGTGCATTCAAGGATTATTGGCCAATTTCGGGAGAACGCAGTTCAGCGGACAAGCTTTACAACAAATATTCTTGGGGTAATACCGTTGATATGATGATCCTTAACAACCGGGGTTACCGTGATTCGAACACCAAAGCGGATGGTCCGGATAAAACAATGCTCGGCGAAGAACAGTTGAAATGGCTTGAGCAGCAGCTTCTCGAGTCAGATGCTAAGGTTAAACTTGTAGCTACTTCTGTCCCAATCTCTGTTCCAACCGGAAAAGCAAATGCCAGGGATGGATGGGCAAATGGAAATCAAGTTAACCCAAATGATCCTACCGGGTATGAGAACGAGTTCAAAAAAATCTCTGATTTTATCGTGGAAAAAGGAATTAAGAACGTATTTTTCGTCACGACCGATGTCCATTTTGCCCAAGTCATCAAATATGATGCCAATCAAGACGGCAAAACCGATTATCACGAGCTGATCAGCGGTCCGATTGGGGCAGTAAAAATAAACCCTGGTACATTGGATCCCACCTTTGGCCCAGAGAGCATGTATGCGGAGGGTGATTTTTTCAACTTCGGTGTGTTCCAGGTAGATCCGGCAAATAAGCAAGCTACAGTGGAAATCCGCGATGAGAATGGAAAAATTCATTTCAGCCATGCTTTCCAACTTGAAGAGTAGGAGCTCCCTAATTTTATCAAGCATTATAGGGTGTCAGGCACCATGTGAAAAATTCACATGGTGCTGTTATTGTTTTACATGACTCCCCGACCCTCAGCTATTTCCTTTTGTTCCAAAATGAAAGGTAGAGTATGAAAAAGCTCAGGACCAACACTAGTTCCATTGAAAAGAGGTACCATGGCCACGGTCCGAGATAATCTAACAGGGAGGTGCTTTTTGGTTTTTTCATGATATACAGGTAATTTGCGCTCAGTAGCTTATTTAGGAAAAAGACACATACTGCATATAGATTCACAAGTAGAATGGCCACCCACATGGAACGAAAGGTGGGCCGATAGTGGAAGGCAGCCACCATAAACAAACATGCTAGCACGACTCCTCCATGTGAAACAAAAAATTCGATATATTGAAAATGTGGAAACGAAAACCTGCCAAGATCAGGTGTCAGGATGGCTTGAATAGAACTGCCCAGTCCCGCAAAATACATAAATCGAAAAAGTTTTTCGCTTCTCGTAAGCAACATGACTATGGCCAGTATGACAACCAGATCACTTAGGTGCAGCGGCAAATCTCTCCTTATAGACCAGGCATTTTCAATCACAAGCCAAAGATGTTCCAATACATCAGAAACTACTAAGAGAACCGCAAGAAAGAAACGAATAACCCTTCCCTTTTCCTCCTTTTCAAGCTCATTCCTCAAAAAAAATAGGAGAAGACATAGAATAAAAATAATCCCGATCGTCAAGAGGTGTTCCACTGAAAAGAGACGAAACGAATCAAGTTTTGAATGAAATTGAAAGTATGGTTGCATCTTAAATTACCCCATTAACTGAACTGACATTTTTGATGATTTCTTAGTTTAGGGCAAATTTAACCAAGAATATACCGATCTGCTGGACATAAGGATTGGAGTACCCCCAGAAATTATAAAGGAATTCCTAGGATTACATCGAATTAAGAGATAGAAGAAAATATGTTTATATTTGAGGAGGTTTTAGAGGATTGTTAGATGTTTTAAAGCAACAATATCGTTTCATTAAGGAGACTAGAAAAGCATTATTTTCTTTTTTAGAAGAGATTCCATTGCAAGAGCTGCATACGAGAGTTCCTAATTTCGGAAGCGGCAGTATTATACGGACACATTTTCACGTCGCAGACTGTTATCGATACTGGCTCGGGTCCTTTGCATTTAAACAGAAGCGTGCCGACTTTTCTTTCACAACTGAGAATGAAATTGAGCATGCCGATATCCAAAAAGTTCGCGATAGATTTGCTTTAGCAGACGAGGCAGTTGACAAGTTTTTGGCTGAATTTCATTCGCGCTGGTTCGAAAATATAGCCAATGAAGTGAAGTGGCAAGATGAACCATGGGGTACAACTCCGCTATGGCTTTTAACCCATACCGAAACACATGAATTTCATCATAAAGGACAAATTGTTACGATGGCAAGGCACTTGGGCTACAGCCCTCCTAATACAGACCTTGTTTAATTGGGTGGGACAAGGGAAAGAAACCTTGTCCCTTCGCCAAATGAAAACCTGTCAAGATCAGTTGGCAGGTTTTTTTTAGTTTAGAGCAATATTATCCAAGACTTAACCTATTTGTCGGGAACACCTACCTAAAGCGAAAAATCGGACGCAAGTCGTTGCCTCTGCTTTTCGACTAGGTTTATTAAATTTATTCCCTACAATTGTATGGAATCTTTTCATCAGGTCGTGACAGGCTCGGAAAAGCGAAAAGAAGCAAGAGAAACGTCCCCTTGCTTCTTTAATTCATCTGTACATAAAATCATTTTTCCGATATACTAATCACCTTATGGATGAAATAGTATGATTTACATGTTCATACGCTTTTTCGAATTCGACTGCTAGATCAACATCTAAAGCTGTTACACCTTTTTCAGCCCAGGAGCTTAGCGAGACAATAACAGCTTTATATTGAACGTTGATAAATGGATGATGTTTGTTTGCTTCAGCAATTTGGCCGATTTCTAAAACAAACTGTATTCCTTGCAGGTAATCTTTAAACATATATTTCCTTTCGATCCATTTATCGTTTTTTATCTTCCAGTTTTGAAGTTTTTTACCTTCCAATTGAAGTTCTAAAGGAGTCAATGCTGTTAACATCTTTGACTTTCCTCTTGAATCGGAAGTAACGATAATCCATTTTTGATAAGACGTTGAAGTTCTTTTGTTGTGCTGAGACGAAGCAATTCTTGATGGACCTGTTCTGTTTCCATTGTTTGCACACAATGCTCACAGAACAATTCCAGAATTTCCAAGCGAAGCAGCCATTCTTTTGGATAAGTGCTTCTCAACACTTGAAGAACGTTTTGAACAGTCACCATACTATTTTCATCCAGTGACTCTTTTTCACGAATTTCTCTGATTGTTTGGTACAGATTTTCTAGTTCTGTTAACTGTCTTGGTTCTGTTGCAGCCTTTTTAGGTATTTCTTCTACACCGAAGAATGCTTCTGCATCGGCAGCGCCTGGAAATGCAGAAGTAACGGCTGATCCTACCGCCATGTCGAACGTTCCCCACTTTTCCTCAAATAACACTTGATCCCCTAATGTGACTTTGCAGCTTTCGAAGGAAATGAGATTTAGTTTGTTGTTGTTTCGGATTATAGTAGAGACCCTACCCGTTACTTGCATGCCGCTCTTAAAAGCCAAAGTCGATTTACGACCTTTTTCAATTCCTAAGGTCTGCAGGTCTTCTTCGGTACATTCTTCAAGGGAGATGTCCTCTTCTAATAAACCAATTGGAGTGCCAAAACCGCTGTAATGAGTAGTTTTCGAATGTCCTGGAAGTTCCTTATCATTAATAGCCAAAGCTGTAGGTCCTGCTGTTTTCACGTAAATGGCTTCTCCATCTGGATCTTTTAGCATCTTTTCGATCGTACCTGTAATTTGTAATCCGGAGTTCAGGACAAATGTCGACGTATTACCTGATTGGAGCGCTTTATCTAAGCTCTCCGTTCCACCTTTTCGAAAGGCCATTGAATTGGCAAACTCTTCGATAGCCTCTGTCAATTGATCAAAACTCTCGCAAACAAATAATTGAGGCTGCATCGTCGTTACATCGTAGCTGGTCTGAATACAGGACTCAATAGAAAAAGGAAGTTTTACTACCTTATCAGACAGGCAATGCTTGCTTTCTCCGACAGACGATAAAAGTCCAGCACCGTATATTTGCGGGTTTTCCAACGTTCCAATTAAGCCGTACTCCACTGTCCACCAGAAAATCCGAGAGATTTGATCTGCTTCTGACATCCCTTTCACCACTTTTTTCCTTTCGCTTAGCAATCGTTTTGCTTCTTCAATTTGTTGCGGTGTGGAATGGCGATCTTCCATGACAATCGAAAGATTTCTTACCGCCTCAAATACTTCATGTTTTTCTTTTGTCGCAAATGCTTTGGCACCAATTTTTCCAAATCGTTTGACGTATGAAGCATATTTAGAATCAAATAATATTGGGGCATGACCGACGGATTCGTGGATAATATCCGGTGCCGGTGTATATTCGATGTTTTCTACTTTTCGAATAGCCACGGCAATTGGCAAAATACCATGCGCTTGAAAATCATAAAATGCAACACCTGGAATTAATCCATCTACAATCGCAGCGCCCCAGCCAATTTTTGAAAGATGCTCGTTCATGTCTGATACATTCGGAATAGCCTCTGTGTCAATCCCTGATGCGCGGAGACCTTCCATATATGCCGGATGTGCCGTATCCTTTAGGGCATGATGATTTTGTCTCATCACATATCGCCAAACCGCATGATCAATGGGTGTGTACTCTTCGTAGTGCTGCTCGGAGACAAATTGTCTCAAATGAGCTGGAATCTGTTTTGTGGATTTTGATTGTTGGTTCATACTAGATTACATCCTTTCTATCTTTTCAATGTTGTTGTGAATTCTTTTAACAGGGTAAACGAATTCTGCATTTCATCTTTGTTCCTCCTTCCAGAACAAAAAGCGCAAGCGCCCTGTTCAGCGGCGTATGGCCTGGAGCGCTCCAACTGAGATAAAGGAAACACGGTGAGCTTCGCTGCCCGATGTTGACTTATCGCAGGGCGGAGAGCGAAGGACACTAGCCGCTAGGGCGCTGGAGCTGGATTCAAAAAACTAGGTCAAAGTAATCCACACATAAATGAATCAATAATTTCCTAGACCATAAAAAAAGTCCCTACTGGAATAAACCAGTAGGGACGAAAAAACTTCGCGGTACCACCCTAGTTGCGAGCATATGCTCACCACTTTATTCTAATAACGACTTTG
>NZ_JBIVOP010000003.1:142087-231266 GCF_044754175.1 Neobacillus sp. NPDC093127
GTTGCCGTCTTCCCCTTCATAAAGACTGCTGCCTTTACTACGAAAAAGAAACTCCGGGAGTGTAATTCATGCTTACGTTTGTACTGATTCGCACCGACCATCAGCTCTCTGTAGACAAAATGCTAAGCACTACTGTATTCCCTTCCATGCTTATATCCTATGAAATTTTTTAAAAATAAAAAGTCCCTACTGGCAAAATTCCAGTAGGGACGAATAGACTTCGCGGTACCACCCTAGTTGCGAGCATACGCTCACCACTTTTCATTCTAATAACGACTTTGTTGCCGTCTTCCCCTTCATAAAGACTGCTGCCTTTACTACGAAAAAGAAACTCCGGGAGTGTAATTCATGCTTACGTTTGTACTGATTCGCACCAACCATCAGCTCTCTGAAGACAAAATTGCTAAGCACTACTAAATTCCTTTCAACGCTCTACAATATATAACATTTTTTTAGTATAACGAATTATAAAGTGAGATCTATTAAGTTGTCAAGGATTAAATATTATAAATATATATTATTTCAGACCGAAATTCCTTATAAATGTTTCAAAAGCTTATTCTACTAAGGCTTCGGGAAAAAGCCTTAGAATTTTTTATCTAAACATTATAAAAATGCCCTTTGAATAAACCATACCACTCCGAAAAGGGATATCGCTGCCGATATAGAAGGAATCGACCATTTCACTTTGCGAATATAATGAATCACAGGATAAATAGCCAAGACAAGCAGTATTTGACCCATTTCGATACCGAGATTAAAAGTTAACAATGAAGACATGAAATGTCCGCCGTCCATCCGCATTTCAGATAATGATCCGGCAAAACCGAACCCGTGAATTAGACCAAATCCAAAGGCTAACCATAAATTATGTTTCATATTCCTATTAAACATATTATTAATCGCTACATAAATAATGCTCAAAGCAATGAGAGACTCGACAAACCTTTCGGGCAGCATGATGATATGCATACTGGACAAAATCAAAGTAACGGTATGGGCTGCGGTAAAAGCGGTCACGACTTTTAAAATTTGCTTAACGGACCGGGCTCCTATTAATAATCCTAAAAGAAACAAAATGTGGTCATAACCGGTAATCAAATGTTCCACTCCAAGCAAAAAAAACTGTTTGATGGCACGAATGAAACTTAACTGACCAAGCTGGATTTCACGCGATTCATAGGTAATAATGGAATTTTGCTTCTTTCCATTATGGATGATCGTAACAAAATTGGTATGCCATTGATCTACATCATCAAAAATCAAGTCGTATGTAAGTGCCAAATATTCTGGTTTATGGTTTTGTGAATACTCAAGAGTCGCCTCTGCAAAGGGCCGGTTATTCACTTCAATTGCATGAAGCCTGGTTAACTTTCCTTCAAGTGGTATACCATCGGCGTGCAATTTGATTTTAGATAAAAGATAGGTTGCCACTTCTGGTTTAGAGTTTTTTACAAATTGGTTGATGACTTCCGGTGTATTGGTCCCTATTTCTGGGTCATTCGGGGTTACCGCTATTCTTAATTCAACCATATCAACCCGTAAAATATATTGAATCATGCCATCCTTTTCCGAAATATCTGAATAGGCTTGACTGTCACCAGTATGGGCAAACGAAACGGGTACTTGATACCCCAAAAGGGCAAACGATAAAACCATTAAACTAAGCCATTTTTTAACCATCCTGATTTCCCCTCACTATGCTTTTCTAAAAGAGGAGCCACCCCCTGAAAAAAATCCCACTGAACTTGAAAGCCAGTGGGATAAACGGTTAATGGCACCTCAGCTTCGTTTATTTTCCCAGCCAGAGGTTGATAAGTGCTTCTGCATCGCCAGTCAGTACGTCTTTAACTGACTTACTTATATTACCTTGCATTGGTTTGTTATTGATATGCTTGAGGAAATCCTGCATGTGTTTAGCTGCTGTTTCCTTGGAACCCTTGTTCAGCTGATGGTCAGCCTGATCCAAGCTATTCTTCAGTTGTTTGCTGAGCGGGCCGTTCACATCCCCGAGCGCCGTATATCGGTCATGCAAACTTTGCATCGACGGGATACTTGTCTCCACTTTAAAGCGTAAGGTCTTTTCCAAGGTATTTCCCGCCTTGTCGACCGCAAGGATCCTTAGTGTATGGACGCCCAGTTTACCTGCTAAATCCACACCTGACTCATTTTGATATGGCTTTCCGTCAAGTGTCAGGGATTGGCTGACCACACCGGAAATTTCGTCTTTTACATTCAGTTTGAACTTAACGTTTTGGTCATCTTGATAAACAGTTCCATCAGCGAAAGCAGATCCATTTGCTTCTAATGTATAGGTCGGAGCTGTTTTGTCCTTTACTATCGTATACGTATCGACTTCTTCCATCGTATCTGTTCGATAGGTTGAGACCTCAATGCTGTTCGGAGTTACATGGATGTTTGAAAATGTCGGCACCCGGAGCTGACTTCTAACCTCAGAATAGATTTCCGGAGTCGTTTTTAACGTATAATACTTACTGCCACTTGCAGAGTTTGCTGTGATATAAGAAGTACCTTTCGGGTTCAAAACTCTTCCTTTTTCATCAACGATTTGATCTTTTTGAGCTTGGTCAGCTAACATATTGTAGGTTCTTACATACGAGTGATCATGACCCATAAGAACCATGTCGATTCCTAACTCATCAATGGTCGGAAAAAGGGCAGCTCGTAAATTTACAATAGCTGTTTCTGTAGAGTGACTGGCGGCACTATAGATGGAATGATGGAATGTGACCATTTTCCATCTTGCATTTGGATTTTTCGCTACCGCCTCTTTCATAAATGCGGCATGAGAAGCCCCACTCATATTATTAGTATTCAGTACCATAAACAAAGTATCGCCATAGGTGTAATAATAGTCCCCACCGGCATTGGTTACTCCGAAATCTGCTGACTCATTAGGCTGATTAAAGTGATATTTGTAGTTCACACTGTTATCATGATTTCCTACTACCGGTGCCAGCGGCAAGTTTCTAAGTGCGTCTGGCTTGAAAAATCCGGTATATTCCTTTTCACTTGTGGACGTATTCACCTGGTCACCCGCAGACATAATGAAGCTGTAATCTGGGAATTTTTCAACCGCTTTCGTAAGCGTGTCCTCCCAACCAGACGTATCAGTAGTCGCATTTCCGCTCGCACCGATTTGCGGATCGCCCACTAACATGATTCGGTAATCCTCTGCATTTCGGGTGGTATATTCATAGACAGTGCTCCAGTGTTCATCTGTGCCGTCACCAACACGGTACACATATTCAGTTGAGCCTTTCAGGTTCGTTACGGTTACTTTATTGGTAGAAAAATCAGGTACTGAGTCAGAAGCTTTTCCATTGAATGTCATGGCTTTGTCAGATGGAAATTCATTTCCATTCATTTTAGACTTCTCAGCAATCTGAACGATAGCGGTTCCCGGGTTTCGAGGAGTATACCAAGTTAGATTCAATTCAGATTCATTTTTTCCGGGAGTGAGTCCTAGATCGGTGACAGAGTAGTTACTGAGTGTGTTTAAAACAGGGGTGATTTGTGCTTCTGCACCTGCCCTTACACTTGTCCAACCCGAGAATACGATCGCTGAAGCCATTGCTATCGATAGCAATCTATCCCGATTCTTTTTATTAATTCCTTTTCTCATCGCAAAAAACCACTCCCTCAATTTTTTACCTCCACCCGCGCGGTTTCAAAGGAAGGCTCACTCTTATCATAAGAGAAGTTTGTAAAGAAGAAATAAATTCCATGTAAATAAAGATTCTATCCGTGTAAATTATCTGTAAATTAAGAGTTTTCATCCTTTTTTATAAATTTAATATTAATTTACTAATAAACTACATTCTCTTAACACTATTTTCTTATAATCAAACTAAATCATACGGAAATTTTTTTAGGAGGAAACACATGCTTAAATCTATGAAAAACCGAGCGATCCTTATCGTGATTTTGGGTCTGCTTTTCTCAGTATTTTTGTTTCTTTTTAATAGGATCCCTGAGGTTACGTTTAATGAGCAAGGCGGTACATCTTATATAAAATATGAAAAGGCAAAGATAGTAAGAGTCCTCAGTGAATCTTTAGAACAGGATGAAACAGTTAGCGGATTATATCGTGGAACCCAAGACCTGGAGGTTAAACTTCTTTCTGGAGAACATAAAGGTGAGATTCACAAGGTTAAAAACTATTTAAGTACACTTTACAATGTTCACGGAAAGGCAGGGCTTAAAATTATCGCTATCGTCGATACGGCAGGACCAAATATGTACAAGGTTTCGGTTTACAGCTATTATCGTGCTCCACTTTTGGGTGCAATGATTTTCATTTTACTTGCAGTCTTGTGCGCGATTGGCGGAAAGAAGGGGCTGAAGTCTGCCGTTGGACTTGTGTTTACTTTTGCTTGTCTGCTCTATTTGTTTATTCCGATGCTTTATAGAGGGTATTCACCGATTATTGCTTCAGTAGTGATTGTTGTTCTTACAACCTGTGTGACCATGTTTTTACTTGATGGCTGGAGTTCAAAATCATTGTCAGCGATACTAGGTACAACGCTTGGGGTCGTCATTGCTGGTGTTATCTCTAGTACTGCTGGCTTCCTCGCTCATGTCACTGGGTTTAATACGAATGAGTCTGAATCCTTAATTGTCATCGCGACTGAAACTGACATGCAAGTGAGAGGACTGCTTTTTGCCGGTATTCTTATCGCATCTCTTGGTGCCATCATGGATGTAGGGATTTCCATCGCCTCTTCTGTTCACGAGGTTTATGAAGCAAATCCAACACTTAGCAAGAGGGAGCTATTTATCTCTGGAATCAATGTAGGCCGCGATATGATGGGAACGATGGTCAATACCTTAATTCTTGCCTTTACAGGTGCTTCCCTTACTTCGCTTATCTTAATTTATGCCTATAATGTACCCTTTAATCAATTGATCAATATGGATTTCGTGGCCATCGAGGTAATTCAAGGGGTGTCCGGAAGTATCGGGGTGATCCTGACCGTACCGATCGTTGCTTATATTTCTTCAAGGATTATGCCAAAGTTTAAAAAAGAAAAACATATTGTAAACGTCAAAAACTATATGGAAGCACAATAGTAAAGCTCATCGAAATACTGCTAATTAAGGAAAAATCGTGCGGCTATTTATTTCTTATTCAACGATTCTTTAGCTAAAAAAACAAGATGAGCCATTCTATTTGACCGATTAGTCCTTCATAGCCTTGATGATGGACATAATCTCGATTTTATCGAGACTGGACAGGATAAGCAGATTAAAGGGCCATAGACAATTATTTGTCTATGGTCCTTTGTTTTGGAAATTTCAATGAGCTTCCCCCCTTTAAAATAGTACTTGTTGTATCTATGCAACAAAACCAACAAAGCAGAGGGATGCTCAAGAATCCTCTAAAAAAATATAACAAGGATAAATAATAGTGAAATACAAATAATATTACCATTATTATACTTTTTGGGAGGTATAGCTATAAAGAAATCAGATTCGATTACCGTATTTCAATTAATCCTATTATCTATGACTGCGATTGGCTTAAAGAATCATGTCATTATTATTTCACCTTTGATACAAACCGCAGGAAGAGATTCTTGGTTAAGTGTGATTGTTTCACTTTTTTTTGTACTTCTCTGGGTTCCTCTTTTATTGTTTATTCATAAAAAAACAAAGCAGCAGCACTTGAATAAATGGATGCAAAAATATACTGGAAAATGGTTAGGGAATTTTATTTTTTTCATTGTTATCCTGTATCTTACCATTATTGCCGGAGTGACATTAAGGGAGACAATTACTTGGGTCAATATTACTTTCCTGCCGAGTACCCCCTTTTTTTTGTTGGCAGTTTGTTTTGCTTTGGTTTGTTGGATGCTTGCAGGAACGTGTCTGCGTACCTTGAGTATCGTTAATGTTTTTCTTTTATTCTTTATTGTCCTTCTCGGATTTTTTGTGTCGTTTACCAACATTCAATACAAAAATTTTTCACTTCTTATGCCCTTTCTCGAACATGGGTTTCGCCCTGTTTTAAAAGGCACGGTATACCAATGTTCAGGGATGGTGGAATTAATATTCTTTCTGTTCCTTCAACACAAAACTGAAACACCTATTCGGTTTGGCCATTTATTAATAGCTTCAATCATCTTAACATTATTAACAGTTGGCCCACTGATCGGAGCTGTGATTGAATTTGGACCTGTTGAAGCTTCAAAACAGCGATTTCCTCCATACGAGGAATGGGGACTGGCCTCTCTGGGGAATTTTATTGAACACGTCGACTTTTTATCCATCTACCAATGGCTATCAGGTGCATTTATCCGAATTTCCTTACTTTTACTGCTAATAAGGGAGTACCTTCCATTTAAACAAAAACGAAAATGGTTTCTGTCAATTATTTTAGCTGCAATTACTGCTATAGCATTACTGCCGATCAGTGATTTTCAATTCTTGCGAATGTTATCTGCGTTTATTTTACCATTTACACTTTGGTTCTTCTTAGGCTTATCAGTTTTCCTCGGTCTATTGGCAGCAATCTTTGAAAGAAAAGTATGGAGGCCGAATAAAGATGTTTAAGAAAAAGACTCAGAATACAACGAAAATTCCTAATGAGAAGGAAATTGCAACATCATCAAAGTATTTAAACGAACAAACGCTTCGGGAGTTATTCAAAAAAAACGAAGATGTAAAATTTGAACCTTTTAAATTCAATCAGCACAAGGTGATGATGATTTACTGTAAAGGGTTAGTTAGAAACGATATGCTTTATCAAACGGTTCCCGATCGTCTTGAAGCTTTTTTTTCGCCATTACATGCGGAACCTAGCATGGAAAAGATTCTCAATCTTCTTCACCTCCCTTCTCTTAAATTGCTAGAAAATGAAGATGAAGCAGTTTCAGAGATTTTTTCCGGAAAAATGCTGTTGGACTTCAATATACCGGGAAGCATTTTTCTAGTTGACATATCGGAACGGCCGCAGCGAAACCCGGAAGAAACAAAAACAGAAGTGAGTCTCTTAGGTCCACGAGACAATTTTATTGAAGACATTTCAATCAACACCGCATTAATTCGAAAACGACTTCGAACAACCTCGCTTGCAAGTAAATCGCTGGTAATTGGCAGGCGAACCAGAACAAAGGTATCTGTACTATATATAGACGATATTACTGATAAAGAAATTTTACAAAAAATCATGGAAAAGTTGTCTGCTATTGATATCGATGGGCTCTTTAGCGGTACACAATTAGAAGAATTAATAGATAAAAACCCATTCGGTTTGTTTCCACGTCATGCCTATTCGGGACGACCAGACTTTGCCGTTCAATCACTCCTAAATGGCAGAATCATTATTTTAATCGATGGGATTGCTTATGCTTATATTACACCAGTAAACCTGTTCTTTCTGCTAAAGAGTTCCGAGGATAAAGAACAGAACTACGCTTTTACCTCCTTTGAGCGATTGATGCGGGTTGTCGGAATTCTAATAGCAACTTTCCTTCCTGGTTTCTGGGTTGCCCTCTCTGCATTCCATCAGAATCAGCTTCCGCTCACGCTTTTAGCAACAATTGTAGAATCGAGAAGAGGAGTTCCACTACCCACATCTCTCGAAGCCTTATTAATGCTGGTTATTTTTGAATTATTTAGGGAAGCTGGTCTGCGCTTGCCAACTGCAGTAGGACAAACGCTCAGCGTAATTGGCGGACTTATTATCGGAGATGCCGCAATTAGAGCAGGATTAACAAATCCTGCCATGCTTGTAGTCATTTCAGGCTCGACTATTGCTACCTTTACACTGGTAAACCAGTGGTTAATTGGAACAGTTTCTATAATCCGGTTTTTTGTCATCTTTTGTGTTTCTATTTTTGGCTTTTTTGGTTTTTTTATCTCAATCTTTATTATTCTTATTTACATTGCTAAAATTCGGATTTTTGGGGTTCCCTATTTAGGCTTAGCCACCCGTCTTGATATGATGAATATCTTAAAATCTGTTTTTCGTTTACCCG
Source organism: Neobacillus sp. NPDC093127 (assembly GCF_044754175.1). Lineage (NCBI taxonomy): Bacteria > Bacillati > Bacillota > Bacilli > Caryophanales > Bacillaceae > Neobacillus > Neobacillus sp. NPDC093127. The sequence continues at coordinate 150,091 of NZ_JBIVOP010000003.1, forward strand.
AGTCCAAAAAAGTTAGTAGAGCAAACTCTCTAAACCCTAACGATCCCACCCGAAAAGAAGGGGAATCCTAATGAGGAGAAAACTGATCAAACACTTGTTTCTTACATTGATCGTGCTGGCTGTTATCCCAATAGCAGGCTGCTGGGATACAAATGAAGCTGAGCGAATGGTATATGCTCAAGGTTTGGGAGTGGATTATAAGGACGGTCGTTACACCATTTATTTACAAATAATAAATTTACGATTGATGGCAAAATCTGAGTCCAGCGGAGGCGGAGGACCTCAAGTAAATGTTGAAGTCGGCCATGCCTCGGCAAAAACGTTTGATAAAGCAATTTTCAACCTCTATAAAAGTTCCCAAAGACGGATTTTCTGGGGCCATCTTTCCTATGTTGTTTTCTCAGAAAATGCGCTGAAGCAAGTGGGGGTCAAAGCAACGATTGATATGTTGGATCGCTATCGAGAGACGCGATATCGCATTTGGATGTACGGGACAAAGGAACCACTTTCAAAAGTATTCGTTACTACTCCAATTCTTGATATGTCTACTGCCCTCTCAAGGCTAAGTGATCCTAAAGCCACATTCCATCAAAGTTCGTTTATTCGACCGATCGATATGAGAGAACTGCTTATCGCACTGGACGAGCCTGGGCACGAGGCTAGTATCCCTTTCATAAGCATTTCTAAAAAAAACTGGGTAACAGATAGAGAAAGACATGAAGCAATTAAAACAGATGGGATTGCTGTTACGACAAAAGATGCTCTCAAGGGAAAAATAACAAACGATCACGCCTTAGGTTTTAGATGGATGAATAAAGATTTTGTTCGAGACGTGCTACAGGTAAGAAGTAAAGAAGGGCCATTGGTTGATCTAGTAATTGAAAAGTCAAAAGTAAAGGTACATCCAGTCGTAAAAAATTCGGACATTCATTTTAATGTGCAGATCAAAGCAAAAGCTGTAATGCTTGTCCTAGTGAAAAAAGTCAATCTTGCTAGTTTAGCATCAGAATCAGAAAAGGAAATAAAAAAACAAATTATGGAAACGTATGCAAAAGGACTTAACTTCGACGCCGATGTGTATCGACTATCAGAGGTTCTTTATAGAAAAAACGTAAATGTCTGGAAACAAACAGAACATAATGGAAAAATTCCGTTAACGAAAGATTCCATTAAGCTAGATATAAAAGTGAAATTGGTTCATGGAGCTAAACAACGGGAAGAGCCTACCTTAGAATAACACTGCCAATAGTTTTTGATACATTTTACACATTCCTTTAAGTGATTGGACTGCTATAGAAGACGGATTATCACAATTTGTTAATTGGTATAAAAAGTACTATTTTAATGATGACTAAATTCCCCCCTTAACTAAGTTAAGGGGATATTTTTATGGACCTGATCACAGTATGATTTTACTATTCATTAATAGCTTTAATATGGTAAATTGAAGAAAATGACCGGGATTGGAGGGCTAAGGATGTACAAAATTATGCTGATTGAAGATGATATTGAGCTATGTTTGCTTATGAAGGAATGCCTTGAAAAATATAAGTACTTTGTGCATGAACAAACGGATTTCAACAGTATTTTAGAGCAGTTTGAACAAATTCAGCCGGATTTAGTCCTTCTAGATATTAACCTACCCTATTTTGATGGGTTTTACCTTTGTCGAGCGATGAGAAAAAAATCAACAGTACCGATTATCATAACCTCTGCGAGAAGTGGAGAATTGGATCAAGTGATGGCGATCGAGCTTGGAGCCGATGATTATCTCACAAAACCCTTTACCTTTGAAATTTTACTAGCAAAAGTAAAAGCCGCTCTAAGAAGAGCATATGGTGAATATTCCAGCAACACTAGCCATTTAACCGTCCATCAATTAACCCTTTATGAGGATAGCTTCAGAATGAGCTTTAACGAGAAAATCGTGGAACTTAGTAAAAATGAATATAAATTAGTTAAATATTTTATTGAAAACAAAGAGCGGATTATGACGAGAGAGGAACTGATTGAGCAGCTTTGGGACGATGTCGCCTTTGTCGATGACAATACGTTAACGGTCAACATTTCAAGGATAAAAAACAAATTTTTACAGCTGGGAATCAAAGGTTTGATTCAAACAAAAAGGAGTGTTGGGTACCTATTTAATCATCAACTATTAGTAGAGGTTGGGGAAGATGAGTAAAGTACTACTGAAAAATTTTTTTAAAGATAAGAAATCGATTATTCTGGTCTACCTAATCAATACAGCTATATTAATCATTTTTTTTAATATAATCCATCCTGGCAATCTGGAAATCCTCTATCCTATTAGTATTTCTTTATTCGTATTAGCCATCTTGATTGTGATGGAATGGAGTACATACTATAAATTTAACCATCATTTACACCAATCGAATCATGACCGTTTAGATTTGCGGCCAGTAACGAACGAACAAGCAGAAGTGTCCCAGCTCATTCATACCTTAAATAAGAAATACGTCCGCGAGATCAATGAGTTAAAAAGCACACATGAAGAAAATGTCCAATTTCTTTATCAATGGATGCATAATTTAAAAACGCCAATATCCGTTATTGAGCTCATTATTCAAAAGTATTCGGCACAGCAAACGTTCCCGGTTGAAGTCTTAAAAAATATTAAAGCGGAGAATGATAGTCTGTTCGCTAGTATTGAACAGGTGCTGAATATGATCAGGTTTGAAAACATCGCCATGGATTTTGAACCTCGTGCTGTAGCGCTCGTTGCTTCTGTCAAAACCGTTATCAATGAAAAGAAAAGTCAATTCATTTATAACCACGTATATCCGGTCGTAAATGCTAACCTAGAGTACTCCGTTATAACGGATAAGAAATGGAATCAATTTCTGCTTGACCAGTTGATTTCAAATGCAATTAAATATTCTGACACTAGCGAAAGCAATAAAAAGCTAGTGATTACTATTTTTCAAGAGAAGGAATATACCTGTCTTTCCATTAAGGATGAAGGTGTCGGAATCCCTGCCTATGATCTACCTAGAGTCTTTGACCCCTTCTTTACTGGGGAAAATGGCCGAAAATTCCGTAACTCCACGGGTATTGGCTTATACATCTGTAAGAAAATCGCCGACCGCTTAGGTCATCGGCTGGAAATCAGCTCAGAAGTAGGTAAGGGTACGGAGGTAACGATTAAATACCTTGCAAAATTGTAAGATTCCCGTAAGGATATTCGATGGTTCTGAACAAACGGAAAAACTACCATAGAGGAAGGAGGGATTTAACATGACAGCAGTTTTAGAGGTAAAAAATATCGTAAAAATCTATGATAATGAGAAGGATCAATTTGCCACAAAGGCGCTTAATCGCATCAATTTGACGATTGAAAAAGGGGAATTAGTGGCGATTATGGGTCCATCGGGAAGCGGCAAAACGACGCTGCTCAATCTTTTAAGCGGCATTGATTCCCCTACATCGGGGACAATTCATATTGCAAATAAAGAACTCAGTACAATGAATAAGGAAGAGTTAGCCTTATTCAGAAGGCAGCATCTCGGTTTTGTATTCCAAGAGTTTAATTTACTTGATAGTTTATCGTTAAAAGAAAATGTGATGTTACCGATGATTTTAGAAAAGCGTGACGCAGTATATATGGAAAACAAGACGAAAGAAATCATGTCTGCGTTTGGTATTTATGACATCGCCGATAAATATCCATATGCGATATCAGGTGGTCAGCAGCAGCGTGTCGCCGTCAGCAGAGCATTGGTCAATGATCCTAGTATTATCTTTGCAGATGAGCCGACAGGAAACCTAGATTCAAAGTCTTCGAAAACGATTATGGAATGCTTTGAAAAAATAAACAAAGAGATGGAAACGACGATTGTTGTTGTGACCCATGACGTCTTTGCAGCAAGCTATTGCAACAAAGTCATTTTCATTAAAGATGGTCAGCTTGATTCGCAGCTCGTTAAAAAGGGGAATCGAAAGGACTTTTTAGACCAGATTATCGACTGCCTTGCCATCTTAGGGGGTGGGACGCATGACGATTAAGCAAATCGCTATTAAAATTTTCAAAAGTAATCTGAAAAGATATCTATTTTACTTTCTTTGCAACAGTTTTGCCGTCATGGTGTTCTTCATGTTTTCAACGCTCCTCTTTAATGAAAGTCTGCATAGTTCAAAAGAAATCGAAGAAGGTATCTCTGAAGCGGTGATGATTCCTACTATTGCCTTACTGATTTTTTCAATCTTCTTTATCAGCTATGCTCACTCTGCCTTTATTAAAGGCAGAAAAAAAGAGTTTGGGCTGTTTATGACATTAGGGATGTCAACCAGGGATATTCGTAAAATCATTTTAGTAGAAAATAGCATCATTGCCGGCGCCTCCATTAGCTTAGGGATTATAGCAGGATCGCTATTTTCACGATTTTTTTTCCTAATCATTATGAGCCTGATTGGTGTAAAGAGCGTTTCGTTTGAACTCAATTTAAACAGTTATCTATATTCCATTGGTCTATTCAGTCTGATCTTTGCCATCGCTGTAGGGGGTACGATGGTCGTAACGAGTAGGTTTGAGATTGTTAAGCTGTTAAAGGAGGAGCGTATATCCAAGAAAAATAAACGCGCGAATCCCGTTTTGGCAGCGATTGCGTTTATCGCACTGCTTTCAACCTTATATATTCTCTATGCTAACTTCGGGACAGTCCCTGAAAATGACGGACAACTGCTGTTGTTTTGTACGATTTCCATCATGATTACCTTATATATGACGATCTCACAGTTAGGGAGTTTCTGTCTAACAATCATAAAAAGAAGGCCATCAGGCTATTACCGTCACCTGCTATTGCTAACGAATCTAGATTATAAGTTTAAACAAGTGAAGAAAATTATCTACCTTATAACGGTTATGGTCATTGTGACGATTTTTTACATCGGCTTTGTTCTTTATCTTTATTTAGGTGCAGAAAAAGCAGCGACCGATTCTCACCCCTATGATATCGCGTTTGTTCAAACGGACGTTTCCTTTGATAAGCTGTCTGGAGTGGTCGATACGAAGGAAAATCCCATCACCGAGCATAAAACGCTCGAAGTGAGCAACTACTTTGATCCGGCAAACTACAATTTCCGAACCGTTTTTGTCGCTGATGATCAGCTTTCAGCTATTGCGAGCAAACCGATTCAGGTTGAAAAAGGCAGCTACCTGATTCTAGTTCAATTAAACTTGCAGGGGAAAGAAGACAGGAAAAGAATGATTGCCGATATCCAAGAGGGTCTACCAAATATAGGTGTTCACAAACTGCAGGCGGCCATGTTTGAACGGCTGATTAATGACCTAAACTATATCGATAATAGCTTAATTGTCCTTAATTCAACCGATTATCAACAGTTAAAAAGGAATTCTTCAGACATACAACCAGCGGATATTCAGTTTTTAAATGTAAAGGACTGGAAGAATTCGAAAGATGCTGTCATAAAGCTGCAGGAGAAATTAACGGCTGCGAATAAAGTAACACCTGAATTTGCGAACCTGATTCAGCGAAGATTGATGTCTGAACAGGAATTTTTCCAGCCAGGGTCAAAAATAGGTCTCTACGATTATAATAAGCAAGGCGGCGGGCTCGTCCTCTATCTTGTGACCTTTATCAGTATCCTATTTTTTATTGCGACCGTTATTATTTTGCTATTACGCCTCTTTTCCGAACTGGAGGATGAAAAGAAAAATTACAAAAAGCTATATAAAATTGGGATTACCGAAAAAGAAATTCGCAAAATCATCGCTGGGGAATTAAAAATTCTCTTTTTCGCCGCTCCCTTGATCGGAATCGGGATCTCCCTTGTATACACGAGTACCTTTTTTAAAGAATCAGGAATGAATGTTGAAATATACCGCAGCAGCTTCTCAATAAGCAGCGTTTATTTACTTTTCCAATTGATTTATTATTTTATCGTAAAACGCAAATATGCCAATCAAATTATTGGCGACTAGATACTGTCCCCCGTCCCTATTTAAAATAATGTATATCCATAAAGAAAGTTCCTAATATTAATAATAAAAAAGAGGAGATCTTGTATGGATTTAGATTGGGTTTGGAAAACTGTCATCATTATAGTAGCTGGATTGATATTGTTAAGGATTAGCGGGAGACGGTCGGTAGCTAAAATGACTGTACCACAAACAGTGATCATGGTTATGATTGGTACATTATTGATTCATCCAGTGGTAAGTAAAGGGCTTTGGCCTACGATTGGAGTCGGGACCTTATTAATACTAGCTCTTATCATAATTGAATTCGTTGAATTAAAATTCAATGGATTCGAATCTATTGTTTCTGGTAAAGCTATACCACTTATTGAAAAAGGGGAAATAAATGAAAAAAATTTAATAAAACTTAGGTTTACGATAGATAAATTAGAAACACTTTTACGACAAGTAGGTGTTACTACGGTTAGCGATGTCCAATATGCTACATTAGAGGTGAATGGACAATTAGGATATATGTTAAAGAAGGAGAAACAACCTGCAACAAAAGAAGACATACAAAATCTTATTCAATTAATTCAAACCGGTAAACTCCCCTCTCCTATCAATCAGTCAACAGATCATAAAGAGAATATATTTACTGAGGTGGTAAACAAAAGGTCTCTCACTCCATCACCCAACAGATTGGAATGAGTAACCCAGGGAAATACCGAAATATCCCCCTTAAGGTCAGGGGGATATTTTAGTGTACTCATTATAATATTCGTTTTATTTTTGCTTATCTTTCTTGTCTTTCTTATCTTTCTTGTCTTTCTTGTTGTCTTTCTTGCCCTTTTTATCTTTCTTATCCACTTTGTCTTTCTTATCCACTTTGTCTTTCTTGTCCTTTTTGTCTTCCTTGTCCTTTTTGTCTTCCTTGTCCTTTTTGTCTTTCTTATCCACTTTGTCTTTCTTGTCCTTTTTGTCTTTCTTGTCCTTTTTGTCTTTCTTGTCCTTTTTATCTTTCTTATCCACTTTGTCTTGCTTATCCACCTTGTCTTGCTTTGAAAATTCGTTGTCGGGCTCCACTTGATAGACTTCTAGTGTCTCACTTTGCGTATTATCCGTAAGTTGGGTTTGTATAGACTCTAAATCATTATGCTGTATATTCGTAAGCGGCGCTTCTATCGATTGTTGCCAAACTTCTAAAATCTCGTTTGCTACCCGATTCCATTCATAATTCGCAACTGCCAGTTCTCTTCCTCTAATCCCCATTCTTTTCATCAGAGATTTATCCGACAAAATGGTTGTAATTTTTTCAGCAAAGCAGCTCGGATCTTCCGGATTTTCTACAATCAGTCCGTTCTCATTTTGGATAATTACTTCCGAGTTTCCTCCCCTTGCAGTTGTAACAATCGGAAGTCCTGCTGCCATTGCTTCATAATGAACGCGTGCTAGCGGTTCTTGCCAAAGGGAAGTACACACAAATAAATCAGCTGATGCAAACCATTTTTGAATTTCACTTGGAGAAACGAAACCCGTTGCTACAACCGGTATTGATTGTTTTTTTGCCAATGCCCTAATATACGCGACATAATCCGTTACATCATCTTGACTAAACCATTTACTTCCCATAACTACCAAAGCTAAATCTTTAAATTTTGTTGAAAGCTGAGGTAATGCTCGGATTAACCTATCTACCCCTTTGTTTACCGAAAGCCTTCCGGCAAATAATAAAACGGTTTTTTTCTCTAAACCGTGTTGTTTTCGGATGGAATTTCGAATTTCACCCATTTTTGGATGGTTTCCAGGTAGGAAACGCTCGGTATCTACACCTGAATAGATGGTGCGGATATTAGGTACAGTTTCGGGATAAAGAGTACGGATGACATTTCCAACATAATCACTTACGGTTACAATATTGGAAACCTCTTTCAAAACTGATGTTGCTTCAGATGGGTCAATTTTTTCGATACTGAACATATCATTGTGCATGCTTAAGGTGATTTTTGCATTTGGCGCTGCACCGCGGATGGGCATGACAAGTCGGGGGCGATTAAAAATGTGGATAAGATCAAATGAATTGTTTTGGATAAATTGTACGACCTCTTCTCGATATATTTCCAATATGATTCCTGGAACACGGACATATTGAATGCCGTTCATTATTTCTTTATCCGGGAGAGACGGATCACTAATCCCAATCACTGTAATATCATGAAATTTGCTTAAGATTGGGAGAGTTCCGGAAATATACGTTTGTATGGCTCCTCCTAAAACAGGAGGCACAGGCAGTTTTTCTGTACAAACCATTAATATCTTCATATTTCCCTACTTCCTCCAATCATGTTGAATTTCATTTAACGCAGGCCATTTTGATTGATCCGTGTCGACGATCGTTTGAATTAATTGAGTGGTTGTTTCATTTAAAAATAGTTCAGGTTCATATACGACTTCTTTAATATTTTTATAAAATTCATTAGGAAGGGAGAAATCGATCATTAATAGTTCATAAAGTTCAGGTGTTAGTGGACTTGCCTCATGGTAAGCCCTTATCATTTCTCGTATCCATGTCACATCCCAATTAAATAAATCGGACATCGTACCCGAAATAAGTTTCCTTAAATCACGAATTGGCAGGTCGTAGGCGACACCATCCAGATCAATAATCCACATACCATTAGGTCCCATTTGGCCGTTTGACCAACCATAGTCCTGGTGTACGAGCCCCCAACTCCTATTTCCTTTTTCTACTAACGACAAATAACTAGATTGATTAAGATCTGCCAGACTTTTTCGCGCTTGTTCTTGAAAACTATCAACCACATTTAATATCGATTGACTTGCTGGCATCTCTTTATACGCTTTTGCAATGTTTCGGAACCAATCCATTTTCATGATGACTTTTTCATAGCTTTTTGGCCATTTGGCCAATCTTGAAGCAACTTCCGCTTGACTTGGTGGAATATACCCCTTGCTTAACTGGTGGAATTCACCAAGCGCATAACAAAGCTGTTTTGCTCCTTCCAAATCTTTTGTTACCGGTGCCAATGGTTCAATCCACTCGGCAACAAACCATAATTTCCCGCCTGCCTCAATATACTCTTGTCCATCTTTTGTTTGGACGATTCCTGGAACTCTCGCTCCCTTAACTTCGACCAAGTATTTTTGAGCTCCAAGGCTAAACATACTTCTAGTTGGTCTTCGATGTAACAGTTTTAAACTTTTTGGCCCTGCATTCGTTTCAAGTTTCCAAATGGACCCACCTTTGTCGGGCTTCGTTGTCACCACCTGCATGCTCTTAACTTGAAAACTATAATGTTTCAAAACCTCAGCTGCCAGCGTATTAATATAATCCGGAATAAAAAATTCATGCGTAAGCTCATCCGCTTCCCATGGTACGATAACAATATTATCCAATATATCCCTCCTACCTTTTTGAGCACTCAAAAAGTGCAAAACATTTCTAACTAGGGATGAAATGCTCTAAAAATCGTTCTATTCTGCTTAGTAATAATCAAATGGCCATACTTAATCATATGTAATTGTCCAAGCATGGTGAGAGGATAGGTGCGGATTCTTTAGATAAGCACGCTTCCTTTGCGCGGCGTATGGACTGGAACGCTTCGAGAAGGACCTTTTACCATGATTCCCCACAATCCAGCGCCAACTAAAGTTTTTCGATTTTCATCAAGCCTATTGATACACTTAGTAATTCCTTTTATAATAATTTAATATTTATCGTGACTTTCGAGTCTGAAAGTCTTTATTTAATATGGAAAAGAAGCAGGAGGGAAAGATGTTACAGAATGAAGGTTCAAAATCAATCGTACTGCCACTTACCATTTCCATTATAGCCATTTCATTTTCGGCTATTTTCGTAAAATGGTCTGATGCACCTGCCTCCATTCTAAGTATGTATCGCATGTGGTTTGCGAGCATTTTAATGGTGCCCATCGTGTGGAAAAATCGGCATGAATTCAAAAAAATCACCAAAAAGGATTGGTTCTTTTTATTTTTTTCCGGCTCCTTTTTAGCCTTACACTTTGTACTCTGGTTCGGTTCGTTAAAGTTAACAACGGTTGCCAGTTCAACAATTATTCTTACTTTACAGCCGATTGTCTCGTTGATCGGGGGCTTTTTTCTATTTAAAGAACGAACGACACTGTCCGCATTGTTGACGATGGGTGTTGCCATCGTTGGAGCAATGATGATTGGCTGGGGGGATTTCGGTTTAAGTCAAGATGCTATTATCGGCGATATTCTTTCATTTTTCAGTGTTATCTCTGTGGTAGGCTACTTATTGATTGGGCAAACCATCGTTAAAAAAATATCGCATTGGCTCTATAGCTTTTGTGTCTTTTTCTTTGCTTCTATCGTTCTAACCATCTATAACGTATTTACAGGAGTTGCCGTTAGCGGCTATCCTGCCAGGGAATGGGGCATCTTCCTTTTACTTGCCACCGTTCCAACCGTCAGTCACCTCATCAATAACTGGCTGTTAAACTACGTCAATGCTACCACAATCTCGATGAGTATTTTAGGCGAACCCGTTGGATCGACAATATTAGCTTATCTTTTACTACATGAGCAACTCGTCAGTTGGCAAATTGCCGGCGGACTGCTCGTCCTTATCGGCGTCTTTTTCTTTTTGAGTCAGCAGCGAAAACCAATTCCACACACAATTGAAGAAGGAACATTTACTCCTTAGATACCAAATCTAAGGAGTTTTTAATTATGAAGGAAGGACATCCAGTTAATTAATGCTCGGTGTTTTCTTCTACTGTCCCATTCAGGGGTATCTATCATTCGTTAATAGGTAATCAAGACTATATACCCGTCCTCTCATCCTGCAACTAAAGTCCCTGAAAAAATTTTAAATATTCAACAAAATTCGCGAGGATAGGAGACAGGTATAGTAAATTTATAGTACAATAGGAAAAAGATATTCATAGTTTCCCGTTGTAAACCCTTTAGAATCATTTGCTTTAAACGTTTTAACCTCTTACAAGAGCAGCCTCTAACTATCATTTATAAGGGTGAGAAAAATGAAAGTACTTAATGAACAAAGTCTAGTAACAACAACCACAAAAAATAAACCACTTCATTTTTTAGTAAAACAAATGATTGATACTTTGTTTAGCCTTTGTTTATTAATGATTCTTTTCCCGTTTCTTATCATCATTGCGATTGTGATTAAGCTTGATTCGCGTGGTCCTGTTTTTTACACACAGGAACGCATTGGGCTGGATGGACAACCCTTTTTGATCATTAAATTCAGAACGATGTACATCGATGCCGAAAAGCATGGACCGCAATGGGCTAACCAAAATGATGCCCGGATTACCGCGGTTGGCTATTATTTACGGAAATACCGGATCGATGAAATACCTCAATTTATAAATATATTACGCGGCGAAATGTCGATTATTGGTCCACGGCCGGAACGATTAGTTTTTATTGAAGACTTCGAAAAGGAAATTCCTCATTTTCGTAACCGCCTTCAAGTAAAACCAGGAATCACTGGCTGGGCACAAATTAACGGCGGATATGATATTGCTCCAAAGGAAAAATTAGATCTCGATTTATACTATATTTACAATTATTCGATTTTATTAGATTTGAAGATTGTCTTGAAATCAATTCCTGTTATTTTGTTCGCCAAAGGATGGAGATAAGAAAGTGAAACGGATTCTCTTTTACGAAAGCCGTCCGGAATGGGGAGGAGCACAGAAGTGCGAACTTGAGCTTCTCACTGCGCTTGACAACAGTTCACTAAATACGTATTTTGTGACTTCAACAGACGGACCGATGAACGGCCGTGTAAGCGCTGCAGGCAAAGCCGTTACACTAATTCCCATCCATAATGCCGTCAATAAGATTCGAAAAGGACAAGTCAAAACGGGCGCATTCTTTTACCTCTCGCAGGGATTCAATATGCTCCCTCATTTCTTTAAAGTTATTACCTTCTTGCGCAAGAATCGGATTGATCTGGTATATACGAGTCAATTCCGCTCCCAGCTCCTGATTGGCTGGCTGGCGAAACTGTTTGGACGAAAGGTCATCTGGCATCTCCATGGGGAGGAACAGCTGAATAATCTTTTAGGAAAAATAAGTGTTGCCGCCGCCGATAAAATTATTGTCGTTTCAAACACATTAGCAGAACGCTACAAGCAGCAATTTCCAAAACAAAAGGCTAAATTCAGCGTGGTTCATAATGGTGTCGAGCTGACAACCCGATTACCCGAACGAAAGAAGGACAATTCAACCTTTACGATCACCATGGTAGGAACGATTATTGAAGGAAAACGCCAAGACCTGGCGATTTTAGCTGCTGCCCGGCTGCAAAAAATGGGCTATAACGTTCAGCTGAATATTATCGGGGAGAAACCTCCATGGCATCCAGAAGACTATAGACATTCCTTGCACGAACAAGTGCGTAAATTGGGGCTCGCAGGCACTGTCAACTTCCTCGGCTGGGTTGAAAATCCTTGGGAGCTTTTACAAACTTCAACTGTTTTCATTTTGCCATCGGATACCGAAGGACTGCCGCTATCGATTATTGAAGCCATGGCTTCAGGGCTGCCAGCTATTTCGACCAATGTCGGCGGTGTCCCGGAATTAATTGAAGACGGAAAAACCGGCTTTATCATTAAGCCCGGAAGTGTCGACGAACTCATCGAAAAGCTAACGCTGCTGCTTGAACATCCAGCGCTTTCTGAACAGATGGGACAACAAGCGCGTGCAAGGTACGAAGCCCATTTTACGAGAAAATCATTTATCAAAGGAGTTGCAGGTGTCATTAACACCGTTGTCTAATGAAAATCCTCTATTGTATTACCGGTGCGGATATCGGCGGCGCTCAAAAACATCTACTATATTTGACGGAATGGTTTTCACAAAAGGGGCATGAAGTCCATGTCGTTCTCGGCGAAGAGGGACCTCTAAAGGAAGAGTTAGCGAAGCAGAAAATTGAGACTGCCGTGATACCTATTCCAAGGACCATTAAGATATGGGAAGATACAAAGGCGTTATGGAAACTATTTGTTTTTATGAAAAAAGGAAAGTATCATCTTGTTCATTCACACAGTTCAATCGCGGGGATCATTGCGAGATTGGCTGGTTTCTTCAATAGAATCGATAAAAATATTTATACGGCCCATGGCTTTGTGTTCACGGATCCCACCCTATCATCGAAAAAGCGCAGACTTTATCTTTTGCTTGAGAAGGTATTCAGCTGGGTTTCTACTGATATTATCACGGTGTCAAGCTTTGATTTTAAACAAGGAATCGCCCATGGAATCAATCGAAAGAAAATGTCTGTTATCCATAATGGGATTCCTGGGAAGCAAATCATTTCGATTGCAAAATGGGAGAAAATGCAGCAAAGACTCCGCAACCGTGATTCCAAGATTATTGGCTTTGTTGGCCGCTTTGCCTCGGAAAAAAATTTGGATATGCTCCTTAGGGTCGCTTCCCGATTCAGAGGGCAAAATGTCGAGTTTTGGCTGATTGGCGATGGCCCGTTATATGGTCATTATCAAAACGAAATCAAAACGCAAAACCTTGAATCCATCATCAAGTTAAAAGGCAATCAGGACAATGTGCTCGAATGGATGGACCAAATGGATATCATGGTGATTACCTCTCATAAAGAAGGGCTTCCCTATGTCTTGCTAGAGGCGTGTGGCAGGGGAATTCCAGTTATCAGTACAGATGTTGGCGGCGTTAAGGAAGTAATCGACCCCCACGGGACGAAGAACCTTTTAGTAGAAATAAATGATGATGAAGCAATGTACCAGCGGCTGATTTCTTTACTAGTAAATGATTCGTATCGTGAGGAAATAGGAAGGTACTATTTGGAACTTGCGAACAGGTTTACGGTGGAGCATATGTGTCAACAAACAGAGCAGGTCTATTTAAAAGGAAAACGATAGGCCCCATACGGGTTCTATCGTTTTCCTTTTTAATTACTTATTTGCTTGAGTTACCATTTCGAAAATCTTCATATCTTTTATCCAAACTTCGCTTGCTTCTCCTCTTAAATCCATTCCCCTGACAACAAAAAACGGACCTAAATTAGGGTATTTCTCATTGGTACGTCTGCTAATATTAGAAATTTGCACGATTCTAGTATTTGCTAGGACAAAATCCGTAATCTCCTTATCTCCAACCGTTTGGTCCTTAGAGGGATTCGTATTTGCTGGAGTCGTATTTTGTGCAGGCTTCTTGCTGCTATCCGTGTTTTGTGCGGTCTTATCAGTCTTATTAGTCGATGGTGTTGTCTTGTTCGCACTACTGTCGTTTTTAGATGCTTGTTTGCTTGTATCGGTATTTTGTGATGATTTAGTTGCTTGATCCGTGCTTTGGGTTGCTTTGTTGTCTTGGTCCGTGCTTTTGGCTGCCTGATTTTCTTGATCTGTGCTTTTGTTTTCTTTCGTGGCTTTATCAGCCGTTTTTGTCGCTGCAACCTTTTTATCAGCAGCATTCGACTCTTTCTCTTTTCCAAAACAGCCGCTTAATCCTATTAACGCTACCGATAACATCAAAACAAGGATGATCTTTCCATACAGCTTCATACTTTTCCCCCTACTAAATTATTCAAAATATTCCCCTTACTTGATTATACCCCGTTGTACCCGCTTACTTCAATGAAAATAACGATCACTCCCATCGACAAAATCGAGCGGTGACAGACACCTCTTATGTCCTCTTTTTCAAAAGGATGAAAGACAAAAAGAGCATATTTATAGTACAATAGGTAGAGATACTCATGTTTCTTTTATAAGCTCTGTTAAGATAATGATAATTCTCTAATTTCAACTACAAAGGGTGAAAGAGTTGAAAGTAATTAATGGACTAAGACTAGTAATTGCCAACAGCAGAAATAAACCTGTATATTTTTTTATTAAACAATCAATCGATAGTTTCTTTAGTCTTTGTTCATTAATCATCCTTTTCCCATTATTGATAACGGTTGCAATTTTTATTAAGCTAGATTCTCCTGGTCCTATTTTTTACAAGCAGGAACGGATTGGGTTAAATGGAAAGCCCTTTTTCATTTTAAAATTTAGATCTATGAAAATCGACGCTGAGAAGAATGGACCACAATGGGCAAATCAAAATGATTCAAGGATTACAAGCGTTGGCTATTATCTACGCAAATATCGAATTGATGAAATTCCGCAATTTCTAAATATACTTCGCGGGGAAATGTCGATTATTGGCCCTCGACCGGAGAGATCGATTTTTATCAAGCATTTTGAAAAAAATGTTCCTGATTTTCGTAAGCGTCTACAGGTAAAGCCTGGGATTACAGGATGGGCGCAAATTAACGGCGGATATGAGATTGAACCAAAGGAAAAATTAGAACTTGATTTATACTATATTTATAACTTTTCTATATTACTAGATTGTAAGATTATCTTGAAATCAATTCCCGTTATTTTATTCGCCAAAGGTTGGAGATAAGACACGGTGAAATATATGTGTGCAGTGACAATATAGGTCTATTTTAGCTTGAATAAGGGGAAAAAGTCATCATGTCTTTAATTACAAAAAAGAGTCGCATTAGCCGGGATACCATTATCTATATTCCTGTATTTCTAGCCCCTGCCCTCATTAATATTATCTTATTAATGGTATTTACTAGATTTTTTTCACCAAAAGAATATGGTATCTATACCATTGTAGTAAATACAACCATTATCCTTTCCTCTTTTCTGGCACAGTGGATTGTATTGTCGGTTCAAAGATTTCGGCCAGAATACAATAATAGTGGTACTAACATAGAGTTTAATCGTAATTTGAATTATCTGCTTCTTTTTATTTCAATAGGCTTTCTTCTGATGGTAAGTATTCTTTTTCTTTTCTTCCCTTCTTTCTTAATAGCTTATCAAGAGTATTATTGGTCTTCTGTCTTCCTGATTATTAGCTCCATTTACTTTATGGTTTTAGGAGGAGTATATCAGGCTGATTTACAATCAAAGCAATTTCGGAATTTGAATGTTATTCAATCCTTAATGAAGTTAGTCATCATTGTTATTTTTGTATTGTATTTTCAGTTTACGCCTGTTTCTTTTATCTGGGGAACCTCAGTTGCTCAAATCTTGGTAACACTCCCGATGCTTAGGTATGTTGAAGCTCAAAAAATGTTTGTCCCTTTGAAGGCTGCAAAAGATTCTTTTATTGAATTTGTAAAAAAATTTTGGAAATATGGATTTCCATTGATCGGTTGGTATATTGGAACAACCGTCATGAATCTTACCGACCGTTTTATGATTGAATATTTCCACTCTTCACATGAAGTAGGGATTTACTCAGCAAATTTTACGATTGCAGTACAAGCCATTGCCTTAATATGTAATCCATTGTTCTTTGCCATTCAACCAATTATGATGAACGAAATACAACAGCACAGTAATAAAGAGCATATCGAACAGAGAATCTCAGGTTTTACCCACCTATTTATCGTTATTGCTATGCCTTTTGGCGTCTATTTTTCTATCTATCGAAATGAAGTAAGTGAACTCTTATTGGGGAATCAATTTACTAATGGAGCAATAATTATCCCTATTTTGATTTTTGGCTTTTTTGCCTGGAATATTGGACTATATGGACAACTAACCTACCAGATTGCTAAACGGACGAAGGAAATGTTTTATTTTGTTGCGGTGGCGGCAATTTTGAATTTTGTCCTTAATCTTTATTTTATTCCCAAATGGAGCTTTATTGGGGCAGCCATCTCGACAACAATAGGATTCATCGTTTATAGCGGATTACTATTTATCTTTTCCATTAAGTTCATTAAGTGGAAAATACCATGGATGGCACTAGTAAAGGTAACATTACTAGTTATGATTCTTGCAATCCCTTTTCTCGCGCTAAAAATAAAGCTTTTAGAGGGAACTCCGCCGCTAATCAGCATGATTATAGGTTTACCTTTTTTCCTTATATACTTGGGAGTAGTATTTTTCTTTTGGAAAAATACATTAAAAGAGATAATTTCATAAACAAGACCGATAGAGGGAGTAAGGAAAATGGCCATCAAGAAAACCTATATTCTTTGTTCAGTATTGCTAATCATTTTGATTGGAATTCTAATCATCATATCTAAAGATCCTTCTTTTGTTCGTGTAGGGTTACTGTTTATTGGACTAATTCTTTTACCTGCCTTTATTTATTATACTTACACGTATAAAGGGGCTTTTATTTTATTCGTATTCTTCAGCAGCTTTGGGATTATGAACACAGATATTAAACTTTTTGACCTACTTTTTGTCATCGTTGCAGGACTTTTCTTTATTGGAAAGAAGCGAAAGTTACAGGCGATGGTGGATATCCGCTTTATTAATTATTCATTATTGCTTTTTATAATCGTTTCAATGCTGTCAGTGCTTAGCAGTAATAATATCCATGAAGCGGTACTCTACTTTATCCATACCGTATTTATGATTGCCATCTACTATTTTCTTTCTATTACCATTCGAACAAGGAGGGAATTCTATTCAATCCTCTGGGGCTATATATGTACAGTTTTATTTTCAACATTGGCTGTGATTGTCCAAAAAGCAGGGATAATTGGTGACATTGGAACCTGGTTTCAGGGTGTTCGTGCACAGGGATTTTTTATGGATCCGAATGACTTTTCTCCCTTTTTAATCCTAGCAATTGTCCTACTTATCGAAAAAGCCTTTTCCTATCACTGTTTTTCAATTAAATATATTGCTTTTTGTTCTTTAGCAGGTTTAGTGATTGGGGTCTTATTAGCTGGAATGTCAAGGGCAGCAATATTGAATTTTGGCATTGTGATAGTCATCTACCTCTTTTACACTATTTTATATAAAAAAAAGTACAGACAAATTACAATGTTAGTAGGGGTAATGGGCATTATAGCTGCAGTATTGATGTTAGTGGTTGGTGATTCAATCCTACATTATATCTTAATTCGATTTTCAGATTCCACAGATGTCTTACAATCCTATGATACGGACCGTTTCTTTTATCAGCGCCAAGGGATTCTTTTAGGATCAACTCATCTATTTGGAATTGGCCCAGGACAATTTGAAATACATTTTGGCTATGCAACTCATAATTTATTTGTACGAATCATAGCTGAAAATGGGTGGATTTCTTTTCTTTTCTTTGCAATTGGAGTTCTTTATACTTTAACCTTCCTTTTCTACTATCGTAAAAAGGAAGTCTGGAATCTTCCCGTTTATTTATTCCTATCTGTATATATCGGTGTAATCATTAACAGTTTCTTTTTAGACACCTTGCATTGGAGATACCTATGGTTCCTCATGGGGCTATGTACAATCATTATTAATCAAGCCTCAAAAAATGTATTGAAAAAGCACCTGCTTCATTAGGATAGCAGGTGCTCTTTTTTGATTTCGTATTAGCTAGCAGGCCAGATTGAGTCTGCCCATTCAGGGTGATCGATGAATGGATTACGATTGCCTTGAATGGATTCAATGACATCGTTTCTGTGCTTTTCAAAGGCATCTGGTGGATCCATTTTGCTCCATTGCAGCAGGACAGATTTCTTACCATGGAATGGAGTTGGATAGGTATTCACCTTGTCTGCAAGCTCAAGATCGATCTCGCCGCCATCGCCCTCATAGCGAACATCCATATACATGAGCATTCTCGCGATGTCGCCTTTTACACGATCTGGCGGCTCAAAAGAATCGCTATCATATTTACATCCTGGACACTCGCCGATCGTTTTGTTGCCACCGTTATCAAAATCTAAATGACCTCGTGTGCTGTTGACAGATGCATCAGCTGGCCGTAAATGGTGAATATCTGTTCCCGGGCCAACATTTGTTCCAAAGTTACCATGAGATTTTGCCCAAACATGTTCACGATTCCAGTCATTTACACCTGAACCAAACGTCGTTTTTGCTTGTGAACGGCCAGTGTAAAGCAGGATGACATTGTTCGGATTGTTGGGATCTTCATCTGTTTTCTTTAATGCGTCTGTTACCGCAGCATACGTTAATTTCTTTTGTACCTTAATAATATTGTGTAACGCAAGCTTCAGGTCAGCGCCTGTTTTACCGGCTGCCGGTTGGTAATAGGCTTCCACATTACCTCCGGTTGCTGCCGAAACTGTTACCGTAAATGTGGCACTAACCGTTTTCGTGCCGTCATTTGCTGTAACCGTCACATTGACCGTTCCTTCCGCAGCAGTTGGAACCGTTAACGTCGATCCCTGAATAGTGCCGGCAGTGGCAGTGTATGTTAATACGTCGCCATCTGGGTCGGAAAAATGGTCATTTAAATTAATTGAAACGGGTGCACCAACTTGAACAGAAACATTTGGTAATGCTTTCGCTACAACGGGTGCTTGATTCGCTTTTGGTGGAGATACCGGAGCCGGAATCACTTCACCGCTAACCTTTGTAAATTTGATGCTAGAAGTGTCGACGCCATCTTTCACTGTCCACTTCTGAACCTTTTCAACGCCTCTGATTTGACTGATATTCGCGTTCGCAATGACGACTTCTTTCACCTCATTGCCGCCAAGGTCAATCACAGCTCCCGGTGCGGCTGGGCTAAGCGTAATGACCGTGTTCTTTAAGCCAGCACCGCTTAATTTCGCATAAGAACCTGTTAACACGATGCCCTCTGTAATCACAGAATCAGCACTTACGGTAATTTCAGCGCCTACATTGTTTACCGTTAATTTCTTCGTTTTAAAGCCGTTTAAGTTGTAAACCTTTGTTCCTGCCGGCGGTGTAACTGGTGGTAAAACTTCCCCGCCTGCTGCTTTTAATTGTGTTTGAATGAGGATCGGATCATGGTCACTTGCACGACCATGCACATCCATGAAACCAGAGTTAATGTGCAAGATATCTACAGTTGTATTTGCAACCATATTGTTCGTAACTAATACTTGGTCTAGTACTTGCGCATTACCTTGATAAGAATAATTGTAACGCTCATTAGCAGGAACTTTGTCAATCATGTTAGTTAATTCGTTCCCTTTAGCAATGGTTAGCGTTTTCGTGAATTCAAAATCATTGAAGTCTCCAAGTAAGACAACGTTTGCGTTAGCATCTTTTGCTTTCACATTTTTCACGAAGTTATTCACAATCGCTGCAATTTTATGACGTTGAATTTCACTGCTTAAAACGGGCGGCTGCGTTTTCCCGAATAACGGTTGGTCGCCGCCTTTAGAGTTAAAGTGGTTGGCCACGACGATTATGTTCTGACCTTGGAAATCAAATTGAGCTGCAAGCGGCTTACGGCTTGAATTAAACGCAGAGTTTGTTGGATCAATTCGTCCTGGGTTTAAAGTAAGCTTGCCATTTTCAAAGCCAACTGCTTGTGTTGATGTACCTTTTTGTGCGCCTGCAGTTAACGATACACGGTCCTTATTGTAAAGGAAGGCAACACGAATGTTTCCGCCAGGTGCACCGCCATCTTGATTGTTTACTGGAACAATTTCGGTATAAGCGTATGTTGGTCCGCCAAGTGATTTGATTTTATCAATAATCTTTTGGGCACTTTGTGTTCCATCTACTGTTCCGTTGTCTGTTTCCCCGTTGTTATCTTGGATTTCGTTTAATCCGATAATATCAGGGTTTTTCATTTTATTGACAATCGCATCGCCAATCTTTGTTACTTTATCGTCTGGAGTAGCCGTTGAGAAGTTCTCAACGTTATATGTTCCAATCGTTAATTTATCAGCTGCCGGTGTGATTTTGGTTGCAGCACGAACTATTGGTGTTTCTGTTAATTTTGGCAGCGTTGGTTCCTGCGTCATTACTTTAAAGTTGCTGTAACCGTAGTTAACAATCCCTTTAATCGCACCTGTATAATAGTCTCCCATTTTGGCGCGGTAAGATTTGTTGGCTGTGGAGCCGTTTCTTACATCGACACCAATGCGATTTGGGTTCGAACTAGTTTCAGTAATCCGCATTCCGCCTGGTTCGACATTTGTTGGATAATCTTTAGGGACTACCCAAACTAGTCCGTCTTTTTGCAATGCAATGACTTTTGCATCATCGACTTGGACATACATGCCTTCAAGGCTTTCCCAGAAATCAATCGCATCTTCCTCTGGATCAAAGACACTAAATTGGTCATTATCAATGATTTCCGGCGGACAAATTCGGTCAACACCAAGCTTGATTGGTGCCGGAAGTGGTGCTGTACCATTTTTCGTAATGGTTGTTGCTTCAATTTCTGAAATCGTTAAGTCTGTTGTCGCTTTCTCGGCATAACCTTCACCGTAGTATTCGGTTACTTTACCAGATACTTTCACGCGGTCACCGATGGAAACACCGTGAGCAGATTTAAAGACGAGAATCGCATCAGAGGTGTTCGGGTCTCCGTCACCTACTAGGTCCTGGATAAAGAAGCGGCTTGTTCCATCAATATACGTAACAACGCCCTCTACGTCTGAAACCGTCTTGCCGTTAAAAGGCGAAGTGTGCGATTTACCTTGAATATCATAAATGTGAATCGCGCCATCTTGAATCAGATACTCAAAGCTAGCAACAGGACTATTCGTCATGCCTGCTTTCACGGCAACTGCTTTAATTGTTGTCGCTTTATTAATCACGATTGGCTGTGAGTATAACGGGCTTGCTGCCGTTGGGGTACTGCCATCCACTGTGTAGTGAATCGCTGCACCGGTTGTACCTGTTGTTAAGCTAACTTCTGTTCCTGCTTTTACCAATCCGGCACCAGGAGTAGCAACAACCGATTGGACAATACTTGAGTCTTTAATAATGTCGCCTGCATTTCGTGGAAGTAATTGATATACCCCGCCAAATTGGCTAAGAACTCCGGTAATTTCCTCATAGGTTGTACCAGTAGTGAGCATCGATGCATCGCTCGGGCGAACTTGGAAGCTTGTCCCATCAGCATCTGTAGCTGTATAGTTACCGCCAGCGAATGCGCCGACTGTTACATTCTTCAATTTTAATAGGGTTGCTTCTTTGCTTTCTTGCAAGTCAGCAGCTTTTACTAGTTCAGCGGCCGGAACGGCTCCTGTGCCAGTAACGACAATATTTTCATGATTGGCTTCGATTTCAAGCAACGTTGAATATTCCGTTAATTTACCTGACACGGTGATTTTATTACCTGGTTGAATCGTTGTGCTGTCCGTTGGTGTGTAGGCGACAATTCCAGCTGTCGCATCTTGGAAGTAAATCGCTCTTCCTAAAACAGCGGTAACGACACCACTTGTTTGAACATTCGATTGAAGATCCATCGCTCTGACTTCAGCAATCGTATTGGCTTGTAAAATCGTATAAGCGAATGTTGCGACATCACTGTTAGCTAAGCCTGCTTTAATGGCAACGGCCTTGATGGTTACAGCTCCATTGATGGCAATTGGAGCCGTGTATGCAGTGCTTGCAGCCGTTGGCTCTGTGCCGTTCGTTGTGTAATAAATTTTTGCATCAGCTGTTGCTGTCGCCAACGTGACTGTTGTTCCAGCTGCGACTGCACCAGCTTCTGGAGTAGCGGTAACGGCACTAACTTTCGTTGGGTCAGTTACAGTAACAAACTCCATGGATGTAGCATTTTTTAATCCAGGCATATTATTATAGGCCAATAAATCACCCGAAATCAGGACCTTTTTCCCAATATTCGTTGGATTGGATTGTAAGCCATGTGTCGCTCTAAAGTTGGCTGGGATCTGAACATTAAGCATTTTTGCTTTATCTGTTTCTGATGGTGAATCTGCGATGGAGTAGTTGAAATCACTTGAGAATTTACTTGGATCTTGCGTTATTGCATTGCTTCCTGTGGCAAAAGCGACAATATAGCCTTGAACAGTGGCTTTACCGCCAGCAGCATTCTTCGCAATGGCTTCCGCAACAGTAATATAATCGGCAGCCTTTGAAACATTTTGAAAAGGAGCGAAAAGGCTTAATACTAACGCAAAAATCAATCCGATATTGAATATCCTTTTCTTCGTTTTATATTTCATTGTGTCCTCCAATGCAATCCTTTTTTGTGGGATAAAGCCCCCAGTGAATTACCAGGAGCTTTACATAGCATCAATTAATCTTCAAAAATAGTTTCGCCTTCTACCGTTACAGTTGAAAGATCGACACTAGTACCGCCTTTTAATGTTAAGTTACCTTTTACAGTTGCATATTCAAGCTTGCTAACACCTGTAACATCAACGATCACGTTGCCGAAGTATACTTTTGGATTCGATGCCGTACCGCTGAATGATGCAGCAGGAATTGTTTGTGGAACCACGTTTACGATCCGTCCTTCTACTTGAGGGCTTACCGTTTTGTTTGGCTGCGCCGCAATGTAGTCATTGAACATTTCCCAATCCACAAATCCTGGCTCACTTACACGCCCTTCTTTGTAAGCTTTTTCGAACATTGTGAAGCCGTCTCCGCCTTTAGCCGTAAAGACGTTTGTTGCCACAAAGTAGTTCTTATTAAGGTCTAAAGCCGTATAGCTTCCGTCCTTACCCTTCACTTGAATGGCTTGAATCTTTTGACCAGCTGGTTTTGTGCTGTCATAAGTGACTTTCAGACCAGACACTTGTAAGAAGCCGCCAAAAGCAGTTGCAGGTGCATCCTTCACGCTATATTCAAGAGCAGCTTTCAGTTCATCACCTTTTAAATTCATGATGCCTAAAGAGTTTCCGAAAGGAAGCACTTTAAATACATCTGCTACTGTAATATTACCAGCAGGAAGAGTGACACGAATTCCACCGCCATTTTGAACGGCAATCAGGGTGTCAGGATTAATCGTTTGAGCTTTTGCAAGCATACCATCGGTAATGAAGTTACCAAGGTTTGTTTCTCTTGTACGTGCTAATGGATTTCCACCTTCTAAGGCAACCGCAGCAGTTCCAACAACAGTTCTTTCCTTTTCCTGAACTGCTGGCTTGTATTTTGTGTTAAGAATTTGCAATGTAGCTGCATCTTCTGTGTACTTGCTAATATCAAGCAGTTTACCAGTTGTTTCAGGAACGATTACTTTACCTGCTGCATCAAATGTTACATCCAATGTTCCAAGGAACTTGTTATATTCATTTGCTTGCACGATAACCGTTGGCTCAGTTTTAGTTGTGACAAATACAGGCGCATCAAGCTTTGTATGAGTATGACCGCCAACGATGACGTCAATTCCTTCCACTTGTTTCGCTAATTCTAAGTCATTATCCCAGTCAATTGAATCGTCGTAACCGATATGTGTTAAAGCAATGATTTTGTTAACGCCTTGTGCTTCCAAGGCAGCAACAGATCTTTTTGCCTCAGTGATATAATTTTTGAAGACAACACCGTCTCCAGGGCTAGAAATCGTTGGAGTTTCTTCTGTTGTTAAACCGAAAATACCGATTTTTTCCCCATTTACAACCTTGATAATGCCGTTGTAGATTTGGCCGCCAGCTGGGTTATCAGTTGTTAGGCCGTTATGATAACGGGATTTTAAATTTGCATCGTTCGTAAAGTCAACGTTAGCGCTGACAAATGGGAAAGAAGCTCCTTTAACAAAGTTAGATAACACTTCAGTACCGACATCAAACTCGTGGTTTCCAAAAGTCATCGCATCATAGCCAGCTAAATTCATAAACTCTAAATCTGCTAAGCCTTTAAACTCATTGAAATACAATGTTCCTGAGAACACATCACCTGCATCAAGTAATAATGCGCTAGGTTTTTCTGCACGAACAGACTTAATCGCAGTCATTTTCTTCGCCACGTTAATATTATTCGTCGCATTATCAACGTTTGCATGTGTGTCGTTAGAATGCATAACATTCAAGGTGAATTTCTCGTTAGCTTGTCCAGCTAAAACATCGATATTAAATTCTGTTATACCGTTTACGGTAAATTCTTTTTTGAGTTCATACCAATGGTTTTCCGCACCGATCCAAATACCATCAAGTACATAGCTTCCGTTCGGAATTGTTGTGCTGTAGATACCATTTACATCTGTGGTCATGTCGTACCATGTTTTGCCATCAGCTGTGTGCACGCTGAATGTTACGTTAGGTAATACGTCTTTACCTTTCTTTACTACACCTGTTACGTTCGGTGAAATGACACCTGTTCCATCTTTTAAGACGTCAATGTTTAATTGGAATAAGCCATTAACCGTGAAGTCCTTTTTGAGTTCGTACCATTTTCCTGCGGCACTGTCCCAAATCCCGTCAATCGTATAAGTACCATTTGGAAGTTTAAATTCAAAGTTACCGTTTGTATCTGTTTTCGTGTCATACCAAATGGCTTCGCCAGATTTTGTGTGAAGACTGAAAACAGTGTTACTTAAGGCTGTTGTTCCTTTTGTAAGTGTTCCGGTTACATTGAAAACACCAGCAAGATTAATCGTTAATTCAGTTGCTCCAACAAGTTTTCCGTCCTTCATGGTGAACGCTTGATTGAGCTCATACCATTTTTTAGCAGCTCCATCCCAAATACCATCTACTTGGTAGCTGCCGTCTGCTAGCTTAAAGTTGAATTTACCGTTTTTATCAGTTGTTGCATCATACCATTTTCCTTCTGTGCTATGGATACTGAATGTAAGATTGTTCAATGCTTTTGAACCATTCTTTACATATCCAGTTAGATTCCATGTGCCTTCAGCTGGATTTAGTCCATCGATTGCTAATTCATGTAATCCATCTACTAAACCATTTTTAATCGTAATCGTTTTGTTAAGCTGATACCATGTTGGTGCCACCCATAGACCTTCAATCGCATATGTGCCATCTGCTAGATTGAAAGTGAAAACACCATCTTTATTAGTTGTAAAATCATACCAGATATTGCTAGTCGTATTTTTAAGGCTGAATGCAAGATTTGCTAATGGCTCGCCGCCTAAGACAACCTTACCTTGGCCTGGAACGGCACCTGGATCTGGCTGTGGTTCTTGAGCTGCTGCTTCGCCTTTAAACTCGATTTCGCCCATGCGGCTTGTACCGGTTCCGACAATTGCGGTGCCATTTACATTAATTTCGGAAGATTTTAACCATTTTACATAGACTAAATCTTTATCATTTGCCTCTTTAGGCAATGCAATATTTGTTAAAACTCCACTAGTCCAGTTATTGGCTACTGTTACCACAGCACCCGGAACATCCACCCATGTAGAGTTGTCTAAGCTATATTGAACCTTGAAATCTTTCGGTCCTGTACCAGAACTTATTTGTTTTGATGATAATGTAATATTTTGATAACCTTTTGTTGAAATCGATACCTGCCATGATGCTGGTTTGGTATCCCATTTTGTAGCACTAGGAACATTGATTCCATTGGGTCCACCGGTGTAACTAGTAATTGTCGCACCTGTTATGGACAATGGTCTATCCAGGTTTGCCGCTATTCCGGATGTTGACTTAAGGTTATTGTCGCCAAATACCCACTTCGCCAATGAAACCGGCGTTGTTGCTGCATTTACATTAAGGGGCACTACTAATGCTAAGAGCATAACTGCTGTTAAGACTAAGCTGACCCACTTTTTTGATTTGTTGAATATCTTATTCACAGATTAATTCCCTCCAAATCTACTAATGTTGAAAAAAAAGACTTCCTGTTCAGGCGAGGAATCCCACTTCCCCCAAACCTTCCCTCTCTTTCCATTAGGTATATGTAACCATTTATAGTTTATAATGTTTCAAAGCATAATTCTACATATTTCTAGAAATATTCTAAAATTTCTACTAGCTTATTTCCTCAACTCTATTAAACTTCCAGTTGGCCCCTTTATGGGAATCTGAGGCTGTTAATTGATTTCGAAAATCTTCCCATTGTTCACCCATACTTCTGTCTTTCTCCCTTTTTCATCTACACCTCTAATAAAATAAAAAGGGCCAAGATCTTTGTAATTATCATGCAGCTTCTGATTAATACTAAAGATTTTCACTACCTTAGTATCTTTCAGAACAAGTTCACTAGCTAATTGGGCTTCACTTTTAGGAGTTTTGTTCTTCTCGCTCTCCTTTTTGGCCACGGACGCTGTCTTTTGCTTCGCAGTATTTTCCTTTTGGGCATTTGACTTTGTGGCTTCTTTGTCATTTGAGCATGAAATAAGTGATGCAGCTAGGAGTGAAGTAAGTGTAAGCAATGCAAACTTTTTAAACATATACCTATTCCTTTCATTTGGATGAATGGATATGATTTGAGAGAAAATGTGGATAAAAAGCCGGCCCTTCATAAAAGAGGCCGGCTCTTCCTACCTTTGATTACTTCGTAAGATTGATAAGTAATTGGTCGGTTCCAACTAATTTTCCATCTTCAACACTAAACTTAAGATTTAAGACATACCATTTTGCTTCGGATGCCACCCAAACGCCGTCAAGTTGATAAGCGCCGTTTGGCAATACAAGGCCAAAGCTTCCGTCAGCAGCTGTTTTCACATCATACCATTTCGTTTCACCAGAAGTAGTATGGAAACTGAAAACGACATCACCTAGGGCTTCGGTCCCTTTCGTCAAGACACCTGTAACATTTTTCGCTGGTTTAACTGGAACCTTTAGGTCAAGTTGAAGTGAGCCGGAAACGGTAAATTCTTTTTGAAGATCATACCATGTACCGTCCGCATCAACCCAAATACCTTCAAGTTTATACGTTCCATCGTTGAGGCTAAAGCTAAAGTTTCCGTTTGCATCTGTTTGCGCATCGTACCAAACTTCTTCGCCTGTTGTCGTATGAATACTAAAGATTGTATTGGCTAAAGGAGCATCGCCTTGAGTTAGTTTACCAGTTACGTTAGATTCAATTGCCTTCACATTAACTAGTAACTCCGAACCGCCCACTAGCTTGCCATCTTTTACTTCAAATTGTAGATTTAAAACTTGCCATAAGCCTTTTGCTCCATCCCAAATACCATCTAATTGATACTTTCCATCTGGTACTAGGAGAGCAAATTGACCTTTTGCGTCCGTTCTTGTATCGTACCATTGTTTTCCATCAAGGGTATGAACACTAAACGGAATGTTTGCATAACCCTCAGAGTTCTTGGTTAATTTCCCTGAAACATTTACTTTTCCAGGCTCTGTTGGAACTTGGTAATCAGTTGCACTAATAACTAATTTGTTTGTTCCATTCACAAGGCCATTCTTAATCTTGTAAGTTCCGTTTAATGGATACCATGTCGGATCCACCCATACACCATCAAGTTTATAATCGCCATCTGGCAGATTATGAGTGAAGCTTCCGTTTGCATCTGTTGTGAAATCGTACCATACTTGATTTTCACCAGCCGAATAAAGACTGAAAGTAACATTAGCTAACGGTTTGTCACCTAATAATAACTGACCTTTACCTGCATCAGGATTTGGAGCAGCCGTTTTCGTTACAGTGATTTCTTTTGAAGCAGAGTTTTGTGCTTCATCATCAACTGTAATCTTCACTTTATTATCCCCATCCGTTAATCCAGCTAGGGATACTTTAAATTTACCGTCTTGATCAAGCGTAATTGGCGTTGCTGCTCCAACCTTTTCACCATTGCTGTTTGTTAACTCATATTTGGCATGCAATTTTGAGTTGACATCGTAGTCCTCACCAAAGACTTCCTCCACGACTGACTTCCAGTCAACGTAAGAATCCTGAAGTGATCCGGTTAGATTGTAGCTTGAGTCTTTAGTTGTATAGGTATCTTCCATAACAACTGTTGGAGCCGTTGTTTTTACAAATACAGGTCCAATCCAGTTTGACGTAACAACCGCCGTAATTTGGCTTGGAATTGATGAATTATAGGTTGTTAAATCAAGCGTATATACACCGTCTTGAGCATTAGCCGCTTTAGACGTTTCATATGAAGTATAGCTACCGTTAAAAGCAACTGTTTTTGGCCCTGTTGATGTAGATGAAGCATTAACTAATAAACCGAGATATCCATCGCCATCAACACCGGCATCCTGATGAATTGCATCCCAAAGTTCCATCTGAGTGTATTTTTGTGCATTATAGAATTCGTATCGTACCGTAGTACTATCTAACTTTTTATCACCATTTGGCGAAATACTACTACTATCAATTGAGAAGCTTTTCAATCCTGTTGGCGGTGCAAAGCTTCCTGCGAATGGTAAATTTAAATTCGTTTTACCATTGGTGATTTTTACATAACCTAGGATTTCATTTCCAGTAGTACCTGCACCTTTTGGAACGTTTAACGTTACTTTTAAGGTGTTCTCACCATTAGCCGCAAGTGTGAAATTAGCTTTATCCACTGTCACGTTTGCAGTAGCTAAAGCACCAGTCGCAGCCTTTGTGGTTTGTACAGTAACTGTATAATCACTAGCGCTGCCTGTAAGATTTTTTACCACAATATCTTTTGTAACGGTAGATGCATTGTTCGCATTGGTTGGAACATTTCCGAAAGTAACTGTACCTTTGATATTATCGTAGGTTTTTCCTGAAAAACTTGTTTTGTCCATTGCATAAGCCAATGCTTCAGTTGTTGCTGCCGCTAGAGGCTGAACGCGTCCAGGACCTTGTGAGAATACATCATATTTCTTAACATCAAGTTGTTTCGCAGTATTGGAGATTGCTACTTTAATATCGAATGGTGTCCAATTAGGATGCTGTGATTTTAATAATGCAGCAATACCGGCAACGTGCGGTGTTGCCATACTTGTTCCGGTGAAACGGTCATACGACTCCAGGTAGCTAGCATCTGGGAAGTCTTTGCCGTAAGCAGGAACCGAAGACATGATATTCGTTCCTGGAGCAGAAACGTCTGGCTTCAGATCAAAATTCGGATTAGCCGGGCCGCGTGAGCTTGAGCTGTTGATATCGTCGCCAGCTGTTTTGCTTTCAGAAAAACTACCAAATGTTACGGTTGCTTTTTTCGTTGCTAAAGCAGTTCTTAATGCAGTTCCATCCGTAGTTGACATATCAAATGTCGGGATGAAGGCAAAGGAATCGCCTAGGAATACTCCAGCAGGCCCGTTACCGTTAGCGCCGCCGTTATTATGGATAATTGTCGCTACTGCTCCTGCTTTTTTAGCATTGGCAATTTTGTCAACAAAAGAAATCGTACCACGTGAAATCAGTGCTACTTTTCCTTGTACATTCAAACCAGTATAGTCTTTTGCTTCTCCAAGTCCTGGAACCGCTACAACATCATAAGTTCCATTTAGAAGTTCGGCTGGCTTTGTACCAAATTTCCAGCCCATTAAGTTCATGTTATAAGCTGCAGGTGCAGAACCTTCTACAGTTACAGAAGCTTGTCCAGCCATGGTTGTTTCAGGAACAGTCGAGTTTGCAACCGAAATCGCAAATGCCGCTGTAGATGGGCTTCCAATTGTTCCACGGTTTGGACCGGAGTTACCCGTTGCAACAACAGCAGTCACACCAGCTAACGCAGCATTGTTAATCGCGATTGCGTCGGAAGAGGTTTGGCTATTGCTAGTGCTTCCTAGTGATAGGTTGATAATATCCATTTTTTCTACAGCTGCTTTATCAATCGCAGCAATTATTCCCGAGTTTGCGCCGCTTCCGTAAGCACCTAGTACACGATAAGCATAAAGATCAACCTCTGGGGCTAGACCTTTAATCCCAAATGGGTTATTGCCCTGTGCAGCAATCGTACCAGCAACGTGAGTGCCATGCTCTGTGTAGAAAGCACTGCCTTGAGAATCGAATTCAGCCTTGTTTGCTGGGCGATCTAATGGAGTCGTTTCATATGGATCATTAGCTGCACGATTTCGTGCGTATTCGGTACTTTTGGATTGATCGATAAAGTTGTATCCGCCCTTGTAAACATTTTGAAACTCTGGGTGGTTGTAGTCGATACCAGTATCAAGAACGGCTACTTTCACACCTTGGCCTTTATAGCCTAGGGCCCATACAGATGGTACATTTAGGAATGGGCTGCTTGTATTCATCATTGGCTTAACTGCGCTGCTGCCAGAAGCCTTTGTGCCCAATGCGTGCCTTTCGGCGTCTGGTTCAACTAATTTAACGCCATCGATATTTAGCAGTTCTTTCACTTGGCTGGCCTTTAATGTAAGCGCCATCCCGTTGAAAGTGTAATTGTAAGTATAACCAACCTTTGCTTTAATCCCCTTTGTGCTTAGGTTCGTTTGAAACTTTTGCTGCTGGGAAACTACTTTTTGCTGAATAGTTTTTTCTTCAGTTTTAGAAGTTGTTTTTCCAGCAACTTTATTAATCCCTTTTGCCAAGGCAACGGGATATTCTGATAATTCAACAATAACGGATACCTCTTGATCACCCGTTAAGTTTTGTAAATCCGGGTGTAAAACCGCGTCTTGACCTAAAGTTGCTTTTTGCTGTGCAATAAGCCTTTTCATTTGTGTCTCTGTAGCCGTGCTTAATTGACTTTCTTTTTTCGTTAATTGCTTGTTTGAAGCAGCAGCCCCATAAGAAGGAAATAGCAATGTAAAAAACATCGCTAATGCTACTAAACTGCTAAATAATTTACGATAATTTCTAACCTTCAACCTCCATACCCCTCTTTCATAATCCAAAATTTTTCGTGGAAATTTTTTAAAATAATTCACCTCCTTTAATAAAATATTTTGAAAGGAACGGATCACTATTACTTTCTAACAATATTGAATTATCTGAATTCGGAAAATAGTATTCCTCTTGATGCAGACACAATAATAATATGTGATTCTAGGAATCTTCTTATATTAATGGAGAAAAGATGCAGAAATACCATGAGGGTTATTCACTATTCTAATTATTCTACCATTATGTAATTTTCAGATAATTATATAGTACTATATAACATCTTAGTAGTAAATACCTAAGCTAATTTATTTAATCCACACCTTTAATAAAATAAAAAGGAAGGATAAAAAACCGGCCCTTCATAAAAGGGGCCGGCTCTTCCTAGATATTATTACTTCGTAAGATTGATTAGTAATTGGTCGGTTCCAACTAATTTTCCATCTTCGACGCTAATCTTAAGGTTAAGGACATACCACTTCGTTTCGGATGCCACCCAAACCCCGTCAAGTTGATAAGCGCCGTTTGGCATTACAAGGCCGAAGCTTCCGTCAGCAGCTGTTTTCACATCATACCATTTTGTATCACCAGTAGTAGTATGGAAACTGAAAACGACATCGCCTAGGACTTCCGTCCCTTTCGTTAATACACCTGTAACATTTTTTGCTGGTTTAACTGGAACCTTAAGGTCAAGTTGAAGTGAGCCGGAAACGGTAAATTCTTTTTGTAATTCATACCATGTACCGTCCGCATCAACCCAAATACCTTCAAGCTTATACGTTCCATCGTTCAGACTAAAGCTAAAGTTTCCGTTTGCATCTGTTTTCGTATCATACCAAACTGGTTCGCCAGTAGTAGTATGAATACTAAAGATAGTATTTGCTAAAGGAGTATCGCCTTGTGTTAATTTACCAGTTACGTTTGATTCAATTGCCTTCACATTAACTAGTAACTCAGGAGCGCCCACTAGCTTGCCATCTTTTACTTCAAATTGTTGATTTAAAACTTGCCATAAGCCTTTTGCTCCATCCCAAATACCATCTATTTGATACTTTCCATCTGGTACAAGAAGGGCAAATTGACCTTTAGCGTCTGTTCTTGTATCGTACCATTGTTTTCCATCAAGGGTATGGATACTGAACGGAATGTTCGCATAACCCCCAGAGTTCTTGGTTAATTTACCTGAAACATTTACTTTTCCAGGATCTGTTGGAACTTGGTAATCGGTTGCACTAATAACTAATTTGTTTGTACCATTCACGAGACCATTCTTAATCTTGTAAGCCCCGTTTAATGGATACCATGTCGGATCCACCCATACACCATCAAGTTTATAATCGCCATCTGGCAGATTATAAGTGAAGTTTCCGTTTGCATCTGTTGTGAAATCATACCATACTTGATTTGCACCAGCCGTATAAAGACTGAATGTTACATTAGCTAACGGTTTGTCACCTAATAATAACTGACCTTGGCTCTTAGTATCAGGTGCTATAGTTCCTACTAATTCTCTCGTATCTCTGACACGGATACGATTTCCTTCACTAAACTTACCTGTTAAACCAACAGCCTCTAACGTGTCACCCACTTTAAGGTTTGGTACAGGTCCGCTTTGATTGATAATATATCCATCTGTAAATACTAACGTTTTTCCAGAACCATCATCAATTTCATATGAATTTTCATCATATTTTGAAACAACCTTACCGATCACTTTAACAAGTTGGCCTTGGTTTGCTTCTGCATTTGAATCCTTAGTGGTAACGAGTTTAGGTTCAACTGGTGTACCTGCACCTAGTTTTACAACACTTTCTGCAAAACTGCCAAACTCTAATTCTAAGTTGTTTTCAAATGTTTTAATGTGTCCGTAAATACGAACCTTGTCGCCAATTTTTAAACTTCCTGCCGGTACATCATTAAAGGCCATAATACCGCCCGTATTATCTTGAATATAAACAGCGTCAAAAAATGCAGTTGTCGTTACGGTTCCTTCAACAACAACATTTGTTCCTTCGGCTAACAAACGTGCATCTCCAAGAGATTTCACTTTTGGTTCAAGATATGTTAACCAGTTGACAACATTGACTCCAAATTGCGCATTTCCTTTTGGACTAAATGTTTGATCAATTTGCTTATCATTGAAGACGTTCATTGCAGAGATAACAACTCGACCCTTGCCAATCTCTTCAGACGCAATTAGTGGAATCACTGAACCACCGGTAACATCTTCCAAAGCCGGACCGCCTTTAATGGCTGTACGCACATTATAGGATACAGAATCCGCTTTGATCGTTGGGCTATCTTGGAACGTTGATTCGTTTCCTCGAGCTAGGATTGTGACAGAACTACTATCCGTTAACGCTGCCTTTTTACCTGTTCCATCATTTTTCGCAAGACTTGCACCACTATAGTATTCAATTGTTGGAACAAAGTCAGTTAGTGTGTTTTTAACAGGTGTTGGGTGTAAACGAACAGAGAAATTTGATGTTAATGGTGTACCCCAGAAGTTACCTTCTTTTGTTTCATCAAACACTCCATCATTGTTCACAAGAATACTTGAACCAACATTTGCTAAGATATCATTTAGATTTTGATTCGAACCGCCAAAGTTACTCTTTTCTGTCATTAATAATGAACCACCAGCGGTGACGAACTTAGTAATGGCAGCAATTTCAGTGGATGTATAAGCAGATGTAGGGTGCGTAATCATTAACACACTTACATTTTTTAACACATCATCAGAAAGTGTCACTGAATTTTCGGCAACCGTATAGCCTTGCTGTTTCATTAACGTTGTGAATAATTTAAGGTTATCTTTGTATGTGCCAAGATCCGCTTTTGTATTTTCATTGCCATGTGTACCATCAATCATGATTGTTTTGCCTAATGGCGCTTTAATAACAAAGCTTTGTTCATATTTATTATCACCCAAGTCGTGACCATCGTCTGCAGAAAGCATAACAATAATGTTATGGGTTCCTGCCACCGGATTTGCCCATGCAACACTGGCATTTCCTGAGGTATTGGCTGGTAGCGAATCAATAACGGCTTCGCCAATAAAGTGTGCAACATCAATCGTATCGTAATAGAATTTTGCTTTTACTTTATTTACGTTTACACTTCCTAGGTTACTTACACCTGCAGTAAGCGTTGTAGCAACACCACCGACAATCGCACCATCCGGTGTACTTACATTACTTACACTTACAGCTAAATCCTTAGCTGGAGACCAAATTGGTGAAGAGTAAATTTGATCGCCGTCTTTTTGAGTTACCTTCACAACAAACCATTGTTGACCGCCAGCTACAGTTACACTTGGCTCCCAATTAAATGAAGTTACGTCTTTAGTTGGTACATAAGTGTCTATAACTCTTCCACGATTCGACAGCAACTCAACCTTTGCAATAGAATCGTTAGAAGGCGTTTTGATATAGCTATAATCCGGGTCAGAAGCTTTTTCTAAAACAGGATCACTTCCTGTAATCTTAAAGTCTAACGTATTCGTATCAACGGTAGATCCCATATAGAATCCATTTGCAGATACATCTAACGTAAAGTTAGGATCTTCACTCATATAGACGCGCATTTTTTTCATTGCCTCTAGAAGTGAATTTTGCGATAAATCAGAAGCGACGATCACCGTACGTTTTTTCGTTTGACCCCATGTCGCATCATGGTTGTCCTCACCATAAGTAGGGGCAACATGCCAGCCTAAGTCAAGGGCACTATAATACTTGTCTTCAGCATTGGCATACGAATATTTTCCAGAACCATTTCCAACTTCCAACATCGTGAATAACTTGTCGACATTTTTATCGTAAGGGATAAAATTATCAAAAGCATTTGCCGACATTTTTGGATGGTTGAACTGGGCAACAATATTATCATATGTTAGTGTCCACGCATAATAATTTTGCAGTTTTTGATAGGCTCCGCCATTAACAACCCGGTCAATAAAGTTATCTGTACCAAATACATTTGAGTGACCCCATGTTGTCGAAGTCATTTCAAAGGCTGGGAAGACAACAAACTTTCCATCCTTTGTATATTGCTTAGCTAAATCCTTCGTTAACTGCCAATCGGAACCACCAGTACGTTCTTTCATTCCACCATGATCAACCGTATCCTTATTTACAAGGCTGGCATCAATATCATGAGAATGGTCTGAAAAAGCAAAATAATCGTAATGGTATTTCTCAGCATCTTTTAATGCTTGCTCAGGTGAACCAGCCGCATCATGGGAAATGTTTGTATGGTTATGTGTCGTTCCCCGATAATGATTTCCGCTGACAAACCGTTTTGCTACCGTGAACTTCCAAGTGAAAGTTGACGGGTTACCGAGCTTATCCTTCGCAAATACAGCTACGGTATGTTCGCCTTCGGTTAATTCATCACTCTTTGTAAGAATTAATTTAATTTCTGTTTCGCTAATTGCTGCTTTTGAAGTGAAATCCTTGCCATCAATCTTAATGGTTGCCGATGAAGTGTTTACTCCGTTTGGATCATCCATTTTAACTGAGATAACAGGATATCTAGAATCGATATTGTCGCCAGTTACAGGTAACTCATTTGAAAATGCTGGACCATCTGTATCTTCGACCACATCGACAGTGATTGGCGCTGCCGCAGTTCCCACTGATTTTTTATCATCTTTGGTAACAGCTTCAATATAATAGAGTAATTTTCCTACTGGGACATTAGCCTTTAGGATTTTACCATTATAATTTTTGCCATCCGCAGCGTTCATCATTACTTGTTGATAAGAGGAATCTGTTGCTCCTTTGTAATAAAGAATCACGGAATCCGCATTTTTGGCCATTGCTGTGAAAGCAACATCAATGCCCATATACGCTTTTGTTAACGCCGTATGAGTTAACACTAATTGGCCTTTTATGTCAGCGGCGTTTCTTGGTAAAAGGAAGTAGCCACTAGTAAACGGTGCAGCCTTTTTATATTGGCTAACAATTCCTGTAAACGTATAGCTTGAACCTTGTTCAAGATCACCAAGTGTTCCTTGCACACGAACAATCGCTAAATTAGCCCCCGATTCATCACTAACCGTAATATCATAATCTGGACCATTGGCAGGAATATTCGTTACTTTTCCGTTGAATGTGACTAATTTACTCTCTTTTGTTTCGTTTATTGCACTAATGGCTATTTGCTCAGGATTAGGTAAAGTATCAGATCCAACAAATCTAATTGCAGTCGGAACAAACTGTGTTAGCCCTGCTGTGAAGACCACACGTCCATCAATACTATACTTTGTTCCTGCTTTAATAGTTGTGGATGGATCAAGATTATTGACAACTTTGATCGCACCTGTTGCATCCTGAATCGTGAAATTCGTTTTTACATTTTCAGACGGGGTATTGTCCGACGTTGCTACCCCTTCAATGGTTGTTGAATAGCCAAGATTGATCGGCAATCCATTGGTATCATTTTTCCGCAATTCACTCATTGCAGTGACCGTCTTAGGAGTGCCAGCAACGTTTATTCTTGCATAGCTGCTCTCAAGTGGTGCAGTTTGCGATCCATCAGTATGTGTTACGTAAACGGCTGAACTGTTGCTAGCATCTGGGAAAGTCAGTGAGAAAGACCCATCTGCAGCTGCAGTTGCTTGTTGCGGACTAGTTAATGTACCACCATTCTCAACATAAACTTTGACAGTAGATGAAGCTGGAACAGATCCAGCTTGGCCTGCAATCGTCGCAGTACCGCCCGCCTTTGTAAAAGCAATCTTCGCAGAATCTGGTGTTAGCATAAACTTGGAATTATGAACAACCATTTCCTGAGGATAGTTAGCTCCGGCAGGCTTGTTCATCGTAAAATCTTTAGAAGGATCTTTCGTAAACCAGCCATTTCCTAGACCATAGGCTGATTGAGGTTCAGTACCGATATTTGTTTTACGTTGAATGGTCCCCCCACCTACAGTAGAATCTGAGATTGGGCTTCCCCAATATAATGGATTTTTAAAAACCGCTGTGCCGTTAGTAAAGGCTAACAAATCGATAGCATCTGGGTCATCAACACCAGTAACAGCTGTTTTCTTTTTAGCAAGGACTAAGGCACCGCCTGTTGAACCACTTGGATTCAATGTGGTGGTAACATCAGCCTTTACTGGAAGGTCTGCGCCTGTAGCGCCGGTTGCACCTACAACTAGGAAATAACCATGTGCTTTAATCACACCTGATAAAGCCTGTCCGGCACCAAAGTTCATAGTTGCTGCAGCTGAATAAGCAATAGACCAACCATTTAGATCAATATCTTTATCTGTATTATTGTAAAGTTCAAAAAACTTTGTTTTATAAAAGGCACCGCTGTTTCCACCATTAACATATAACTGGCTGAAAACGACGTCTCCCGGGGAAATTCCTGTTGGATTTCCAGTAGGGCCTGTGTAGGTTACAGCAACCTTGTCACTTGGGTCTTTCCCAGCTTCTTGTGCCATTACATTGATAACTGATTTTGATTGCGGGTTTGCAAAAGTAACGCTAAACGAACCATCAGCACCCGCAGTTGTGGTCGCAACAACCGTGTTGTCGTCAAAGTAGAGTTTAACTGTTGCATTATTTACCACTGCCCCTGCTGTACCAGTGACATTCGTGTAAGTAGCATAAGTAATTTTTGAAGCGATTGGTGTTGCCGTTTTTTGAATGACAACGCCTGTATAGCTTACAGATACTTTATCACTAGCATCCTTACCAGTCTCTTGAGCAGAAACATAGATTAATGCTTTTGATTGTGGATTCGTAATGGTTGCCGAAAATGAACCATCGGCACCAGCTGTTGCCGATCCCAACAATGTGCTGAATTCATCATAAATTTTCACTTGTGCATTATTAGCAACTGCACCTGCAGTACCGGTAACGCTTGTGTAGGATGCATAGGTAATTTTTGCACCATTAGGTGCGGCTGTTTTTTCAACAGTCGGAGTACCTTTTGGGTCACCTTTAAACTCGATCAGACCGATACGACTAGTGCCTGTTGAAACAATAGCACTACCATCATTTTTAGCAGCTAAATTAGAGTTTAAAAGCCATCTAACATAAACCACATCTTTATCATTTGTCTCAGCAGGTAATGAGACATTCGTTAACAGACCGCCTGTTGTCCAGCTGCCACTTCCAACCAATACAGTGGCATTGGGAACATCTGTCCATGTTGTATCATTCAAACTATATTGAAGTTTGAAATCTTTTGGTCCAGTTGATGAACTATATTGTTTAGATGATAAGGTAATATTTTGATAGTCTTTCGTGGACAATGCTACTTTCCAAAATGACGGACTGTTTGTCCATGGAGTAGCATTAGGAACACTGATTCCTGAAGTAGGACCTGCAGCATAAGATGAAACTGCTGCACCTGTAACTGAAAGTGCCTTGGTAAGATTTGCCGCTATTCCATCTGTTGCAATTAGATTATTTCCTTTACTAAAATCCCATTTTGCTAGAGTAACTGGATCTGTTGCAGCTTTTGCCATTTGTGGATGGACCATTGATAATAACATAAGCGCTGTTAGAAACAGGCTAACCCATTTCTTGTATTTTCTAATTAGGTTGTGCACCGATGACATTCCTCCCGAAAAATAATGGAAACACTTACATTTTTTGGCCCCATCTGATTCTAATAGTAGGGATTAATACCTACTATTTCCAATTTATCCCCCTTTCAACTAATAAAAAGGACCTATGGTAATCTTATTATGCTTAGTCACAAATTTCTACAACTTTCTAAAAATTTAATAAACTTTTATTTTTACTTATATGTTATATTTATCGTGATTCTATTTAAATAATTATTTAATTATTTCCCAAGTTCAACTTCAGGAGGCCTTCAATGAACAAAACTATCCTATCGAAATTATTTACATTCTTGCGTACTCATTTTCGCACGCTTATCCTCTTAACTGTTCCTATCGTTCTGTTAAATTTGTCTATCCAAACAGCTCAAGCACATGCCTATAGTGCTAGTTACACCACTTTAAACCTTACAAAATCGCAAACAAAAATGACCTATGGAATAGATGAAGTTTCTGTCATCGAGTTAGCCGGCGGAGACCTAAATAAAGATGGGATGTTAGACCAAGAAGAATTTGAAGGAATTAAAAATAAAATTGTATCAATTATAAATGATCATGTTATTTTAAAAATAGATGGTCAGCAGCAAGACTGGTTCAAGATAGAAACAATCAATTTAAACCGAAGAGGAGATGCTACCCAACTCCAGCTTGAAGCGCTTTTACCTGCAGTAACAGTTTCTCAATCGATTTCATTAACCGATAACTTATATATGAATGATAAAAACGCAAACTATGTTGACTTAGTCAAGATTAACTATGGTGATCAAAATAGTACAGCAGCCCTTCAAGGAAATAATCGCAATTGGTCGATGATCCTTACTGAAAATGATTTAGCTGGGTCCCAATCAAATGAAACAAATTCAAAAATGGACCAACAGCATCAACCGAAAAAAACAGCGGAACCCACTTCAAATTCAACATCAGGGTGGCTTTCATTTTTGCAACTTGGGATGAATCATATCCTCTCAGGCTATGACCATTTGTTATTCCTGCTGTCACTTCTTATTGCTAGACAAAGTTTTAAACAGTTTGCCAAAGTGATCACCGCTTTTACGATTGCACACAGCTTAACATTAACATTGACCGTCCTAGGAATCATTTCAATACCTGCCAATTTTGTTGAACCGGCTATAGCGCTCAGTATTTGTTATGTGGCGCTCGAGAATATCTTCCGTAAAACGGTTACCTACCGTTGGATCCTGACTTTTCTTTTTGGACTTATTCATGGAATGGGATTTGCTGATATTTTAACAGAAATGAATATTCCTAAGAGCGAATTAGCCATTGATCTTGCTAGTTTTAATATCGGCATTGAACTGATACAGCTCCTAATCGTTATCATTCTTTTACCTTTATTAGCACTATTGCATCGTTCAAAAATTTCACGGAAGACCATCATATCTGTATCTTCGGTCGCCTTTCTCTTAGGTGGAATTTGGTTGGTCGAACGATTATTAACCTAACATATAGGAGTTGAGTCCTTTATCGACACTTACCGCATTTCGTAATCAACCGGTTATTGCCTATTATCGAATGGGGCTAGCGTTAGTAGTGGCCCTAATCGTCAGACTGATCATTTTTAAATTTGTAAAAGCAAACCAATTACGCGAACAATTGGCACAACAAACCAATAAAAGCACTTATTGTTCTTGCCATGAACGCGAAGCATCTAAATGCAGGGGTAATCGGTCAACCACAAAACCAAGCGG
Source organism: Neobacillus sp. NPDC093127 (assembly GCF_044754175.1). Taxonomy (NCBI): domain Bacteria; kingdom Bacillati; phylum Bacillota; class Bacilli; order Caryophanales; family Bacillaceae; genus Neobacillus; species Neobacillus sp. NPDC093127. Next base: position 190,732 of record NZ_JBIVOP010000003.1, read on the forward strand.
CCGCCATTGACGAGGAGAACGATATGCAAGTTGCCACTGTTCGTGTAACTCCTTCAGGGTTTGATCCTAAAAACACAACATTTAAAGCCAATTCCATGATTAAAGTTAAATAAAGGAAAATGAAATATTAGGTAAACCACAAAAAAGGACTGCAGTTTTTTCTCGCTAAACAAAGTAGCGGGAAAATGCAGTCCTTTCTTATAAATTAGGACAAGGTACTCTCCCTGCGTCCCACACTAATCGCTGCCATGCTGCATACGATATTCGATAAGGATAGGAAAGGAGAGGAGTTATTTGCGTACTGCTATTCATTTAAATTTGCGAGTGGACCCGCATGCAGGCATCCCCGAATGGATCACTCCTAACCACGATGGCGTATTAGTTTCTGAAACGCAGATGAACTTGATTGTAATCAAGGGCAAAAGAACGGTCGTGGTTGATAATCCGACCAACTTCCCGCTGATTGGAATTGGCGCTCAGGGCGCTGTTTACCGCATCTCAGAAGAGCAATGCGTCAAACTTTACGGGAATCTAAAACATGCAAAACGAGAGCATCATGGATACTCATTTTCGCGCGAACAGGACAGGCCTCTCGAATTATTTAAAGACCTTCGGGAAAGAGGTTTTTTAGATTCCTTTCTCAAACAAGTAAAGGCGATTGATCGCAAAACCTATACAGCATGGACAAAAAAACCGTTTCCGCTCCCTAATAAAGGATCGAAATGAGAACCATGAACATTTTAGTTACAGGGGCAGCTGGTTTTATTGGTTTCCATCTAGCAAATCATTTGTTAGCGCAAAATCATCATGTTATCGGGGTAGATAATCTCAATGACTATTATGATGTTCTTTTAAAAAAAGACCGTCTAACGATATTAGAAAAAAACGCTCACTTTGAATTTTATCAAATGGATTTAGTCGATAAGGAAAAATTAACGCAGCTATTTGAGGAGCATTCGATTAAGATCGTGATAAATTTAGCGGCTCAAGCCGGGGTCCGTTATAGTATCGACCATCCACATACCTATGTTCATTCAAATTTAGTTGGGTTTATCAATGTATTAGAGGCGTGCCGGCACTTTAAGGTTGAGCACCTGATTTATGCCTCATCGAGTTCTGTTTACGGGGCAAATACGAACATTCCTTTTTCCACTAAAGACACCGTTGATCACCCTGTCAGTCTATATGCCGCCACGAAAAAGGCGAATGAATTAATGGCCCATACGTACAGCCATTTATTTCAGGTTCCGACGACAGGTCTTCGGTTCTTTACGGTCTATGGACCTTGGGGGCGACCGGATATGGCTTATTATTCTTTCACAAAAAATATTATCGCTGACAAGCCCATTAAGGTTTTTAATTACGGGAACATGGGACGAGACTTTACTTATATTGATGATATTGTCGCGGCCATCATTCAATTAATTGATCGTCCGCCGCTGGCCAACCGGAACTGGGATAGCTTCAGCCCTGACCCGAGCTCCAGCAAGGCGCCATATAAAATTTATAATATCGGCAACAATAACCCCGTAAGTATCATCGATTTCATTCATACGCTGGAGAAGTTAATCGGGAAACAAGCTACAATTGAATTTCTACCCATGCAGCCCGGCGACGTCAAGCAAACCTACGCCGACATTTCCGACCTGCACGCTGACATCGGCTTCACCCCCACAACCACAATCGACACAGGCTTAAAACAATTTGTTTACTGGTACAAAAAGTATTATGGGACGTAGGGACAGGCTCCAGTGGGACGAGGAGCCCCTCGTCCCTTTCATTTGAGGTGAATCATCAATAGTATCTTAATTCGACAAATTTGCATGGAAGGATGCACCGTTCGGATGATATAATACATACTATCCTAGAATTGAGGAGCACCTCTATGAAAAATAACGATCTTCAAATAATGGACCATTTGGATGAATTGCGAAAAAGATTGATGATTACCGCTGTTGCTTTTATCCTCTTTCTTGTACTTGGACTTATCTATGCGAAAAATATTTATAACTTTTTTATGGGTGATCTCGGCTATAAACTCATGGTGTTGGGACCCAGTGATATCATCTGGATTTTTTTCCACCTGGCCACCATCATCGCCGTTGCCGGAACCATCCCTGTATTATCATGGCAAATTTGGTTATTTGTAAAGCCAGCCTTGAAACCGTTTGAAAGAAAGGCGTCATTATCTTATATACCGGCGATGTTTTTTCTTTTTATCGCAGGGCTTGCATTCGGATACTTTTTTATCTTTCCAAACATCATGACCTTTCTTATGAAAATGGGTGACGGTCTCATGATCCCTTCGTTTACTGCGGAAAAATATGTTAGTTTCTTAATTAACATGACGCTGCCATTCGGCATTGCCTTTGAAATGCCGCTCGTTTTAATGTTTTTAACCACTCTGGGCATCCTAAATCCCTATAAAGTGGTGAAACTGCGAAAGTATGCTTATTTCATTCTCGTCATTATTGCATCGATGATTTCACCCCCAGAAATCATGTCGCATCTATCAGTAGCCGTACCGCTGATTCTCTTATTTGAAATTAGTATCTTCTTAGCAAAAGTTGTTTATAAAAAGAAGCAAAAGCGCCGGAATCTATTAGATTCGGTGGAAATGGGATAAATAGAAGAGGCCGGATTCAGGTGATGAATCCGGCCCTTTTTTCTTTTACGAGACTTACGACATTTACTGGATATCGCTACTCAGCAACTAACCGGATGGGCCTGACACCATAGAACCTATTCCTTCCCCAATCATTTTTGACATCCCCATTACTACAAAAAAATGTTTACCCCCCAGATTTTCGGGGTAAACAGCGATAAGCGGAAATGTTGCCGCCCAAAAAAATCGATTCAAGGAGATGAAAAGCATGTTGCAAACGAAAGCTCTTGTTTTTGAAAAGAAACCACTTGCAAAGGTACACTCCATTTTGACCAGTCAGGGATTTACATTGACCGGCATTGACGAATCAGTAAAGTACAGAGCCCCATTGCGAGATTCCTCCACTGAATCAATCTATTGGTTAGAAATTCCTATTGATCAAAATGCCAGCGGACCGAATGATGCTAAACTTGGAGTACCTTCTCTATATGGTGAAATGAGAATCCCACGACCTGTCAAGGAGGCAGCAGAAAGCAAGCTTTATGAAATTGCCGATTATTTGCGAAATATTTTTGAAAAAAAAGTCGCCCCTCCCCCTGCCCAAAAACCACACAACAGTTCGATGGCAAAGGATGAAGATGAGATGAAACGTCTCGGCAAGGAAATGGAATCGATGCCAACAAACACCGAACTGGATGAAAGTGGATGGATTCCAGATCCCATCCAATATGAATCGAAGAGTTAACATTCGTCGTGACACACCAAATTGATTGGCGGCAATCCGCCGCGAACATAATGAAACAGTTGCTGGAAAAGGAAGAGCTAGTTGATCCCATCCCCCTATAATACGAAAACAAATCAAAACCCCGCTTTTTTCACAAAGCGGGGTTTTGGGCTCTCTCACCATCAAGTCTAATCATGACTCCAGCCTTATCATCTGAATGAAGCCGATTCTCGCCCTCATGTCTTTCTAAATCAAGCGCATAGGATGAAACACTAGCATTCCGGATCATGTTAAATGTTTCTTCCAATGAATAATCGCGGTGAAACAGACCATCAGTTAGGAGTAAAATCGCCTTTATTTCGCTGCCCCGCACTTGACCATGCTGAATAAACGGGCCAACCTCTTCTGTTCCATTTGCTACACTGTACCCAAACGATTTATTCGCGAGTGTCCGATTAAAGCAAAGCTGCTTTTTACGATCTTGAAAATATTCCTCATCCGGAATCGGAACTCCCTGCTTACGCTGCTCCTCACGCCAAACCCTCGCTCGATAACTGATACCCTTTACGGTATCCCTTGTCAGGACTTTTATCAAACCGTTTTGATACTCGGCAATGATCATACAATCTCCAAGCTGCGCAAAAGATATCATGCCATCCTTTTCAAACTTGATGACGGCAGCACATGTTGACCAAATGTGTTCAACCTTTTTCTGATCAATCCCGTATTTCTCCATGTGAGCCCTCAACAACCGGTTAGCAGCCACGACCCCCTCAACTAAGGAAAGGTTTTCCGGGTAGCGTGTAGTGAAATAATCTTTAAAAATATTGGCTGCTAAATAGGCACCATTCATCCCCTGCTCATCTTGGAAGGGGGTTACCGGTGTCGCTCCATCAAAGACCCCATAAACATTAATTTCTTCATTTAATACAATGGCATCTTCGCTAACACTTTTTGAAGGGGCTCTCCTTAAAAATGACTCAACCCTCATCGATATCAAGCTTCCTTTATAAAAAATGTAGAAATGCAGCTGTTTTATTTATATGCGAATCGAAACACAGGGGACCGCGATGGTGTCAGGCACCCTCAGTTACTATGACCTTCGCTTTGCGGCAGGAAGAGAGCCTTTTCTTCCGTCACTATGACCTTCGCTAAGTCTTTTTCGCTTTCGTGTTTTTATCGCAAGCGCAGCTAATTGATAAATCCCAATTCCCACGATTGCTCCAGCGCTATCAATAAGCACATCTTTAGCAGCAGGACCTCTGCCCGGGACAAATACTTGATGGAATTCATCAGAAATAGCGTACAGGACACAGATTGCCATTGCTAGAAAAAAGCCCTTTAATCCTGCTATTCTACTTTTTAAAAGTGCATTAAATACCCAGATTGCAAGCATTAGGTAAATAAAGAAATGCGCATTTTTTCTTACAATATGATCCCATCTATCAACGGTTACATCGGTTACAGGGGTAATTTGCTTAACTGTTTCCACCACTACTGCTGTGACTCCCCTGCTAAGCTGACCGGAATGGGAGGCCGGCTGCGCCGATAAGTTGAAGATTAAAATCATCCAAAGCAATACGAAAATCCATGGTAAACAGAACTTAATTTTTCTATAGTAAGACATCACGAATATCCTTCCTGAAATGGCACTGTACTTACTTTATTCTATCATACCGATGAACATGACCAAATGGTTAATTGCCCCAAGCATGATACAAGAAACCCAGAATTCCGTGCAAAATTCATACAATAATCTCGCTAAATGGCCAAAATCATTTTAAAAAGTAATTTTTAAGAGCTTAAAAATGAATGTTTCCCTCTTTTTTCGGTTCAAAAGTGAATGTAACGAATTCGATGAAACCTACTTTTCGCAGTATGGTAGAGCTACCTAGGAATAACCGGAAGCGCGCTGTCCTAAAAGGATTCGCAAGTGGAAAGCTTTGAACAATTAGCCGAGCAGTATAAACCAATGATTCACCGGATCATCCACTCATTAAAAATTTTTCATGACCAGGAGGAGTTCTACCAAACTGGTTTAATAGCACTTTGGGAAGCTAGTAAGGGCTTTGATGAGGGAAAGGGGAAATTCAGCAACTATGCCTATTCGTATATAAAAGGCAGACTGTTATCAGAATTAGCCGCTGCCGCTAAGCAGAAAGAGAGAACATTTCATCCAAAGGAAGAGTATTGGAGGACCATCGAAGACCTGGATTCCACACAGCCCCTCGAGTCCGAGCTGCTCCTCTCCTATTGCACAGAACTTACGGAAAAAGAGACAACATGGGTACTCGCATCATGTCTTTACTCCTTAACAATAAAAGAAATCGCCGAAAAGGAACACGTATCCGTCTCCGCAGTGAAGCAATGGCGAAGCAGCGCCAAAAGGAAAATTGGGGACAGGCACCTTGGTGGGACAGAGGGATAGGCTCCTTGTCCCACTACAAGATATTCAATTATAAAGAATTGGGACGAGGAGCACGTACGTAAATTAGTCCCATTAGGCGATGACAGGCACTTGATCTTGGAGTATAATATTTCGAGGCACTAAATTAAGGGCAAAATCACTGAAAAGTGATGACGCAAAGCTATAGGGGCTTCTGTTATTTTGACAAAGCCAGCCAGCTGCCATCAATACGAAAAAGGAGAATCATTGATGTCAAAAAAATTATGGCTTACACCAGAAGAAGTAATTTATCAAAAAAAGAGGAAAAAAGGCATTCTATATGGATCAATCATGATTGCCACTATCATCCTTAGTACCTTCGTGACAATTATCGTTAATAAAATATCTTAAAAGAGGGACAGGCCCCCCTCCCAAACCGGGAGGGGGCCGTGTCCCTTTACTTTGTCGTGAGTCCATTCAAATCGATAAATGGAGTTGCTCCGCCTGTGACGCTTGGCAAGCGGCCATCCCATTTTTCTAATGCCTTTTCTTGGACCTCAATTTGTTTTAATTGGATTAATTCCGCCGTTACTTCTTGCTTTTTCAATCTTAATGCCTCTGCTTCCGCACCTGCTTGAGCGATTTTCTGCTCTGCTTCGATTTTGATTCTTTCTAGGTCCCTTTGTGCTCGTAAAGCATTCTGTTCCGCAGTTTGTTTCGATTCGATCGCTTTATTGAATTCTTCACTAAAGGCAAATTCTTTAATATTGATATCTTCTAGAATCATAAAATATTTTGTTAGTTTTTTTCCGAGCATATCTTTCACTTTCGCTGATACCTCTGGACGCTTGGAGATTAATTCCTCTGCTGTGTACTGTGCTGTTATTGCTTTTAGTGACTCTGCAATCGCCGGGTCAACGATTCGGGAACGATAATCCAATCCGATTTCTTGATAAAGCTTATTCACAGCATCCGGATTCACAGAATAATTTACTGCTACATTTGTTGTGACTGTTTGAAGGTCCTTTGAAGCTGCCGTCTGGGAACTTTCTTCTTTTTGTACCCGGACTTCAATCAGTTGAACGGTTTGGATAAACGGAATCTTAAAATGAAATCCTTCCGTTAAAATCGTCGGCTTTACGGCCCCTAATTGCAAAAGCACCCCTCTATTACCAGAAGCCACAGTTGTAACCGACGCAAAGATAACTACTACTATAACAAGGGCAATGAGTCCGCCTATAATCGATTTCATGTATTTCATGCTGCATCCCCCCTCCTCTTAATAAACTTTATGAAATTGGCTTGGTCTTTATGCCGGGGACAGGCTCCTTGTCCCGCTTTGTGCTGGCAATTGGAGGAAACTATGTCGTAAAGCTCTCGAGGTTTGAGATAATTTCTATTAATATCCAGGAAATGTCGTAAGTTTTGAAAAATAGGTAATAAGTGAGCGGAATTATGTCGTAAGCGGAATAAAGGACGACGTAAATGGAGGAAAAGGTGCCGTAAGTTCTTGATAATTGAGTGAATGGTCACTATCGGTTGGGTATTGTGACCGCTCCTTCAGAAAAATCGTGTGGACGGGCACAATCGGTTGGATATTGTGACAGCGCGGTTCTACTTCAACATTTTGTCTCTAAATCCACGAAAACACCTACGTAGAGCGGTTCTACATCGACTTTTTAACTCATTCTCCGCAGAAACACCTTAGTAGAGATAGTTTCGTCGCACCTTTTACGTCACAATCGTCCAAAAATACGCAGCAACTAGGAGAAAACAAAAAAATCCCCTTGCAGATTAAACGTATTATAAAATAGATTTATATTGAATGATTAAATTAAAAGGGGATGGTGGTCAGGGTGTCATTTACGGAGTTAAACAAAGAAACCGTACTAGTAAATAAGGTAAACGCCAATCTTTTTAGAGGAATAGAAGCAGTGGGCGGGAAATTGATTATTACTAATCAGAGGCTTATGTTCACATCCCATTCGTTAAATATTCAAGCTGGAACAACGGAAATCCCAACGAGCGAGATTGCATCTGTAAGAAAAAGAAATACGATGGGACTTTGTTCCAAATGGCATGTCCGTTATCTTAAAGAACGGAACGGAGCACAAGTTTGTCGTTTGAAAGAGAAATATGTTAATTAAGACTATAATAGATAACATGGGGTCGTAGGTCGGACACAAGGACAGGCTCATTGTCCTAAATTCTGGGGGTGTAAATCTTGAATATGAATAGTAACCGGGGATTTGTTTTTTTACTAAGGGTTTTTCTTACTATTACCGTGGAAGCATTGATTGCTTACATCATCTATTGGTTTTTAATTCGGAGAGGATTTGTTTATACATTTCGTGTCGCTGTTAGTACGGATTATATGTCGTACAAAATTATTTTGCTATTTTGTTCTGCACTTTTTTCCGCGGTAACTGTAGGTGTATTTAAAGAGAAAGATAACGGGGAAGTTCAAACCATTCCCCGGTTTTTTCTATCCTATCTCAAGCATCCGATTAGCCTGGGATCTGTTTTGGTATTCTTGTTTACTTTTTTATGTCTATAAATGGGACGAGGTGCCCTTCCCCTAGGATTCTAGTAATCTTGCAAAAAAAAACAGAGAGCAATTTGCTCCCCGTCTTTCTAAGGATGGGTGTCAGGCACCAAAATGTTAAGAGGCAATTCGAAGGATAAGTATACCCACAAAGGCCATCGAAAGTCCCGTTATTTCCCGTTTGTTCCAATTTTCCTTCAAATAAAAGCGCGCATATAAAATAACAAACGCAACGTTCATCGCAACGATTGCGGAAACAATTCCCGTAATCCCGTCACGAAATGCGGGAAAGATCAAGAGCATTCCCACAGCATTTGTAATCCCTACGATCATGCCCCACCCTATGGTCCGTTTCATTGTCCAGTTATTAGGTGAATCTTCTTCATTAGATGATGCCGCTCGTTTTGACTTGTTTATCGCCCATGAAGTACCGAACAAGACACTGCCAGTTAAAAACATAACGGTTAAAATAGGGAGTGTCGCCGCTCCGGAAAGGGTAGCCTGTTTTACCGAAACATCGGTAAATCCGAAGAAAAGCATGGTTAGGACACCCCATTGAACCCCTTTTAATTGGTTGAGCTTCAAATCCTGTGAGTATTTGATCAGAATCAGGCCGCTCAAGACGATGAAGAACGCAGTGAATTGCCAAGCGGTTAATTCCTCACGCCACAAAACGAAGGCAACAATCATGACAACCAGCGGCGGCAGTCCTGTAAATAAAGCAACAATGGAGGCCTTGCCGACTGCATAGCCCCTATACATTGAAGCGTTTGCAATAAACGAAAATAACCCCATTAAGATTCCGAATAATGCTCCGGTTGACCACGATTGCTGGATGAATAGATTACCGGTCACTGTGATGAGAGTACCGGATAAATAGACGCCCAACAGCAGAAGATTACGATCAATCGGTCGCTGTGACGTCCAATGATAAAGAATTCCCCTTAAACCAAAGCAGCTGGCAGCAGCAACTGCAAAAACAAACCACATATCTTTCTCTCCTAATCTTCAAAATAATCCTTTTAATGTAAATACTGTTAATCTCTAAAATATAAGTATAGCATACGGAGCTCGGATACCATGAGGTTCTACTTTATTGATTTATAGGAGCAGGTCTGACCCTTGGTTTTAAAGTATGACAGAGGCTCACTTAAACGAACAATGGGACGAGGTATCCCCTCGTCCCTGCTTCACTCACAATACGCCAAACCGGTACTTTGTCATTGATTCGAATGTCTCGCCCTTTTTTAGGATGGAGGATGGAAAATGGGCATGGTGGATGGAGTCCGGCAAGCCTTGTGTCTCTAGGCACAAGCCAAGGTATCTGCGAACTGGGACCCCGCGAACGGAGTAGCCGCCGGTCATTTGGCTGCCCGTATAGAGAACCACAGCAAGTTGGTCCGTTTCAACCGTTAATACACGGCCGGATTCTTCATCTTCTAAAACGATTTCTCCACCTTGATTTTCTGTTAATAGAAATGGATGATCATAGCCTTTGCCGGCGAGAATATTCTGTGGATGTTCAGCTTGCACACCATCGATAATTTTTCGGCCATTCCGGAAATCAAAGGCCGTATTTTCCACACTCAAAAATTCCCCAGTTGGAATCAGATGAGGGTCGAGCTCAAGAAATTGGTCGCTTTTTAGTGTTAATTGATGATTTAATATATCTCTTTTTAACTCGCCGCTCAGATTAAAATAGGAGTGGTTGGTTACATTGACCAAGGTCGTTTGATCGGTTTCCCCCGTATAGGAAACCTGCAGCTCATTATCGTCTGTTAACGTATACGTGACCTTTAAATCGAAGTTGCCCGGATAACCTTCTTCCCCATCCTTACTCAAATAAGAAAAGACGACACTAACGGCATCAGCTTTTTCGACGGTTTCCGCTGCCCAGACGATCTTGTCAAAGCCTTGCAGACCCCCATGAAGATGGTTTCCATTATCATTTTTAGCTAACAAATATTTCTTCCCTTCAAGCTCAAACTCAGCACCGGCAATCCGCCCGGCAAACCGTCCGACGACCGCACCAAAATAGGGTGAATGCAATGCATACTCGTCGACTGTATCGAAACCAAGTACCACATTTTCAAATGTGCCATTCCGATCAGGCGCCGTGATTTTTGTTATGATACAGCCATAATCAATCGCAGTAACTTCCATACCTTGATTATTCACCATCGTATAAGCCGTGATTGCTTGCCCCTTTAATTCTCCAAATGGCTCTTGTAAAATTTTCATCGGATTACCTCCTGCAGCAATTTTTTCTATGTACAAATGGAGCAGCCGAATTAGGGCTGCATCGCATCTACATTTTGATTTTATACTAGCGAGTGGATGAACCGTTGGAATGCCTTTTGTCCTTCTTCACTCCGCTTGAACACACCTGCATCTTCAAGGACCCGCAAGAATTTGTAACCGACCTCTTTTTGGACAATATCCGAAACGGTTTCAGCCGTGATTTCCCCTGCATACCGAATTTTCATTTCGTTTGCCCACGGAGTATGATAGTCGGCAATTTGATTCGGTTCATCAAGCAGAAACTTCTCGACCTCCAGTAGCTCGGTCTTCAAACGCGCCGGTAATACCGCCAAGCCCATTACTTCAATCAGGCCGATATTTTCTTTTTTAATATGGTGCACATCGCTATGAGGATGAAAAATACCAAGCGGATGCTCATCATTCGTACGGTTATTCCGGAGGACGAGATCTGCTTCCAGTTCGCCATTTCTCATTCTCACAATCGGCGTTATCGTATTATGTCTGGTTTCACCTGTATAGGCAATAATATTCGCAGCTTCGTCGCTGTACTGCTTCCATTTTTCTAAAATAAACGCGCAAGCACTCTGCAATTCGGTCTGCTCCTTCGCTCTTAATCGGATAACAGACATCGGCCACTTAACTGTAGCTGCCCGAATACCCGGATAATCGGGTAAATGAAACACCTGATCATCAGGAGCTTTGGCCATCGCAAACGTATAGTTTCCACCTTGATAATGGTCATGGGTAAGGATTGATCCACCGACAATTGGCAGGTCTGCATTTGAGCCGATAAAATAGTGCGGGAATTTTTCTACAAACTCTATTAACCGCTTAAAGGTATCCTTCGTGATGGCCATATCGCGATGCTCGCCGGATAACACAATGCAATGCTCATTATAATAAGAATAGGGGGAATATTGGAAGAACCACGGCTCCTCTGTTAGTTTGAGGCGAATCATCCGGTGGTTTGAGCGTGCCGGATGTCCGATTCTGCCTGCATAGCCCTCATTCTCTACACAAAGCAAGCACTTTGGATAATTAGCAGCCGAAGCAGCTTTGCGCTCCTTCTCCCTGGCAATTTCCTTTGGATCCTTCTCTGGCTTGGAAAGGTTAATCGTAATATCTAATTCACCATATGGTGTTTCGGCTTTGTAGCTGATATTGTTGGCAATTCTTTTCGTTTGGATATAGTTGCTTTGCTCGCTCAGCTCATAAAAATAATCTGTTGCTTCCACCGGATTTACCGCCCATTTTTGATAAAAAGACTTGTTAACCACGGAGGGCTTATCGATAAAAACATTCATGATTTTACTGCTGAGGATTTCTTTTTCATCAAACAAATCCTCGATAACACCCGCTTCGACAGCGGCGTCCACTAATTTATCCAACAAATCGGAAGTGTCTGGAAGAGCCGGATTGTAAGAGTCTCTCGGGCTCGACTCAAGGTGCTCCGGGAAATCTGTCAAACCGATAAGAGACATGATTTGGTTTCGTGCATAGATCTCATCATCAGATTCAATCATTTTTAACGATATCGCTTTTCTAACAAGCTGATTTAATACGAAATAAACAGTCATGTCGCCCACTCCTAGTCATCTTAGTACGGTGCCAATTCCCGGCATCCTCTATAAAATTAGCGTCAGTTTGCATTTTTGTGAAAATAACCCAAGTGCTCCTGAACACTTTTAAACATGAGCGGATTGGCACCTAGTGAATGTCATGCTAGTTCTTTTGCGCCCTCACCAATACTAGCCACGTAGAAGGTTGCTTGATAGCCGATTTTGTCCATGTATTGGCTGCTGACGTTTGCAACGAATTCTTCGACGTTTTCATCCTTGACAATGGCGATGGCACAGCCGCCAAATCCCGCCCCTGTCATCCGGGCACCAATTGTACCTTCCTGTTCCCACGCCGACTCCACAAGTGTGTCGAGCTCAACTCCCGTTACTTCGTAGTCATCGCGTAATGAAACATGGGAGGCATTCATCAACTGGCCAAACTTCTCCAGGTTGCCTTTTTTCAGTGCATCAGACGCATGTAACGTCCGCTGGTTTTCATAAACCGCATGTCTTGCTCTTTTTACAAGGGTCTCATTATCGATGAGATGCCTGCTTGTTTCAAAATCACTCTCACTTAATTCACCCAATGAATGAATGTCACGTTCTTGCTGTAGAAGTGTAAGTGCTGCCTCACATTCACTTCTTCTTTCATTGTATTTGGAATCAGAAAGTTCTCTCCGTTTGTTCGTATTCATAATAATAATCTTATATCCCGTTAAATTTAATGGCACATACTCATATTCCAGCGTATTACAGTTGAGTAAAATGCCGCAGTTTTCTTTCCCCATGCCCACGGCGAATTGGTCCATAATTCCACTGTTTACACCAATAAACTCGTTCTCTACTTTCTTTCCGAGCTTTACTAAATCAATCCGGTCGATCTGATATTCAAAGATTTCATTAACGATTACACCCGTCAGCATTTCAAGTGAGGCGGATGAAGAAAGACCAGCCCCATTGGGAATATTCCCGTAAATAAGGATATCGAGCCCAACTGGTACTTCGCGGCTGGCTTCTTGAAGATAACGAATCATCCCTTTCGGATAATTAGCCCAGCTATGATCCGCATCGTACCGAAGCATATCCAGTGAGAATTCAATCATTCCTTTATCTTCAAAGTTCATCGAAAACATTCTCACCTGGCGATCTTCCCGCTTTCTTGCAATTCCATAAGTACCATACGTAATGGCACAAGGAAATACATGTCCGCCGTTATAGTCGGTATGTTCTCCAATTAAGTTAATTCTCCCGGGAGAAAAAAACGTGCGTAGTTCAGCAGCTTCCCCCGCAGAGAAAACCTCTTGAAATTTTACTTTCAATCTATTAATGTCCATTAACCCCACCACCTTTTTGTCCAGCTAGTAAAAGAACTGATGAAACCAGATACTTTGTTTTAACTGGAAATGAATATATTGATAGGCAGCCGAAGTGGCTGCCCCTATTTTGAAACCTGTCTTTTCACAAATTTGTTTGGTCTTATTTTTTCTAGATAACGCTTCATGGAATCCTAAGGCCCCTGAAAGTGCCTTCAATGTCTATTTTATAGAAATAGTAAAACAGGGTCAATGTTTTTACTAAAAATTTACCTAAAATGTTTAACCCGCTCGCACAACGTAAAAAGAGCACCATTACAGCGCTCATTTTTTAAAATACTTTACTCATTAAAATGGTTATTTACTGCTTTCGCGTATTTCCAGTTGAGTAGATAGAATTACTTTCTTTGCCACCTGACGGTCAGTCAATCTCTCTAACAATAGGTTCACAGCCGTTTTCCCCATCAGTTCGGTGTAAACCTTAACTGTACTCAAAGGCGGGAATACATATTTCGAAATACTAATATCGTTGACGCCAATAATACTTACCCGATTGGGGATCGAAATGTTCTCTTCAAGTAAGGCTCTCATGCAGCCAATCGCAATCGAATCATTCCCGGCAAAGAAGGCTGTAGGAAGGTCTTCCTTATGATCGCTAATGGCCTGCTTCATTAGTCGGTAGCCTTCATTAACAGAATACTCCCCGCAATACACATAGGATTCCTTATAAAGCTGCTTGTCTTCAAGATACTGCTTAAACGTCACTTGTCTCGGGTCGGGAATATCGGAGGTATGATCTTTATAGCTTTCCTGCCCGCCAATAAATCCAATATTCTGATGCCCTTGTTCAACTAAATGGTCAAGGACATTGATCGTTGCTTTTTCAAGGTTGCTTACGACTGAATCGTAGTGGTCGTCATCAGGAGAACAATCGACAAACACGATATTTTCCGTGATTTTGCGAATATCTTCCGCCTGCTTTGGACTAAACTTGCCGATGGCAATAATTCCATGAATCTCCTCTCCTTGAAGAGTAGATAACCGGTCAAGCGACAATTTGGTCATAGGTAGTTTATGAACCTCGCATTCCGTTTCAACACCTAAGCGAATGGACATATAATAAAGATCGTTTAATTCTTCTTCTTCGGTATACCAGTAGACAACAGCAATTTTGTAAGTCGACAGATGCCGTTCCGTTTTTTTTCGATAAGATAAATCTTCTGCCGCCTGAAAAATCTTCCTTCTTGTATCATCGCTGACCGAAAGGGTTGTATCATAGTTAAGCACTCTCGATACAGTCGCAATCGAAAAACCAACCCGTTCAGCAATGTCCTTAATGGTAGCCATAGAAATCCCTCTTTTTCATCGATTTCCTCATTCATTATTAGTAACTAGACCCCCGCAGGATGATCTTATCTTCCTTAGGGGGTCATGTCCCTTTTACGTGATCCAGCCACATCTTACCCTTTAATAATACTATCCTGCCACATATCGTTAATATCCCTGATCAGTTTTAAATCACACTTTGGTTCTCGGTTATAGGCAAGTAAACCGTTTATTTCTTGCTCTACGTCCGTTAACTGAGTATAACAGTAGCCGTGCAGTACTTTGGAAGCATAAACAGCTTCCATGACTCTTCGATAATCGGCAACAAAATCTTCAGCATTTTTCACAGAGGTGTAGCCCCAGCCGGAATCTTCACCGGCTTTATAGCCAATGCCTCCAAATTCAGTTAACAGGATTGGTTCGCCCTGGTTTTCAAAACCGTTAGCATAAATACCGCGGAGGGCAGGCTGCGAACGAAGAATCGTCTCCTTTGTAGATAATTCTTCTTTGTATACTTCATATTTCGCTTTCTCATCCTTATTGCCATGGTTGTAATTGTGAATCGCGCAAATATCCGTTCTCGTCAATTCCCAACCATCATTTGAAATGACCAGACGAGAAGGATCAAGGGAATGAATCAAGTGGTACATCGCTAACGAATGGTGCTGCTGCTGTTTGTTATCACGAATGAATGGAACGCCCCAGCTTTCGTTCACAGGGACCCAAACCACAATGGATGGGTGATTATAATCACGTTCAATAATTTCAATCCACTCTCTTGTCAGTCTGGCAGCTGCATCCTCACTGTACCATGGCGAGGCGGCGCATTCGCCCCATACTAAAAAGCCGAGTTGATCTGCCCAATAAAGGAAGCGCGGATCCTCCACTTTTTGGTGTTTTCTACAGCCATTAAAACCCATTTCCTTAGATAAGACAATATCTTTTTTCAAATCTTCATCGGTTGGCGCTGTTAATAATCCATCCGGCCAGTAGCCTTGGTCGAGGACTAGCTTTTGATAATAGGGCTTATTATTTAGATACACCATTCCATTTTCCGTATGAATTTTTCTCATTCCAAAATAGGATGTAACTTCATCGAGCTGTCGATCAGCATCGCTTAATGTGATGTTTAAGTCAAACAAGTTCGGTGTTTCCGGTGTCCAGTTCCAGCCATTATGATGGAAGCCAGTACGGAAAATATGCTGATTATATAGATTGATGGCTCGTTTATTATAAGCTTCCAGCACTTCAATTGTATCTTTTACGACTAATTCGCCTTTAAAGCTAATTTCGATGTTAACCTTTTTATTTGCAAATTCTCCTAATACATCGAACTCGACAATAATATCGCCGCGGTCGATATCCGGAGTGAGCTTCAACTTGGAAATCCGTGTGCTGCTAACTGGCTCCAGCCACACCGTCTGCCAAATGCCGGTTGTACGGGTATACCAAATAGCATCTGATTTTTCGATCCAAAATTGTTTTCCACGCGGAATCGTTTCATCGGTGGATGGATCTTCAACAAGGACTACCATCGTTTCATTTTCCCAAGTTAGTGCATCCGTTATATCAAAGGAGAATGAAATATGCCCGCCTTCATGGGAACCAATTAATTGTCCGTTTACATAAACCCAGGCACGGTAATCCACCGCACCGAAATGGACGATGACACGCTGGTCTTTCCAGGTTGCCGGAACTGTAAATTCACGCTTATACCAGACGTGGTCATGGAAGCTTGGGTCGTTTATTCCACTTAGTTTTGACTGATAAGCAAACGGTACATTAATTTTTTTCTGAAACGCTTCTGAGTTGTTGAGATACCACTTTTGTTGCCGTCCCATATTTTGATCATCAAAAGCAAAGTCCCATGTACCATTTAAATTAACCCACTCATTGCGGACCAGCTGCGGCCGCGGGTATTCTTGTCTATAACTCATCCTTGTTGTCCCCTTTCACACGAAGAGCAGAATACTCTTTTTCTAAAGGCTGTATTAAAGAATATTGTTGATTTTGATCACAATGTTGATTGGAGTGGAAGGCGCGAGACTCCTGCGGGAGCAGCGGGACAGGTGAGACCCCGCAGGCGCTTTAGCGCCGAGGAGGCTCACCGCCCGCCCCGCGGAAAGCGAAGCGCCTGGAACGGAAATCAACATTCCCTTTTAACACAGCCTTCCTAAAAGTAAAAAAGCACTTCATTTTTTAGTTCTTGCTAAACGCTTTTGTTTTAATGGCCGATTCTTCGCTAAAGCAATTACCGCTGCTGCCAAGAAGAGCATCACGCTGATAAAATCAGACAAAAAGAACAGAATGACAGCTAAAGCGATCCAGAAAATCGGCAATTTGTACTGCAAGGTATCGTCTTTTACCAATCTCAAAGTAAAAATAAAATTCACACTAGACACGACCACAAAAAACAGGCCATAGGTAATCGAAAAGGTATATAAATTGTCAAAAAGAGACTGGACCCCCATCGATTCGATTGGCGATAAATGTCCTGCCCCACTTGCCTGACTTTTAATATAAAAAGAGTAATAGAAAACGGTAATCAAGCCTGTAACCATTTGCCAAACACTCGCTGTATACATCATTTTTCGCTCAAAAGACCTGCTCACAAATCTCCCCCCGATTAAAACCTACTCTTTTACTCCTGCCGATAGAGACATAGACTGCATAAAGTACCTTTGGGCAAACAAATACAGCAGAAAGGTTGGGATTAATGCAATCAGCGCACCTGCTGTTCCTAATCCCGGGTACGTAATGTATTGTCCCTGGAGCAGCTGCAGTCCCGGTGTAATCGGTAATTTGTCAATATCATTAATGATGATGGAAGGCCACAAGAAATCATTCCACGACCCAGTAAAGCTAAACAACGCAACCACAGTCAACACCGGTCGGATCAGCGGCAGAATAATATGCCAAAAAATCTGGAACTCATTAGCCCCGTCAATCTGGGCTGACTCATCAAGTGCTTTCGGAATCCCTAAAACGAATTGGCGCACTAAGAAAACATTAAATACTCCGGCAGCTCCCGGAACAATGACCGCTAACAGGTTGTTTACCCATCCCAGTTCATCCATGATTTTGTAAAGCGGTATCAGGTTAACGACACTCGGGAACATCATAGAGCCTAATAATATTGAAAATAAAAGGTCACGCCCTTTAAATTTCAGGCGGGTATACCCATAAGAAGCAAGGGCAACAACCACTAAGACCAAAAGGGTGTGGCTGATGGACACGATTAATGAGTTGAAAAACCACTTAATAACCGGGTTAGATGCATTGTCAAACAACAATTCCTTGTAATTGCTGATGGTCCAATGAATCGGCAGGAAGGTAAATCCCGTGGACTCAATTTCGTTATTTGATTTAAATGAAGTAAAAAAGGCCCAAATAAGAGGGATTACCCAGAATAAAGCCATCATGAGTAAAAAAATAAAGGCCGTAATTTTGGTTGCTTTACTTTGTTTCATTGTAACCCACCTCTAATCCCTCTCTTTTAAAATGAAAAATTGAAATACAGATACAACCATTATACAAAGTCCTAATAGAACAGCCATAGCTGATGACATACCAGCAATGGACATCCCCTTACCAAAGGCATTTTGCTGAATGTACATTAATAAGACACGGGTTGAGTCTTCCGGCCCGCCGCCTGTAAGCATTAAAGGCTGTCCATACACATTAAATTGAGCGATCGTCGTCATGACGGTAGTAAAAAGAATCTGACTTTTAATACTTGGAAGGGTAATTCTAAAAAACTTGCTTAAAACTCCTGCACCATCTAAATCTGCCGCTTCAAATAAATCCTTAGAAACACCATTTAAGGCAGCCAGATAAATGACCATATTCCCCCCAATCATCCACCAGGTAGTAACGACAACGATGGAGATCCAGGCATAGGGCTGG
Source organism: Neobacillus sp. NPDC093127 (assembly GCF_044754175.1). Classification (NCBI taxonomy): domain Bacteria; kingdom Bacillati; phylum Bacillota; class Bacilli; order Caryophanales; family Bacillaceae; genus Neobacillus; species Neobacillus sp. NPDC093127. The sequence continues at coordinate 209,358 of NZ_JBIVOP010000003.1, forward strand.
TTATCTAAAAGATTAATATCAACATTAAAATACTGGTTAAGCGGCCCATATGAAATACTTAATAAAAATTGCCAAATAATCATAACAGCCGAAATCGCGAAGAGCGATGGTAAATAAAAAACCGATTGAAATAAACGATTTAGTTTAGGCTTGGCGGATAATGCTGTCGCCAGCAATAACGGCACAATAATCGTAATAGGAACCGAAAAAATAACAAAATAGAAGGTATTTTTCAAACCATTGCGAAATTGGCCATAAAAGCTGGATTCCTTATTAAAAAGGAGAGTCTTATAATTCTCCAGCCCTACAAATTGAGGATCTGCGATTAGATTCCATTTCGTAAAAGAAATGTAAATCCCATATATACTAGGAATTAGGAAGAACATCAGAAAAATGATTAAATGGGGGCCAACAAAAAGGGCCGGCCAAAAATTAAGAGGCTTTCGTCCTTTTTTTACCGTTGTATTCATTTATTACCACCTCGGTTATGAAAGAAGATAAGAGGAGGAATATGAAACTCCTCCTCTTCTAATACTATTGAGCCATCTTATCGTTAACAGTTTGTTGTATTTTCTTTAGTTGCTCTTTAATGTCTAATTTACCTTGAATCATATCCCATGCATTTGTATCTACTTCACCAAAGATATAAGAGTAACCAGGGTCAGTGATAATGGTAACCGCTTTTTGGCCTTGCTCTGTTTTTAACAGGAACGATTGAGGCATTTTTGTATAATCTTCATTTTCAAGCATAGCTAAAGCAGTTGGGTTTGCACCTGATTTAATCCACTCGGATTGGTTGCCTCTTAGCCAGTCAATAAACTTAACTGCTTCTTTTGTTTTTACTTCAGAACGCTCTTTGCTCTTTAACAATGCGAATTGATCAGCACCGCTTCCTTGAACAATCTTAGCAGCATCCCATTGCGGAGTGAAAGTTTCGCCCCAAGTAAAGTCTTTGATCTCGTTCATCGTATTTAACATCCAAGTACCTTCCGGCATAAAGATGATTTTTCCAGTCTTAAATAGCTTTGTTGTATCTTCACCTTTTTTGTTCATCCAGTTATTGTCACGTAATTTTTTAAATTCTTGCAGGGCAGCCACTGCCGTTTCGTTGTCAATGGTTGGTTTCCCATCTTTAGAGAATTTACCGCCCATTTGCATGTAAAGGTTACTGAAATTCTGCATTGGCCAACTGAATCCGTAAGCGTAAATGCCGTCTTTTGCCGCTGCAGCACCGGCTTTTTCAATTTCTTCATAGGTAATAATGCCATCATCAGCGGCACCAGGAACATATTTGTCCACTAAATCTTTGTTGTAATACATAACCCAAGAACCCATTGTAGCCGGAAGTCCGTACTGGCTGCCTTCGACTGAGCCAACGTCCCAAGCCGCTTTTACATAGTTATCACCTTTAATGTCTGTTCCTTTAATGTACTGATCCCAAGAATCCAGTACACCCTGGCTTTGGTAAACCGATACGTTTTCAGACGCGATAAGTGCGACATCAGGAACACCTTTTCCGGAACGGGCAACAGTTGCTAATTTATTGTTAAACGCGTTACCTTCCATTTTCACCATTTTTACTGAGTAATCTGGTTTTGTTGCATTATACTGGTCAATGTTCTTTTGGACAAGTTCACCATCCGGACCAGTCATACTAGTCCATAAAACGATTTCTTTCTTTTCATTTTTGTCTGTAGCTGCTTTATTATCATCTTTGCTGCAGCCCATTAGGCCAATAGATAATGCTAAGGATGCAGTTAATAGCAAGGATAATTTCTTCTTTTTCATGCAAGATTCCCCTCCAACATAATTGAGATTCGTTTGAATCGCTTTTCTAAGTTACTTTAACCTTATTTGCTGTTCTTCGTGAGTTGGACCGTCCACCTTCAGCAATCCATCTTCAAAATACAATCGATCAATATTCATTTGTCTGTCGCCGCTTGGAGCGTCAGGATCGGTATGTGTGTGGTAAACGATATAGAGCGTTTTCCCATCAGGACCTGTAGTGACACTATTATGCCCAGGGCCAGATATTCCGTTTTTTAAATCCTTTTGTAAAATTGGATTTTCCTCCGCTTTTTCAAACGGTCCCATCGGATCATCCGCCACAGCGTAGCCGATGCCGTAATCCGGGCTGGCATAGAAATTGGATGAATACATCAGATAATATTTACCTTCATGTTTTAAAACAAATGGGCCTTCATTCCACTGATAGTCCTCGGTAAGACCTTCCCACTCTTGGTCAGGCTGGGTTAACAATTGCGGCTTGCCCACTACCTTTGTCAAATCATCATTCATTTTCTGTACAAAGATTTGGCTGACGTGAATATTGTTCAAAATATTTTCTGAACAGTCTTTGACATAATACAAATACGGTGTTTCATTATCAATTAAAATATGCCCATCAATATAGGAGCCCTCTTCTTTAATGATTTTCGTGCTGACATCCTTAAATGGTCCTAACGGTTTTTTACTTGTTGCAATTGATATTTGCAAGTGCCCATCAAAATCACGAGCACTATAGGTCATATAAAACTGACCGTTGTGTTTGATGACCTCCGGGGCCCAAAAATCACCTGTCGCCCATTGCTCTGATTGTTCGGCCATATCGTAGGCTAAGCCTTTTTCCTCCCAATCAACCAGATTGCCAGACTGCCAAACCTTAAATCCGATCGAGGCTTCAGAAGTCGCATACATGTAATAAGTATCTCCGTCTTTCAACACAAAGGGATCGCCAATATCAGTCATTCCGCCAACAGGGTTTTTATATGTTATGGTCTTTTCACTGTTCATAAAATGCCACATCCCTGTTCCTGCAATTAGTAAAACAATAACTAAACATACGACAACAACTGAGGCTTTATTTACTCCCTTTCGCCTCATTGCCCCCCCTCCCTCTCAAGAACACGCACCAAATCTGATGGTTGAAATCATAAAGACATCATGTTTACGCTTACATCAGATGGAACTTAAAGTGTTTTAGTAAAATTTTTATAAAACTTTTACTAAACTTACTATACCGTCGCTGTTCGAAATTGTCAATCATCTTTTTGGAAATGAAAGTTACGAAGTGGCATGATGATCCCTTCCTTAATCTCAATAAAAAACGACTATCGAAGTTTGATAGTCGTTTTTCTTTTACAGGTTTTTAAAATGCAAAAACCTATTGCTTCTTTTTCTGCCCCGGCGGCATGTTTTTTACATGGACTGGGTGTTCTTCTTTCAGGCCGTGATAGGAAACCGTGATCATGGTTTTTCCTTTTTTACCTGCTTGAATGGAACCATCTTCGTTAACTGCTAAAATCGCTGCGTCCTTGCTTGAATACACAATATCGGCAGTCAGTGTTTTGACAGAGCCGTCAGCGTAAACTCCCTTGACGACAAGCTGCGCCGTTTCCCCTTCCCTTATGGAATCTGGCCCCTCGACTTTTATTGACACAGGGTTTGCTGCAAGTGCTCCAACATAACTTTTTCCCGTGCCTGCCTTATTAAGTCCGCTTTTCGGAGCTAAACGGAGGAAATCACCAAATTGAATCGTTCCGTTTTTAGCACGGGCAAACGCTGCCGGTACTTGCAGGCTGGCAAAATCCTTTTCTGTCACCACGGTTCCCTTACTGTTCACCGATTTTGTTCCGTCATAGAAGAAGTTGGTTTCATCGACTGCGCCGGAAATGAAATCGGGCACCGCACCTGACTTCGTTCTAAAGGAAAGGTTGTTTTTAAAAATACCTTGTTCCTCAGCAGTGAAGTAAGGATTGATGCGGAACACAAAGTTAAAGCGTTTATTATCAAAAGAAGTGTTGTTTTCGACAATCATTTTTCCTGGATTAAAATTATCGGTAAATCCGTCCATGTTATTGTCAAAAGAAAGATTGTTCCGAACGATATGGGCAACCGGGAGGCCCTCGCCGCCAAGTTTAAAACCATTCCCCATATTGCCATCTTTGTTATAGCCATCGCTCAGCTTTCCGTTCGAATAGGCAATATTTCCATCCAACGTTATCGGCTTATTGGCTCCTTCATTCGTCCGGTTGTATAAATCCCAGCCGTCGTCAATATTATGATGGGCGATATTTCCCTTAAACACATTACCTTCGCCGACCCCTAATTTCGCAGCAAATCCGTCTGCATCTTCATCACGAGGGTCACGGTTATCATGTGATTCACAGTTAAGAATCAAATTGTACTTCGGCCATAAATCAGGGTTCGTGCCGCTGCCTGTAATTTGCAGGCCTGTATCGCCGTTATAGTTAAAGAGCATTTGCTCGACCACATTGTGATCGCCGCTCACCCTCATCCCATTTGAGGTGGCGCCTGTCACATGGAATCCCGCCACATGCCAGTAATCCCCGTTTAGCTGAATGACATTTGTAAGCTTGGCTTGCCCATCGATGGTTACTTTTTCACCATTATAGGCCGCAAGGGTTTTCAGTTTATCCTTTTCACCGCTATACTCTTTTTTAATGTTTAACATCGCAGAAGGCGAATAGATTCCTTCGCGCATAAAAATCGTTTCTCCAGGTAGAACGTACTTGATAGCCGTTTCCAGGTCCATTGGCTCTGCAAGAGTTCCCTTCGCCGTACTTTTCCCCGTTGGTGAAACAAACAATCCGGCCCCTTTGTTAAAAATCTTTTTCGTGACCTGAATGGTTTTTGTAATCGAAGCTGTTGACGGCGCGTCTTTTGGCGTATACACAACGGTAAAATCAGTTGTATCGTTGTCTAATTTGGCTGCGAAGGAATACACTTCGTTCTTCAAAACAGCCGCATTGCTGACGACCTCTTTCCCGTCTTTCGCTATAGCAATGGTACCGTCATAGTTTGCTAGTGTTTTTAGAGTGTAATCGGCAGAACCGGTCTCTGGTGCGGAAACAATGTTCATCGCGGCATTTTCTTTTGCTGGCGGTGTCGGCGGCGTTGCAACCGTATGAGCATCACTAAGCGTCAGGCTTGCATTCGTTACGGTCATTTTTGCATTTCTTGCCGCGTAAAAACCTACATACATATGGTCGGGATCAAGGACCTGAACCAAATCCGCTCCCTTTACCCGCTGTTCAAATGTCTTTTTTTCCGAAAGATGTGTGAAGGTTGTTGACATGATGAACTCAGTATCGGTTCGTTCTAATTTAACCCTGACCGGTGTGCCGATTGGCAGGGTATACGCCGGATCGGTTGTAAATCCGGTTGCTTTTAACTGACTGCCTAAATTACCCCACGGGTAGACCACACCTGTACGATAAATCGGGCTGATGCCATGGCGCATCATGCCAACACCAAAAATATTCGATGCAGCCGGAACCTCTTCATAGCCGAGAATCATTGGATCCTGGCGCGGGGCAGCAATGGCGTCTCTGACCATGATGCCAGCACTTTCCTGACCGTTTGGCGCAGCGCCGGTTTCAGGTCCGAATTGTTCAATCGTGAGATCAGCCTCAAGGACAAAGTTATCGGTCTTCGCATTTAGCTTTGTATAATAGAACGTTAAGCCATCATGGCCCGGCGCCAGCTTCCCGCCGCGGCTTTCTAATGTAATCGCACCGTCAATCGTCCCCGGCACTTCCGGCTTCGCATAATTGGTGCCTATTTTTCCAGGTAAGACATTCGCGGAAAAATTCAAATCTGTTGACTGACCGAAGGAAATCGTTTCCCATTTTAATTGAGAGGAGTCCCTGCTCTGTTGGGCTCCTTCATCAGCAAATGCCATCCCGGGAACCGTATTCACCACCATGACCAAAGATAGAACCATCATCAGTATCCTAGTAAGCGCTTTCAATAAATCATCTCCTTAAAATTAATATCCCTAAAAAGTATAGGCTATTTCTGGAGGCCTTTTAATTCAAAATCTTTGGAATATTGTTTGAATTGTTTGGGTAAATGCTGAAGATAGGGCTAAAGAACCTCCCTTCCTATTGACGAAATAGGAATAAGGATAGAACAAAAAAACCAAGGAGATATTCCTCGGTTTGATTGCTTCCAGGATGCCTGGGTTATACTTTCTTTGGTTCCGGCGGGCACTCAGAACCTCTCAGAGTGCCCATGATATGTTTTTTCCTGCTTCTATGGGCACTGTGAACCTCTCAGAATGCCCGCCGGATGCCTTTTCCTACTCCTACGGGCACTCAGAACCTCTCAGAGTGCCCATGATATGTTTTTTCCTGCTTCTATGGGCACTGTGAACCTCTCAGAATGCCCGCCGGATGCTTTTTCCTACTCCTATGGGCACTGTGAACCTCTCAGAATGCCCGCCGGATGCTTTTTCCTACTCCTACGGGCACTGTGAACCTCCCAGAGTGCCCATGATATATTTTTTCCAGAATCTATGGGCACTGTGAATCACCAGAGCGACCAAGGAATCAGCATTGTCCACGTGGGGTGGACAAAACCTCTTTTTGTCCACGAGGGGTGCCTGACACCAAATTGATGACACCCAATTGAATTCGTTACCAGTTCTACCATTTTTATTTAAGTTTTCACTGCCGAATAGTATAATTTATCCATACAACAGACGAATGGACGTGGGTGAGTGTGATTGATATAAAAACAAAACAGAAATCTCCGGCTGCTTTACTTTTAAGAGGTGAATTAATTGGTAAGCTTAAATTATCCAAAGCTCAAATGAATGCCTATTTAAAGGATGGCATGCCGCACTATTTGATTGGCAATGAATATCGATTTTTAGAAAACGAGGTAGTGAAATGGCTGGAGACCTATCGGCCGCCTCAGCAGCGGTTAGAGAGTGAATTTCGTGATAAAAAAGGACGGACACTAAAAGAATATGTCACTCAAAAAGTTGTTTTGGCAACACTGAGGATCACAAAAGAAACCTTGCAGGGCCTGAGTAAAAGGGGAATGCCTTTTGAAAGAGTAGGAGAAAAGGAGTTTTTCCACATCCAGGATATCTTGGATTATTTCCGGAAGGGTTCTCTAACGCCAGCAACTGGACCAGCAACGGAAGAGTGCTTAACTCCGTTAGGTAACAATGTTCCCAAAGACGTTCCCATTATCATCGTTGATGGGTCGTACAATTTTAACAATCAAACGGCAGGGTCCGGTTTAATTTTAATTGAAAATAGAGAGACAGCCATGGGTGTTTCCAATGTTAGAAAGATTGCAACAACAAAACCACATGTAAGTGAACTCCTTGCCTTACTGGACGCATTAAAATTGATGAAAAAGAAAAAATTCAACAAGACCATAATCGTGAATGACCAGAAATCTTGGTCTAATGGAATCACCATCGATGTAAACAGTTACGAAGGTCCAATTAAGACGTACCTGCTAGAGTTTAACCAGTTATGGACTGAGTTAAAGGGAAAAGTTGTTGTTAAATATGCAGGAGAAATGAACAACGGCAAAAAGAATTTGCTCTATCAGAAAGCTCATAGTTTAAGTCGGGAATATGAGAAAGAAGTTTTTAAAGAAATAAAGTTTTTATCATAGAATGTAAGAAATGACAAACGAAAATTTAAAGTTGGAAAAGTGATTGGAAAAACCAATACCAGCAGCTTTTTTGATTTTTAAGTGGATTAATGTTCGAAGAAGTTTTAAAACTAAAAACTAAGGACGACTATAAACGTAAGCTAACGGTAACGAAAGAGGCTCTCTTGTGGTGCCTTAGGAGAGGAAATATTTGTCGAAGCTTTTATCTGAAAAAACTAACATGCGTTTCAACTTCCAACCCATGAATTGAAATATATTTTATATGAGTAATACACCAGCATAATAATGGCGGTGTGAGCAGAGCTACGCTTCACCTATTCAAAATACGAATTGTATATATTCACTTCCGACTGGTTATACCTATTCGTTTATGCGGCGCTCCGCCCCATTTCCACAGAAAAGAACAATATTCCCCGGAAAATGATTCAATTCTACCTACAATTACAATTTTGTGTCGGATTATAGAGGGAGACAGGCTCCTCGTCCCGTTTAAGGACAAGGAGCCTGTCCCTAGTCACTACCTGTCAGGTTAGCTTATTTGGTTATACCAATTAATAAAGTTATCTACCACCATATCGATAAATGTAATTGTTGGTTCGTGGGTAAGGTTCCCAGCTTCATCCATTTTTTCATGAACGACTCCAATGTATACTTCGTTTCCTGGTAATAGCGGTGAGCCAATTCCTGGGCAGAACAAAATGTCGCGTAAATGATTCTGCGCGCGAACCGTTCCAAGTGTCCCCATTGTCGCGCCCATGATCCAAGATGGCTTGCGATTCATGACTTTATCGACACGCGACAGCCAGTCAATTGCATTTTTTAAAACACCCGGGATTGAATAATTATACTCTGGGGTGACCCAAAGAACAGCGTCAGCATTCGCCACTTTGCTTTTAAATTCAGTCACCACTTGTGGTGGATTTAATTCAGTATCCTGATCATAATGCGGAAGATCGCGAATGCTCAAAATTTCAATATCCATGTGCTCTTGATACTTTTTTTGCACATACTGTGCCAGTTTTAAGTTATAGGACTCCTTACGGATACTTCCAACGATTGCAACAACGTTCATTTACACTGCCTCCATGATGATAGAATTTTTTTGATAGTCTGCCCCTTAATCCATGATTACCAACTGTCATTAAGCAATTTTACGGAAGGTAAAAATCATTGTCAAAAACAATGCTCTCGTGCTGTTGGATAGATTCGTCTTCACTGAAAGATAATATAACCTAACTCGAACGGTAGTATGCCACAGCATCAAGTTGGATGAGTCTAATTTAGGAGGAGGTCATTGGATGAGGTTTGTTATAGCGTTACTAATGATGGTGACATATTTTCTAGCTGGCTTTCCTTCCACAAAGGAAGCAGCGAGCAGCCGCCAAAAAGGCAATCAGCCCATTGCTGTTCAAGGAGCGATGGACATCGAGATTTCTGTTCTTCTTAAAGAAATGGGTCAATATAAACAAGAAACCCATGGTAATTATACCTATTATATTGGAAAAATAAAGGAGATTCCCATCGTCATTTCAAGAACTGGAATTGGCATGGTTAATGCGGCTGCTTCCACCGCGTTACTGATCGAACATTATCATCCAAGAGCGATTATTAATCAAGGAACGGCAGGAGGACATGACCCGAAGCTCCATGTATTTGATTCGGTGATTGGTGTAGAGGTGATGAATATCGGCAGGCTTAGGTCGGAGCATTTAGATGATGGCCAGGGAATTCGTCCGAAAACATGGAAATTCGTCGAAACAGAAATTAGAGAAAATGGAAAAATCAAGGAGTATACTGCCTTTAAGAGCCACCCAGATCTTGTGAAAGCAGCGTTAAGTGCCGCCCCTAACTATAGGCATGGCAAAGTAGTGGTCGGGAAAGTCGGCAGTTCCGATTTTTGGAACAGAGAAGTAGACCGAATTCAATGGTTCCACAAGAAAGCCGGTACAAGTGTGGAAGAAATGGAAGCTGCTTCCGTTGCTCAAGTAGCAAAAGGCTTTCACATTCCTTTCCTATCAGTCAGAACAGTCTCAAACTCTGAAGTTTCAGGGGATAAAATAGAAGATTTAGAAACCGCCGGGCAATATTGCGCCGAATTTGCCGTTGAAATCGTCAAGGCCATGGGGACAGGCTCCTTGTCCCACTTGGCGAATTAGTGAAAATGGGACGAGGAGCCTTTTCCCTTCATGCGCTTCTAAATTGTACAGAAAACAGGAGCAGTTTAATAAGACAATTAATATAAAAGACGACTCTAACAATTCAGGAATATGATTTTAAGTCGTCTTTTTTGATGAAAGAAAACGGTTTCGGAACGTTTATATGCTAAGTGCATAATGTATTTTTAATGAAATATGTAGTTAGGAGTGCAGATATGGGAGTGATTAGAACAGATCAGTGGTTACACGATTCATATCATAAACCAATTGAAATATGTGAAAAGTTAATAGTACACTTTGAGGATGCTTCAGCTTCCGAAATCTACGATTACTTAACTCAACATGGCATGTACCATCCTCTTAGGAACGGAAATGAGGTAGTGAAAAAGTTACAAAAAAATAAAGTATGGGAGATTGTACAAGAGGAAAACCTGCGACTTCAAAAAGTGTGGGAAGGACCAAATATCCCTATTTTTATTTTTCCATCAGATATACACAACCGAAAATTAAAACAGGACTTCAACGGAAAATCAGGTTTGGCCTTCAAAGATAAACTACTTTTATTTATTTCAGAGGATAACTTAGAAAAGGAAATAAGGGCATTGTTTACACATGAGTATAACCATGTTTGTCGGTTATCCAAGTATCAAAAAGACGAAGATGATTACGTATTGTTAGATACAATCATTTTGGAAGGATTAGCTGAAAATGCAGTACGTGAAAGAATGGGTGAAGAATTTTTAGCTGCGTGGACATCCTATTATTCCAATGAAGAACTAAAGAAAATATGGAATAACATAGTGTTTCCAAATAGAAATATTCTAAAAAGTGATATTAAACATCAAAACATATTGTATGGATTACGTTTCTATCCGAAAATGGCAGGGTACAGTGTTGGATATTATTTGGTTAAAAATTATATTGAAGCAACTAACAAAACAAGTAAGGATCTCCTAAATATCAACCCAGATTATATTGCTCAAATAATAAGTTAGTACTATAAAACGGAAAATAAACAGACGAAAAAAAATTCTCGTCTGTTTTTAATGGATCATCAAATTCGTTACCAAAAGAAGAAAGAAAGTACTGCAAATGAAGCAATAAAACCTAACGCGATACCAGCGCCAAAGCCCCATCCCCAGCCTCCATAGCCAAAACCGCCTAAGTTTCTAGGACGCCCCAATGGTTGAAGAAAAACTCTGTCTCTGGAGACACGATGTATGATTCCCCTATGAATTCTTCCGTCATGGGTTCTGATTTCAACAGCTCTACCTATGTGTCTATGACACATTCCATAATAATGTCCAACCGACATTTTTTCACCCCCTATTACTTATGAACCATACGACATTATACGTATATAATTTAAAATCGTTATGGACAAGTATAATAGGGGATTAGTGGAAATATTAAATCTGTTTTCTATAAAGCCTAATTGGCACGCCGGCTACTCTCCATTTTTCTTCAGGAACCTCATTTATTAACACTCTGATAGTTTCTGGGGTATTTCCTAATGTTCTGCTCACCACAGAAGTAACCTCTGAAATCAATTGCCGCTTTAATTCTGCAGATCTGCCTTCATTAAGATGGACTTGAATGATATTCATGTTTTATGACTCCATTTTTATCATTTCCGGAAAATCATCCAAACTGCCATACGCTGTGACTAAGGTTGCCATATCGAAAACTGCGGTGAAGTAATGTAGCATTTTGACTATTGTCTGCTGCTCCCATCGCATAAAAAATAGGGATAAAGTGTTCTGACCCATATGGAGGTACAGCAATTTCTGCATTTGGAGCCAAAGAATCGTATTTAAAAAGTGTTGTTAAATCCCATTTTTCCAAATGATGTGCTAACCAATCATCAAATTCTAGTGCCCATTGATCAACCTGTCCATTGTCATTCCACTTTACCGCTCTGAGGTTATGCACTGTTCCTCCACTGGCAATGACTAAAATGTCCTGAGCTCGTAATGCTGACAAAGTCTTCCCAATTTTATATTGCTCTTCTGGGGTAAGTCTAGAATTGACGGACATGGAGATGACTGGAATATCTGCATTTGGATAAAGTAAGCGGAGAACAATCCAAGCACCATGGTCCAAACCACGTTGTGTATCAAATTCAAAGGGTACACCACTCTCAGTAAATAATCCCTCTATTTCTTTGGTAATTTGTTGATTACCATGAGCAGGATATTGAATTTTGTAAAGAGCTTCATCAAACCCGCCGAAATCATAAATCGTGCTATATTGGTCAACATCGCTAACCTTTTGGACGTTAGATTCCCAATGAGCTGAAAATAAAATAACCGCCTTAGGCCGAGGCATATTTTGCCCCAATTGAGTTAAAAATTTTGTATACTCATTATTCTCGATTGCAAGCAATGGTGCACCATGAGCTACAAATAATGATGGTATCATCTTAATTTCCTCCCTAATTTTGTTTTTGGATAATTTATCTTTGTACCTCATTTAATAGCCATGTTTGAAAATCTTGCAGATTTTTTTCACTTACCGTGTGCCCTTCAGAATACGTATTAAACATAACAGGAATACCTAACTTAGTGAAATATTCGACATTTTCTTTACCCCATTCAAATGGCAGAACCTGATCGAATTCCCCATGTGAAATAAAAACAGATAAATTTTTACCAGGATTAATATTGTATTCTTCTTTTACAAATAGAGGGATATATCCGCTTAATGCGACAACACCTTTTATTTTGTTACCAAGTGTTAACGCTAAAGTCATAGAAACAATTGCTCCCTGACTGAAACCTAATAAGTATAATTGGTTTGAATCAAGTGGATACGTTTTAGATGCATAATCAATGAAGTGTGTTAATTTATTGATCCCTTCATCAAATACTTCTCGATGTGGTATGCCGTAGCCCTGAATTGTAAAGTAAGCATATCCCGGTCCTTGGGTTAAGTGGCCCCTTACACTAAAGATATAAAAGAAATCCTCTAACCCATCAACCAATGAAAGCATGTTGTGTTCATTACTGCCAATCCCATGCATGACAAACAATGCAGGATACTTCTTCCCTGGAATAACATTCTTTGGGCGACGCAGTTCATAAATCATTGGGGTTTCCATTCAGTTATCCTCCTTGTATTCAACAAATGTATTATAAACAGGAAAAATTTTTTTAAACCATATATTTTATATTTAGAAACATGAAATACTTTTGGTTTCCTCATATGAATATTTGTTTACTATATAAAAATACCAAAAACAAGCATGAAGGGGAAGAATGCCATTTGGTCCTTAAGGGGAAAATTCTTCCGGAACAAGGCGAGGACTCATTTATATTAGAGGTAGGAGATACGTTCAGTTGGTGTGCAAGTGTCCTTGCATCAATTGCAGTGGGATGTGGGGACAGGATCCTTTTCCCAGGTGCAGGAAATAGAAGGCCTCTGTCGAATTGCTGTAGGGAAGGGAGCGATGAAATTGATCAGAAGAGATAGATTTGTCGGAAGTCTTATTGGATTAGCGGTTGGAGATTGTGTCGGTGCCGCTGTTGAATTTTCGCCGCCCGGTACATTTGCACCTGTAACTGATATGATTGGCGGCGGGCCTTTTCAGCTGAAACCTGGGGAATGGACGGATGATACCTCAATGGCTTTATGCTTGACTGAAAGCATCATCGAAAGGAACGGTTTCAATGCCGAGGATCAAATGCAGCGCTATATTCGCTGGTACAAAGAGGGCTATCTAAGCAGTACTGGCGAATGTTTCGATATTGGAATCGCCACAAGAGAAGCTCTTCTGCGTTTTAAGGAGACAGGGGAACCATTCAGCGGTTCAACTGATCCATTCAGAGCAGGAAATGGCTCCATCATGAGGCTTTCACCCGTTCCTCTATTTTGGTCGAATGACCTGGAAAAAGCGATTTATTTTTCCGGTGAAAGTTCCAGGACCACACATCAAGCTGAAGAAACAATCGATGCCTGCTATTACTTCGGGGCACTCATTGCAGGTGCCGCTAACAGTGATTCAAAGGCCGTCCTTCTTTCAACTGAATATGTTCGTTTGATTGAAGGAAAAATCGGCCGGCCCTTAAGTCCGAAGATAAAAGAAGTTGCGGAAGGATCCTTCAAACAGAAGCAGCCCCCACTAATTAAAGGGAGTGGCTATGTCGTCGACTCATTGGAAGCTGCCTTGTGGGCATTTTATCTTACGGATAATTTTAAGGAAGGCTTACTTAAAGTGGTAAATTTAGGAGATGACTCAGATACAACCGGTGCCATTTATGGGCAGCTTGCCGGAGCGTTCTACGGAGTTTCCGCCATTCCTGAAAATTGGCGGAATCAATTGGCGCAATTAGATTTCATTGAAAAAACGGCAAAAAAACTGTATGAGGTACATTTAAACGGTTGATTACTATATCTTTGCTTGGTTAAGAAAGTGCTGTCGTGACATCCGCTCGGTTATCCCAAGCGGATTGTTCGTTATTTAGAGGGTTTTCAGCAGTTTTCAAAAATATAGACAAATGTATACATTTGACGCTTATATACGTTTATGGTATTATATAAAAAGGGGAACAAATATTCTATTTCACTTTAAAATACTATGACAGTAAAAATTTTGACAATCGCTGCTTTAATATTTATTTCTAACCAAAATGGAAGGAGGCCTTTCATTATGATACAAACCTACCAAACAAAACTAAGTAACATTCAACTGAATCATGGACGAACTTCAGACATGTATCTTTCAGAGTACGGAAAGTTCTTCGGCGTGCTTGAACGGAAGCTATTTGTTCAAACCCATTTAAAGGGGCTCCCCTCCGCTTCATTGAAAAAGACCTTTCTTACACAATATGGGATTACGGCCCGTCAATTTAATTCGGTAAGGATTCAGCTTGATGGAAAGGTCTCCTCTTATATTGAAAAAAGAAAGTTTGATCTACAGGAACTCGAAGCAAAAACAGCTTATTTACAAAAAATGATAGAAAAGAAAACATCCCAAAAGGAACAACTCCATCAGAAACTACTTCAATGTTCATCGTCCCATCCGTCTTTTCTCAAACTCGCCAAAAAATACAAGAATCTAAAAACATATTTATTTCAAAAAAAGCGGAGATTGCGTAATTTAACACATAAATTAGAAAAACTGAAATCAGATTTAACCTGTCAGAAGATCCGCATTTGTTTCGGATCAAAAATATTGTTCCATAAGCAATTTCATTTGGAGGAAAATGAGTATAAAACCCATCGGGATTGGAAGAAAGACTGGGAAGAGGCGCGCTGCTCACAGTTTTTAGTCGTGGGTTCCAAGGATGAAACCTTTGGAAACCAGAGTGCTACCTATGATTTGAAAAACACATTAAGGCTCCGCGTTGCCAATACTTTTGAGGACAAATATGGAAAATACATTGAATTTCCCGAAGTCACCTTCCCGTTTGGACAAGAGTGGCTGGATCGGGCAAAAGTTTCATATATAGGACAAACCCGTGGCGGAAAGTCTCAAAAGTACTTTACCTCCATTACGTACCGTTTTATTAAGCAGATAAAGGGTTGGTATCTTACCGCTTCAGTAGAACGAAAAACACCAATTGTTGGAACATTCAATATTAATGGGCTAATCGGAATAGACTTAAATGCCGGATTCTTAGCAGTAAGTGAAATTGATAGATTCGGAAATCCCATCAAAAGCTGGTCCGTAAAGGTGTCTATGTATAATAGGAGGAGAGAACAAGTTACGGCATCTCTTAGCGATGCAATCAAGGAAATCTTAGTTTACGCAATCTCTGTTCAAAAAGACATTGTAATCGAGAAGCTCGATTTTTTAAAAAAGAAAACGCAATTACGAGAAAGGGGAACAAAATATGCCCGTATGCTGTCCGGATTCGCCTATTCGGCTTTTGAACAATTAATGGAAGGGAAAGCCAAAAAGGCTGGTGTCAGAGTTCGGCAGGTGAATCCTGCTTACACAAGCCAAATTGGTCAGATGAAATTTATGGCTAGATATGGGATGGGTTCTCATTGTGCCGCAGCATGTGTGATTGCGAGAAGAGGATTCTTTTTCAAAACGGAAAAACCGAAATATGACACCATTCTTTCATTCCCAAAAAACTTGAGTAAAAATAAATCGAATTTTAGCAAATGGAGAATCATAACAAATCACCTAAAAAAGCAGTACCTCTTTCAAGATAAGATTGAAATTTTAAAGGCTGATCGATAAAAATCTAAAAAATTGGAGCAACGCTTCCCTATTACCTGCAAGGAAGATGTGGACCACGTACTCCAATTTTGCAAGGGAATTTGTAATACCAGCGTGGCTAACAGCCTTTCTAGAGTATCGACAGATATCCTGTGGCGTGGAATTCATTCGAAAGAAAGGAAACCATGACATTGCGACGGAAGCATTGAAGTCTATTTTGGTCTAAAGACTCGAATTGAACGGATGTTTCCATTCTGGAATTAGGGCGTGATTCCCTATCGCGATTCGCAAAAAACTCTGTTCGTTTTGCGTGCTAAATGGAATAGATTCTATTCGATTAGAACATATAGATAGTGATATACACGAATGTCTATATTTTTAGGAACGGTAACTTAATGATCGTAAACAGAGAAAAATCAGGTTCTTGGTTGACACCAAGTTCCCGTAAAAAGGCATTTATTTTTAAAAAGTTATATGTCTTTTTCTCCTTTAACACCATTGAGGGAATAGCTTACAGTTATTTCCGAATTTAAGGAATGGGAGACGGAACAATATTTGTCTTTTGATAATTGAATTGCTCGGATAATCTTGTCTTCCGGCAATTCTCCATCAAACGCATAGTGAATGTTAATCGTTGTGAATCTTTTGGGATGGTCTTCGGCTCGTTCGCCCTTCACATCCATTTGGAAGGCAGAAGGAGAAAGGCGCATTTTATGCAAGATTGACATAATATCCATTCCTGTACAACCCGCAACTGCCTGCAAAAGTAATTCTGTCGGCCTGGCGCCTGTGTTCTCTCCCCCGACTTCAGGAGCAGCATCCATGTTAAATTCATGCCCGGAAGGAGTTACCCCTGAAAATGCCATTTTCCCTTTCCAGTTAATTGTAAAATCCATATTCATACCCCTTTCCCGTTTTATTCTAACCAATTTGAGCATTGATTATTTCCAATTACCTTGATGGTGCCTAAACCTGGTATCACTTAATGACCGTAATCAGGAAAATGTGGGTCTTGGGCAGAAATAGGGCTAGATTGTTACCTTCTTCCCTAAAAATCGAGAGCGCCCGCTTTTATAAATCGTGTGAACTCACAAAAATAAATGGATAATTGCATAATGTTGCAATAAGCTCGTCCATTTTGGATTTTGTTACGTTTTTTCATAATGAATGGTAAGGCAATATGTCCCACTGCAATTCTTACTTCCCTGCCCATCTGTACAACCACAGCCAATTTCTAGATTGGCGATACTACCCAAAGTGACCGACTTACTCTGCCCTTTTTGAGTTAATTGAAATAAAATAGTCTCCGCAATACCATCACCATTCATATCCGCCTTAACCGTTATCATACAATGACTTTTATTTACAACCGAAACGGATCCTGACGGAAGAGTGGAAATGCCAATGGCTTTCCAGTATTCAACAAACGTACCATCGCAGCCCTGCTCAATATTGCCACAGATTTCATCTGTTAGTACTGGTTTCTCTGAACTCGGTTGCGATGGTTTTTCTGGAGTAATGGGCGGGTGTGGTTTAGGCATGTTAAAACCTTCTTTCCATAGGCAGTTAGAATATAGTTTATGCAAGAAGAGAAGAAGGTTTCATTCCCTTCTTCACACATTCCTATGTAAAACGAATCGTTTATACAAGTATCAGGGTTTAACAGCTTCTACTGCCAAACCCTGATCGAAAAATTTTATACCTGATAATGAAGCGTTATACAGTATTTACCAAGTGCTCCTGCCGTATCGATTGACAGTGAATCGATATTGTCAAACGTATGTGAAATGGTATTTCCTTTTGGAACCGGAGTCGGAAACGGAGTTCCGTTCACACTAAACGTTATATCAGCCGGGGTCCCGCGATCATAGAAAATACTAATTGTACCTGATGAAATAATGGCCGTATCTTGATCGTAAACCGTCAAGGGTGTAGTAGCAACGGTTGTATCAAAATTTCCGCAAATATCATCGGTCGTAAAAGGACGGTCTGGACAACAATTTCCACACATAATCATATCACCACCTTTTAATCCTCAAGACATACTATGATGCAAATCGAACCTCGTCCTAATGAAAAAGCACATTTAAGGGGTCCAGTTTTGTTAACCAACTTCACATGCAGGGCATATATCGTAAACAAACCAACTTACGTTTACGAAAGGATGTCATACATGGTAACAATCAGTTTATGTCTGATTGTAAAAAATGAAGAAGATTCCCTCGCCCGCTGTCTAGACTCCGTTAACGATCTTGTAGATGAAATCAATATTATTGATACTGGTTCAACAGATACGACCAAACAAGTTGTCGCTAAATACACCGATCGGATTTTTGATTTTGAATGGGTAGATGATTTTTCGAAAGCGCGCAATTTTGCTTTTCAACAAGCCTCAAAGGATTATATTTTTTGGTTAGATGCCGACGATGTTCTATTAGAGGCAGATAGGACGAAATTAAAGACATTGAAGGGGACACTAGTTTCTTCTATTGACAGTGTGACAATGGATTATGTTTTACAGACCGACGAGTATGGAAATGTGACGTCAAGTGTCAAACGGAACCGGCTTGTGAAGCGCGAAAATCAATTTAAATGGATTGGTGCCGTTCATGAGTATCTTGAGGTTTGGGGGAACATCTTCAATAGCGACATTGCGGTTACTCATCAAAGTAACCGGCATGACGCGAATCGCAATCTATTAATCTATGAAAGGCAATTAGCCCGAGGAAAAGAATTGACACCGAGGGATTTATTTTATTTCGCAAACGAACTGAAAGATCATCAAATGCATGAACGGGCGATTTATTTTTATGAAAAATTCCTTAAAACCAAAAAAGGGTGGGTGGAAGACAATATTTCTGCCTGCAGTAAACTTGCGGATTGCTATTTTGACTTAGGCGAGTCGGAAAAAGAGCTTCAGTCCATCCTCAGGTCATTTCAGTTTGACAGTCCGCGCCCAGAATTCTGTTGTCGTTTAGGGTTTTACTTTTTAGAAAAAAATGAAGTACGAGCGGCCGTATTTTGGTATAAACTTGCTGCGCAACTGGAGGTACCAAAAGATCATTGGGGATTTGTCAATCTTACTTTTTCCACATGGCTGCCCCATTTGCAATTGTGTATTTGTTATGACCGGCTGGGAGAGTATGAATTGGCTTACCATCATAATGAGGCGGCACGCCAGTATCGGCCAACCGATCCGAATGTTTTGCACAACAAAGCCTATTTAGAAGCTTGTCTTCAAATAGGAGAAGCGGAAGGTCCTAGTCATGGAGAATAAAGCGAGGAAACGGGTATTAGTCGGGAGTCCCGTCCATCAAAAACCGCGTATTTTACGTGAATTTTTAGCATCCCTAAAAAGATTAAAACAGGATGACGTCGAATTAAGCTTTTTCTTGATCGATGACAATACGGAACAATCATCAAGTCAGCTGCTGCTGGATTTTAAAGAGGATGTAAAAAATGTCACCGTTTCCCCTTCCAACCAGTGTGACGATTATATTTGTGATCGGAATACCCACCATTGGAATGAACAACTAATCTGGAAAGTTGCCGATTTTAAAAACCTGATCATCGAACGAGTGATTGCGGATCACTATGATTATTTATTTTTGGTCGATTCTGACCTGCTTTTATATCCCAATACGATTGAACATTTAGTCAAGGCGGATAAGGATATCATAGCGGAAATTTTTTGGACGAAATGGCAGCCTCATTCCGAACCTCAACCGCAAGTTTGGCTAACGGATGAGTATAAACAGTGGAAGCAAGATCGTGGGGAACGATTAACGGATGCGGAAATTTCGAATCGTTATCAAGAATTTCTCAGACAAATGCGGACACCCGGAATCTATCAAGTTGGCGGTCTAGGAGCTTGTACATTGATCAGCCTGAAAGCATTGAAAGCTGGCGTTAATTTTCAGCAAATCTCCAATCTTTCATTTTGGGGAGAGGATCGTCACTTTTGTCTTCGGGCAGCGGTGTTAGGCTTCGGTTTATATGTGGATACCCACTTCCCCGCCTATCATATTTATCGAGAGTCTGATCTCGAAGGTGTCCAGGAATTTTTCGGCAAAACCCAGCTTGTTCCTCCTAATGGGCAGAAATCTATTGTACACGTTATGAGTAACAGCCATCACAAATTAACGTTATCCATGGTTGTGAAAAATGAAAGTGTTCGGTATTTGAAACAGGTTCTGAAAGAGCACCGCAACTATATTGATGAAGCGGTGATTATTGATGACGGAAGTACCGATGATACGGTTGACGCTTGTTTAGAGCTATTGAAAGGGATCCCCGTACACATTGTGGAGAATAAAACCTCTAAGTTTGCTAATGAAATCGAGCTTCGTAAACAACAATGGGAGGAAACGCTAAAAACCAACCCCGACTGGATCTTGAATCTAGACGCAGATGAAATGTTTGAACCCAAGTTTGTCTTTGAGGTCCAGAAACTACTTGAGCAAGAGGATGTGGATGTCTTTCATTTTCGTCTCTACGATTTTTGGAATGATACGCACTATCGGGAAGACAGATTTTGGCGGTCCCACCTGACGTATCGGCCTTTTTTAGCCCGTTTCCGAGAGCATTTTGACTATACGTGGAGAGAAACCCCGCAGCATTGCGGGCGCTTCCCTGAAAATATTTTTGAGCTTCCTAATCGGATCTCGCCGTTACGTTTACTGCATTTTGGCTGGGCTAAGCCTTCGGATCGAATAGAGAAGTTTCAGCGCTATATGGAGCTTGACCCCGAGGGATTATACGGAAACGTCGACCAATACTTGTCCATATTAGATGAAAATCCCGTGCTGATTCGCTGGGAGGAGTAAGGAAGTATTTTTGAGATGAATGGTGTGATTATTAGTATTCATTCTATTGCTAGTTGAAAAATGATTTTTATGTTAACTTTCGAATCAGTACGGATGCTGATGTCCCTGTAACGGTTCCTCCAGCGATTGGATCAAGGGTTACAGCTCCTGTAGATGTATCATTAATTAAGGTAAGTGTACTGGGAATCGTGCTTACAGTAAAAATGGCTTGCCCTGTATTTCGCCGGCTTTGGGGATCAGAACCGGCACTATACCGTGAGCCAGGTATCGCTGAGCCATTTAAGTGAAGTGCAAATTGGTTGGGTACATCCGCATTTAACATAAAGGTTGCACTATAATCTCCCGTCTGGGTAATCGTGATTGCCGAAGAACCCGGGGTATGAGAAATCGCTGTGCCTCCTATTGGCCCATTTGTATTAAAGGTTGCCGCAGCTCCAACAGCGACTAGTTGAGAAGTTGTATCAAAAATAAACGCGTAACTATTTGGTGCGGAAGTTCCAGTTGGTCCGGTGGCTCCGGTCGTTCCTGTTGCTCCGGTTGGGCCAGTTGGGCCGGTGGTTCCTGTCGCTCCTGTTGGTCCCGTTGGTCCCGTTGCTCCAGTTGGGCCGGTGGCTCCGGTGGTTCCCGTCGCTCCTGTTGGTCCCGTTGGCCCCGTTGCTCCAGTTGGGCCGGTGGCTCCGGTGGCTCCGGTGGTCCCCGTGGTTCCGGTGGTTCCTGTCGCTCCTGTTGGTCCCGTTGGGCCGGTGACTCCGGTCGTTCCCGTGTGTCCGGTTGGCCCTGTCGCTCCGGTCGTTCCTGTCTCTCCTGTGGGTCCGGTTGGCCCCGTTGCTCCGGTGGTTCCTGTTGCTCCGGTTGGGCCAGTTGGTCCGGTGGCTCCGGTGGTCCCCGTGGTTCCGGTGGTTCCCGTCGATCCTGTTGGTCCGGTTGGCCCCGTTGCTCCAGTTGGTCCGGTGATTCCTGTCAATCCTGTCGGACCGGTTGGCCCCGTTGCTCCAGTTGGTCCGGTGGTTCCGGTGATTCCTGTCGGACCGGTGGTTCCCGTGTGTCCGGTTGGTCCTGTCGCTCCGGTCGTTCCTGTCTCTCCTGTGGGTCCCGTTGGTCCCGTTGCTCCGGTGGTTCCTGTTGTTCCAGTCGATCCGGTTAGTCCTGTTGGTCCTGTGGGCCCCGTGACTCCGGTGGTTCCGGTCACTCCTGTTGGTCCGGTTGGGCCGGTGACTCCGGTCGTTCCCGTGTGTCCGGTTGGTCCTGTCGCTCCGGTCGTTCCTGTCTCTCCTGTGGGTCCCGTTGGTCCCGTTGCTCCGGTGGTTCCTGTTGTTCC
>NZ_JBIVOP010000003.1:231366-333494 GCF_044754175.1 Neobacillus sp. NPDC093127
ACTCCGGTGGTTCCGGTCACTCCTGTTGGTCCGGTTGGGCCGGTGACTCCGGTCGTTCCCGTGTGTCCGGTTGGTCCTGTCGCTCCGGTCGTTCCCGTCACTCCCGTGGGTCCAGTTGGCCCTGTTGCTCCTGTAGTTCCCGTCTCGCCTGTTGGTCCAGTTGGCCCTGTTGCTCCTGTAGTTCCCGTCTCGCCTGTTGGTCCAGTTGGCCCTGTTGCTCCCGTAGTTCCTGTCACTCCCGTCGGTCCAGTCGGCCCGGTTGCTCCAGTCGGTCCCGTCGGTTCGTCAAGACGTCCACAAAAACACTTATACCTACTCATGTTTTTCTCCTTTCTTAAAGAAATCTCTAATTCCGTTTTCCAATTTATTGAACAATAGTTCTCGTCGTTAGAGATGATTTCCTACCTCCAAACATCCGGCAGTTAGAAAAGCAAAAATAAGGGTTGTCCTTCACAATAAACATTGCAACCTCAGTAAATTCCATCATTCGGAAAATGGAAATCAAAGCAGCAGTTTTCTGGGTTTATTTTTTCCCTCTTCAAGTCTATCAGAACAGTATATGTCTAGATTTTAAGTTTGTATGGGTTTTCTCCCTTCAATTTCCAGGATAGCCACTACAAAAATACTTGAAATACAAAACTATTTATACTATGATTGATTTTAGTTTCTCATCTACATATTGTTTTGTTTTTTAGAATTTTAACTATATATTGTATTTGCCTTAGGAAAAGATGCCGCTAGCGGCTTAATAGGGAATCCGGTGAGAATCCGGAACTGCCCCCGCAACTGTAATTGCTGACGAAATGAGCAAACCACTGTATGAGAGAGTTTATGAAAATAGACGCTCATATGGGAAGGGCTCAAAGTAGAATGAAGCAAAAGTCAGGAGACCTGTCTTTCTTAAGTAGTATCACTTCTTCGGGGATTGAGGAGATGAACGGTGGCAGCAAAAGGCAGGAAGTCTTCTTTTTTCCTTTTGGAAAGTGATCCGTTTCATCCGCTCAAATCCCTTGAGCGGATTTTTTTATTAAAGGGGATATGACGATGACCACAAAAGTAAAGGATGAAATCCAATTAGTATTAGCTTGTATCAAACGAGCTTCAGAAAGATTCCAATTGGATACAACCATGCTTGAAAAACAAATCAGAGAAATGGACGTGCCGGAGGCTGAAGCTAACCAGCAGGCACTCCTCTATGCAGTCAATCAGATTGCCATGGACCAGCCTGATTGGACCTTTGTCGCGTCCAGTTTATTTTTGAATGAATTGTTTCAAAAGGCAGCCCAGAACCGCGGATACGACCCCACCTTAAAATACGGAGATTTTTTCCACCTTATTAAACAGTTAACAGAAATCGGCATTTACTCTAGTAATCTACTAAGCATCTATACGAAAGACGAAATCGATGAACTAGCTAGTGAGATTGCCCCCGAACGGGATACTCTATTTACTTACATCGGATTATTTTTACTAGCCGATCGCTATCTTGCCCAAGATCATGACCGAAATGTCTATGAACTGCCACAAGAGCGCTTCATGATTATTGCGATGACAATTATGAAAAATGAACGTCCAGCAAAACGATTACAGCTTGTCAAAGAAGCATATTGGGCCCTAAGTCATCTCTATATGACCGTTGCGACGCCAACACTTGCTAACGCCGGCAAAAGTTTCGGCCAGCTATCCTCTTGTTTCATTGATACCGTTGACGATTCCCTTGACGGTATTTATTTAAATAATTGGGATACTGCGAGGTTGAGTAAAGATGGGGGCGGCATTGGCCTCTATTTTGGAAAAGTCCGCGCTCTCGGCTCCGATATTAAGAAATTCAAAGGCAACTCTTCAGGGGTTGTTCCGTGGATCAAGCTGGTCAATGATACTGCAGTGAGTGTCGACCAGCTCGGTCAGCGGCAAGGTGCGATTGCTGTTTACTTGGATGTCTTCCATAAAGATATTATGAACGGCTTTCTTGATTTAAAAACGAATAATGGTGATGAACGCCGTAAAGCCCATGATATTTTTACCGGTGTGACCATACCCGATCTATTTATGAAAAAACTGCAGGAAACAGATGAGAATGGAAGAAGTATCGGTGAGTGGTATACCTTTTGTCCCCATCAAGTGAAGCAATATATGGGCTGGAAAGATGAAAACGGGAACCTGCTGGGACTCGAGGATTTTTATGATGAAATCGATCAGCATTATTTTTCAAAAAAATACGAAGAGGCCGTGAATCATCCGCTGCTGCCAAGGAAATCGTACCGGGCGATGGATATTATGGCTCGGATTATGGTGTCCCAGTTGGAAACGGGTACCCCTTACATGTTCTACCGTGACGATGTAAACAGACAAAATCCTAATAAGCACCTGGCAGGAGCGGGCCGCACTTCGATTTTTTGCAGTAACTTATGCACAGAAATCGCGCAAAACATGTCGGCGACAACGATTGTAAACGAATATCAGGATGAAGACGGAAACATCGTCATCGTTCGGAAGCCCGGTGATTTCGTGGTTTGTAATTTGTCTTCTATCAATCTGGCAAAAGCGGTACCGGCCAATGTTCTCGAGCGTTTAATCGGCATTCAAGTGAGAATGTTGGATAACGTCATCGATTTAAATACGATTTCGGTTGGACAGGCCCAGGTAACCAATCAAAAGTTTAGAGCAGTTGGCCTCGGAACGTTCGGCTGGCACCATCTGCTTGCACTCAAAGGCATTCACTGGGAGTCAGCAGCTGCGGTTGAATTGGCCGACCACCTGTATGAGGACATTGCCTACTATACAATCCGTGCCTCTAAAGAATTGGCAATCGAAAAAGGCGCCTATCGGGAGTTTCAAGGATCTGAGTGGCAAACGGGGGCCTATTTTGAGCGGAAAAACTATCATTCTGATCGGTGGATGGATTTAAAGGCGGATATCGCGAAACACGGAATCCGCAACGGCTGGTTAATGGCGGTTGCGCCTAACTCATCAACGGCGAAAATAGGCGGATCCACAGATGGGATTGACCCAATCTATTCCGTTGAATATGCCGAAGAGAAGAAGAATTTTAAATTTAAAGTCACAGCACCGGACTTGAATCATGAAACATACCTATATTACCGCCGGGCAAGACATGAATTAGATCAAGTATGGAGCATTAAACAAAATGCAGCCAGGCAGCGCCACATCGACCAAGGGATCAGCTTCAACCTTTATGTTCGTCATGATATTAAAGCGAAAGAATTACTAAACCTGCATTTGGAAGCTTGGAAACATGGGCTAAAAACAACGTACTACGTTAGAAGTACCTCACAAGCAGAAATAGCAGAATGTGAAGCGTGCCAAAGCTAAATAGGAGGTTTTTTCAGATGGATATTCATGCACCATTAGCAAAAATAAAATTGTTGAACCCCGAGTTTCCTAATAAATCAACCGGGATCATTAACGGTGAATCTTCCGGCCTGCTGAACTGGAATGACATCGCCTACCCGCAGATGTACGATTTGTATCAAACATTATTGGGGAATTTTTGGAAGGCACAGGAAATTAATATGCAGGATGATATTAAACAATGGGATATGCTTAGTGCGGCCGAAAAAGATGTATTTCTAAGGATCAATACCCAGCTGGCCTCGTTGGATAGTCTGCAAACACCAACGATGACACAAGTGATGGATTATGTGACCGATTCCAGCTTTAAGGCGATTTTTGCCGTCATTGCCCAGCAGGAAGCGGTTCATAATGAATCCTATTCTTACATCCTTAGCTCACTTGTCCCTTTAAGCGAGCAAAAGGCCCGGTTCAATCAAGCGAAAAGTGACCCTATCGTGCAAAAACGGAACCAGTTGATTTTGCACGCTTATGAAAGCTTTCGCGAGAATCCGACACCACAGCATTTATTTCAACTAGCGGTCAATTCGATAAATCTCGAGGGGATTTATTTTTATGCGGGATTTGCCTTTTTCTATCACCTTGCCCGTCAGCAAAAAATGCTCAAAACGAGCACAATGATCAGCTACATCCAGCGGGATGAGATGCAGCACGCGTATTTCATCGCCCAGTTTATCCGGATTCTCTTAACAGAAAATCCAGAATTGAATCATCCGGAAAATATCGACTATGTCTATACAGCCATTGGAAAAGCCGTCGAGCTTGAAAAAGAGTGGGCCGCTTTCATCCTTAAAGATATTACGGGAATTGATTTGGATGAGTGCGATGATTACACGGAATACCTGGCTAATAAACGGTTGCGCCAGCTTGGTTTAGCGAATCTTTATGTGGAACGAACCAATCCGATGCCATGGATTCAAGTGTTCAGCGATGACATGATGAACGGAACCAAATCGGATTTCTTTGAACAAAAATCACGGACCTATGCGAAGGTATCGCAATCGAATGGTTTCGATGAACTATGAAGCTCGCCATCATGTATACCTCAAAAACGGGACATACAGAAGAACTCGTTCATTTCATAAGGGATTTATTTTTTGAGAAAAAAATAGAGGTCCGTCTGTTTCGAATTGAGGAATTCCCTATACTGGACCTCGGCGCCTTTGATGGAGTCATTGTTGGAACGTATACATGGGGTGATGGAGAAATTCCGAGTGAAATGCACGCCCTGTATTGCGCTTTTGAAACCGCGAATGTTAAGCATGTCGTTACGGGTATAGTCGGCACAGGCGATAGCTTTTATCCTAAATTTTGCGGCGCAGTCGATGCCTTTCGCGACATGCTCTACGTGCACAGCAACTTAGCAGTCACACTAAAGATCGAAATCGCCCTACAAACAAAAGACCATGAACGATGCCGGCGATTCGTCGAAACATTTTGGAAAAAACTTGAAAATGGTGTCAGGCACCATTTGGAATTAATTTGAAATTGGTGCCTGACACCATATGTTGGCTCTTCAAGAAATGTCAGGCCTCTTCCTTTTCGTGGCCCTTATGGATGGATCTACTATTTGCGATTGACACTTCTTACTAGTTGTTTTTTAGTTGCATTTTCACTGAATATAAATTACAATTATTGTATAAAAATTCACCGCCGTTTTTAGAAAAATAGCCACTTGGAGGAGCAATCATGTTACAGACAAAATTAATAGATTCAGAGCTAGTCGCCTGGACCATTCAGCAGCGCCGACATTTTCATATGCACCCTGAGCTATCAGGACAAGAATATAAGACAGCTGCCTATGTAAAAGAGAAATTAGCTGAATTTGGGATTCCGCTAGATTCCAGGTTTTCAGCACCAAATGTGGTTGCCTTTTTTAAAGGAACGGAAGGAAACAAAACCATTGCGCTTAGAGCCGATATGGATGCCCTTCCGCTTCATGAAGAAGGGGACCACAAGCCTTATATTTCAACCGTCCCCGGCGTTATGCACGGCTGCGGCCATGATGGCCATACTGCCACTTTGCTTGCGGCTGCTAAATGGATGAGTGAAAATCCACATCTCGTAAAAAACAATATTGTCTTAATTTTTCAAAGCTCAGAGGAAGCCTCACCAAGCGGTGCACAGCAGCTTGTAAAAGAGGGGATATTGGACGGAGTCGATGTCATCTATGGCATTCATTATATCTCCGGTATGCCTCTTGGAAAAATTGGCTTTGCCACCGGCTATGCCATGGCCTCAAGTGATGATTTTGACATTACGATTGAAGGAACAGGCGGACATGGCGGCTATCCACATCAAACAGTGGACCCGATCTACATTGCGACCCACCTGATTCAGGCGTTTCAATCGGTTGTCAGCAGAAATTTGAACCCGCTGCATGCAGGAGTGATTTCGTTTGGCGGGATGCAGGCTGGCAATTCCTATAATGTCATTCCTGAAAAGGTTACACTGCAAGGCACGATTCGGGCGATGTCGTTTGATGGAGCAGAGCTGATGCATCAAAAAACGGCTCAGTTAACGGAATCGATATGTGCAAGCTTTGGCGCAAAAGGGCACTACCACTTTATTGAGGGAACGCCGCCGTTGTACAATCACCCGGAGGCATGTGTTGTGGCTAAAGACATCATTGTAAAATCATTTGGCGAAGAGGTCTTTGTGGAAAAGGAACCAGTGATGGGCGCAGAGGATTTCTCCTATTATTTAAAGGAAAAGACCGGAGCCTTCATCAACGTCGGCATGCAAAGCGAAAAAAGCCAATACCCGCACCACCATCCTAAGTTTGACATCGACGAAGCCGCCATCCCCGCCGGAATCGAACTGATGATTCAATTGGCTTTGAACGCATAAATCAACTATGAATATAGTACAAAGGGTGTCAGGCACCATGTGAAAAGTTCACATGGTGCCTGACACCCTTAAAATTTATTTGAGTTCCATGTTCATGATTTCTGTTTTCCCGCTAATTACTTCTGAGGTGTCTCCGTGGTGCAGTTCCTTCAAAATCTCAGAATTGGTTATCACTACTGGGGTAATGATATTGGTAGCCTTTTGTTGGATTAAATCAATGGAGAAGCTGATGAGCTTTGTACCGGCTGCTACTTTGTCGCCAACCTCAACAAACGCTTCGAATCCCTCTCCCTGCATATTGACCGTATCAAGGCCAATATGAATCAGGATTTCCAAACCCTGCTTGGTTTTGAGACCAATGGCGTGTTTTGTTGGAAAAATAGAGACGACTTCACTATCCATAGGAGCAACGACCACCCCTTCAGACGGTACGATGGCAACTCCATCACCTAGCATCTTTTCAGCAAACGTTGGATCTGGCACCTCTTCAATTGGGACTAACCGGCCAGTGACCGGGGCTAAAATGGTTTCTTGTTTTTTCGTTGGAGCCATTCCAAATAATTTTTTAAACATCATCATAATCTCCTTACCGGCATGCTTAACGTGCAAAGAAAGCATAATTTTATTATTTTCTATACATATAAAAAGATCCCGCGGCAATGAACAGTTTCCTGCAGCAAAAATAGGCTAAACCAACATAGTCTTGATGGTGTCAGGCACCGCTATTCTACTTTTCATCGATTTTTTATCGCTTCGACTGTTTGGAGATACATTTTTTCCCGCTCCATATCCGCAAGGAAATGCAAACTGATTCTGTCAATCAGATACAAGGTGCTCATATCCAGCCCGGTTAAGAGAAAATTGTTTCGCAGCGGGTGAACCGTCCACAAGACCTCATCCGATAGTTCTGTCAGCGGTGTCTGCCCAAAGGCGGTAAATGCAATAAGCTTGGCGCCTTTTCCCTTACCTTTTCTGACAGATTGCAGCAAATCTGTCGTTTGCCCGGACCGCGAAAAGGCCAAAATCAAATCGCCTGCTTGCAGCAAGGTACTTCGAATAATCATCAAATGTGGATCTGTCACTGCTTCCGAAATAAAACCCATTCGACTTAAGCGATAATTCAATTCCTGGGCTGCCAATCCTGAACTTCCTAAGCCGTAAATGAAAATCCGCTTGGCCTCTTTCATAAAATGCAACACCCTGTCAAAAGGCTCCGGTTCTATTAACGACTGCACATCCGCCAGCATATCGCGGTAGGAAGAAAACAAGGTTTGTTCGATCCCTTCCTCTTCCTTCGATTCCGAACCGCCCGCAAGCTTCACTTTCATTTCAACAAAGTTGCGGCAAGAAACCTTTTTAGCAAAACGGGTGATCGTGCTGATCGAAACACCTGTTAAATCCGCGAGCTCCTGGATATGACTGTGTGACACCTCTTCTGGATTGGCCAGAATATAGTTAGCAATATTTCTTTCTTTATCGGATAGGGATGAGTAAATACTTTGGATCTCATTCAACACCTGCGACACAAGAAAACATCCTTTTACTTTGGAATTTGAGCAGCAAAGCGGGCCGTAATTTGTTGCGGGCGCGTAATCGCACCGCCAACAACAACGGAATCCACCCCAATTTCAAACGCTCTTTTCAGCATTTCAGGGCTCATAATATTTCCTTCCGCTATGACTGGAATGCTCACTGCTTTAAGAACATTTTTTAAAAAAGCAAAGTCATTCTCGTATAGTTTACTCCCATTTGTTTCATTTGTATAACCATAAAGGGTCGTACCTACACAATCAAATCCCAACTTTTCCGCATTTACAGCTTCCTCAACCGAGGATATATCCGCCATTAACTGGACCTCTGAATTCTTTTCACGGGCAAAAGAGACAAGTTCTTCAAGTGATAAACCATTCGGTCTGTTTCTCATCGTTGCGTCCATGGCAATCATTTCACAGCCGCTTTCGATTAATTCCTCAATTTCCTTTTTCGTTGCGGTAATGAAAACTTCACTATCGTCATAATCCCGTTTCACGATGCCGATCACGGGGAGGGAAACTTCTTCTTTTATGGCCAGGATATCCGCTTTTGAGTTCGCTCGGATTCCAGCGGCACCGCCTTGTTTCGCCGCCAGCGCCATTTTTGACATGATTATTGAGCTGTGAAGAGGCTCCTGTTCCAATGCCTGGCAGGAAACTACGAGACCTCGTTTAATGTTTTCTAGCATGTTATTCACCAACCAATTCTTCAACTTCATTTTTAATAATAGTTACTTCTGGTCCATAAATGACCTGAACGCCATTACCTTTTTTCACGACACCTCTTGCACCTGTCTTTTTCAAAATATCATCACTGACACGTCCCACATCCGTAACCGTCACACGTAAACGAGTGGCACAGCAGTCGACATTTTGCAGATTCTCTTTACCGCCAAGTCCTTCGACAATTGTTTGAGCCCGTTCACTTTTATTCGTGACATGGACAACTGCCTCGCCTGCATCTTCACGTCCTGGTGTTTTGAAATTGAACTTCTTAATCATGAACTTGAATGAGAAATAGTAAACGAAGAACCATGGAATACCAATCACAGGAACCATTAACCAATTGGTTTTCGCCGTTCCTTGTAAAACACCGAATAAAATGAAATCAATAAATCCGCCTGAGAACGTTTGACCAATTGTAATTTGGAAAATATGAGCAAGCATGAAGGCCATACCATCCAAGAACGCATGCAATACATAAAGTGCAGGAGCAATAAACAAGAATGAAAATTCAATTGGTTCTGTGATTCCTGTTAAGAAAGAAGTAAGTGCGGCTGAAGCGAGCAGGCCGGCAACTTTCTTTTTATTTTCCGGTTTGGCTGTATGATACATCGCCAAGCAGGCACCGACTAATCCAAACATCATTGTAATAAAACGCCCGGACATAAATCGTGCTGTACCAATATAGAACTTTTGTGTCTCAGGATCCGCCAGCTGTGCGAAGAAGATACGCTGTGTTCCTTCCACAAGCTTGCCATCGACTGTTAACGCGCCGCCCAGACTGGTTGTCCAAAATGGCATATAGAAAATATGGTGCAAACCAAATGGTCCAAGCATCCGAAGAACAAATCCATAAATGAACGTGCCAATGTAACCTGTTGCCTCAACAAGGCCGCCCATTTGAAAAATTCCCTTTTGAATAAATGGCCAAACAAAGAAAACCGCTACACCAAGAAAAATGGCCGCAAAGGAAGCAATAATCGGAACAAAGCGCGAACCGCTGAAAAATCCTAAAAACTGTGGCAATTGTTTTTTGTTATAGCGATTGTGCAGCCATGATGTCAAGATCCCGACAACTACACCACCGAAAACACCCGTTTCAAGTGTCTGAATGCCAAGTGTCATTCCTTGCCCAACAGCTGCAGGATTTTCTACATTCATCTTGCCAGTAATTGTTAACAAAGAGGAGATCGTTGCATTCATAACGAGGAATGCTAACACACCGGCAAGACCTGCTGTTCCTTTATCCGTTCTCGCTAGTCCAACAGAAATACCAACGGCAAACAGTAATGCTAGGTTGGCAAACACCACGGAGCCGGCGCTAGACATAATGGTAAATATATTTTGCAGCCAAGAAATATCTAAAAACGGATAGGCTTTAACCGTGTTTGGATTCGACAATGCTCCACCGATTCCAAGCAACAAACCCGCTGCCGGAAGCACTGCGATCGGAAGCATGAATGACTTACCAAACTGTTGTGCTTTCTCGAAGAAATTATTCATCAAACTTACCTCCAATATGAAAATTATTTTCATCCGTTAGTATAAAATATTTATTTATAAAAATCAAGAAAGGGTTTTCAAATGCGGCAACTATTCCCTATGTAAGTTTTGGAAGATTCCCTAAAGAATCCTTTCACTCTGTATCTTTTGATAAAAGCGCCTATTTTAATCTGTTTCCTCTAATTTACGTCACTATCGTACCTTTTAAAAAAAGAAGGTGTCAGGCACCATGTGAATTTTTCACATGGTGCCTGACACCTATTTATAAACCTCTTCCCTCGAATGGAAACCGTCCTTTATAATGGTTTCGTCGATGTTGTGCTTATCGACTGCGATTGGTGAGAGTAGGACAGAAGGGACTTCGATTTTCCCGTTGTTGACTTTCCTGTCCGCTTCTACTTTTTCACCTTTTGCTAGCTTAACGGCAAGCTCAGCTGCTGTTTGGGCCAGTGTCCTTATCGGCTTGTAGACAGTCATGATTTGAGTCCCTTCGACGATCCGCTTTGCAGCAGCCAGATCGGCATCTTGACCGGCAACTGGAATATTTCCTTTGAGTCCCTGTAATTCGAGTGCTTTAATGACACCTCCAGCCGTTGCATCATTTGCAGCGATGACTGCGTCAATTTGATTATGATTGGCGATTAGCGCAGCCTCCATATTTGAATAGGCATTAGCAGGAGTCCAGTTTTGGGTCCATTGGTCAAAGACGACGGTAATGTCACCGTTTTCAATGAACGGCTTCAGCACGTTAAATACTCCCTTTTTGAATAAATGAGCATTATTATCTGTCACCGCGCCCCCGATGTAAGCATATTTACCTTTTGGAACCAACTTTGTCATTGCCTCCGCTTGCAATTCTCCTACCTTTTCATTATCGAAGGAAATATATAAGTCAATATCTGCATTTTTAATTAGCCGGTCGTATGAAATGACCTTAATCCCTGCTAAATGCGCCTTATTAACAATGGAAGCAGTCGATTCCGCATTGTAGGGAACGACTACTAGGACGTCAACACCTTTCTTGATTAACTCCTCGGCTTGGAATATTTGTAAGGCGTCGTCTCCGTCGGCTTCCATGATCTCCACTTTTGCACCCAGCTTTTCAGCTTCCTCTTTGAAGGAATCTCTGTCCTTTAGCCAACGCTCTTCCTTTAATGTATCCATTGAGAAGCCAATTGTAATCCGATCTTTAGAGGGTGTTTCGCTTTTTGGTATTTTCATAGGAGCTTTAGATTCTGGATGTTTGTTGCCGCCAACACAGCCCGAGACAAAAAATACGAAAACGAGTGTGAGTACGATCAGCCTTGTTCCAATGAAAGCCCGTCCCATCTATCTCTCTCCCTCCTTTTCTAATCAAGCATCAACATCTTTTTTCCGAGGATTGTACTCCGATACTCCTTCGGGGAAACGGTACACATTTTCTTGAACACTTTGCTGAAATAATTCGGGTCGTGGTAACCTACCTCAAATGTAATTTCTTTTATACTTTTCACAGGATCAGCCAATAGTTTTTTAGCTTTCTCGATTCGGTATTCAGTCAGCAAGTCAATATAATTGACACCTAGCTTCTCTTTGAATATTTTACTTATATACATCGGGCTTAAGCCGACCTTCCTCCCTAACGCCTCCAGAGAAATATCCTCATTAGAGTGTTCAAAGATATATTGTTTAATTTGATGGATTGAATCTGCACCAAGCCTGTCAAAGTGATTCACGTACGACCCCATCATGCGGTCAAGCATTTGGATGGTTTCTGAGCGAAGCTGCCGGTAATCAATCGTTTGATAGGAGAATAGCGGCGTCACTGTCTCTACTCCCATTTCACTCATGACCCTTGTAATAATCCAGAGTACTTCGAGCATCCGCTGCTGCGTTTGTAAAAGATTCGCACCTTCACTTTCGTAGCATTGAATGATTTTCAAAACGTCCATACGAATTGGCTCCCACTGCCCGAGACGAATTTGATCAAAAAATTCTTTTTTGTGATGTAGAAGGGGAAGCCCATTGTTCAAATCACTCAGAACAGGTACATCTGAATAAAAACGGAACTTCAGCGGAAGTGAGGTGTCAATAGTAGCGATCAGTGATTCCTGATAGGATTGACGAATCTGATCCAGTGAACCGCAGACATTCCCTATTCCGATAAACCAGCCCGAGCTGCGGCCATTTTTCGCTAAGGAAAGAATCT
The DNA here is from genome assembly GCF_044754175.1 of Neobacillus sp. NPDC093127. Lineage (NCBI taxonomy): Bacteria > Bacillati > Bacillota > Bacilli > Caryophanales > Bacillaceae > Neobacillus > Neobacillus sp. NPDC093127. The sequence goes on from NZ_JBIVOP010000003.1 coordinate 243,535, forward strand.
CACGGGCAAGAGTACTGGCCTCCGACCTGAACGATCTTTCCGGCTGCCGGAACACAATGATGGGAAGTTGATTGCCGTACAACGCGCCCACCCATCCGCTCCTCGTCTGACTTACTTTTTCTTTAATGGCAGAATATAGGTTTTCCGAACCTGCTGGTAACAGAACAATCATGACAAACATCTCGTTCGTGGATGGATTGTCCAACATCTCTACCAACATGCTTACATGAACTTCATGTACGTGATCAAACAACAGTTGGGTAACCACATCGGTTTCTACAAGTGTCATTGTTTTTTGAAGCGCTTCCTTTTCAAGCCTGCTTTTCCTAAGCGATTTTCGCTCTTCTTCAACCTGCTTCAGGACCTTGCCAATTGTCGCTGTAATGTCGCTTGCTTTGCTCGGTTTAAGCAAATAGTCCTTAACACCCAGCTTAATCGCCTGACGCATGAAATCAAACGTATCATAGGCAGTGACCATAATGAACTTAATAGTTGGATACTCTGCCGCGATTCGTTCAACCGCTTCAAGCCCATTCATCCCTGGCATTTTAATATCCATTGATATGACATCTGGTATGAATTCTGGTACCAATTCTATTGCCATATCCCCACTTTTCGCCTGTTCGATGACGAGTTCCGGGTAAGCTTTTTCTAAAATGGCCTGCATTCCCTCACGCTCTACTTGTTCGTCATCAACAATCAGGAGCTTTAGCATCCATTTTTCACTCCTTCTTTCGGTATGTTTATGATCACTTTCGTACCTTGACCCTTTTTACTTACGATATCGATTACGTCCGCATAGTCGTAGAAGAAACGCAAACGCTTTACCACGTTACTAAAGCCAATCCCTGTAGAATGACCTTCTGTTTGGATAAGATTCTCCTCGAGGATTTGTTTGATTGTATCCTCTGCCATCCCCATGCCATCATCTTCAATTTCTATTGTGATTTGATCCTTTCCATCGATAACCCGAATCCATATGACCCCGCCATCCGATTTGGGCTCAATTGCATGGATGACAGCATTCTCGATGATTGGCTGTAAGGTTAAGGCCGGAATCTTAACATTCAAGCAGGATTCATCTATTTCCATATATAGTTGTAAACGATCTGTAAACCTTGCTTTTTGGATATCCATATACTGCCTTAACACTTCGACTTCCTCAAACAGCGTGACAGATCTGTCAATCCGCTTTAAATTGTAGCGCAATAAACCAGCGACGTTTACGAGAAGATCGCTTGTTTCTTCAGAGCCTTCTAGATAGGCCTTCTTTGAAAGGGTATTGAGTGTGTTAAATAAAAAGTGTGGATTGATTTGACTTTGCAGGCTTCGAAACTGACTTTCCTGCAACAGAATCTTATTCTGCTGCAGCTCACGTTCAAGCTGCGCCTTTTGCTTGATTTCCGATATTAAATTATTGATATTGATTCGCATGCGATCAAACGTCCTAGCGAGAAAGGCAATTTCATCATTGGTTTCTACCTTGATTTGCAAATCGAACCTGCCTTTTGACAATTCATTTGCTGCTTGTGTCAATTTAAATACCGGTTTCGTAATACTCAATGACATCCTATACGTCACTAACAGAAGCAGGAACGTAATCAGCAGTAACAGCCAGATACCCAGTTTCATTACTTCTCCGGATTGTTCGATGATGCCGCGATAGAAGCGTTCATACGATTTCAGATCTGTGTCGATTAGTGTGAGTGACGTCTCAGAAATGTAGCTAGAGATACGCATTGCCTCCCCAAATTCTTTCACAGAAGCTTCGGTATCCTTCTCCGAATAAAACAACAGTAAACGATTCGATGTTTCAATAAGACTATCAATCAAATTAAGATAATTAGTCAATGTGAAATTATTCTCAACATTTCTTAACGCGTAAACGCCCATTTTTGCTGTTTGAATTTCGTCCTTACTCTGATTAAGCCGATCTAGATTCTTAGTGGACGGCATCAGCATATAGTTGTTAAGATCTGTTATCACGTGCTGGCTTGCACCGGTGACTTCATTTATACTTAAATATCGTTGAAGAATTTTATTATATTGCTTTTGGGTTTGATGATTATATAAGGTTAGCCCTATCCAAATAACGGACATGATGACTAAAACAACTGTGGTAAGCATTAATATTTTCTTTTGAATCCCGATCATTGTACTTCATTCGCTTTCACAATTTTGATATCAGTAAAATAACCGTCAATATTAAGCGGTACCGTGTCACCATTTAACCATTCCATTATCCGCTCTACACTTATCTCGCCCATTTTCTCCGGGGACTGCTCAATCATCGCGTCCAGCCTCCCCTGCTTTAGCAGTGATAACGATTCCGGACTATCGTCAAATGAATAAAGGTGATAGTGATCTGCCTGATAGCGATTTCTAATTTCTTGGGCCATTGCCCCAGCGGCATTTGCATTGACCACGATAAAGGCATTTACATTCGGTGTACGGTTGAGCACGTCCCGGGTAGCGGCCATTATTTGCTCTCTTGTATCAGTCGTTTCCGCATTGATGATCTTCACGTTTGGATAATCCTTCAAAACATTTTGAATACCCCTGAGCCGCTCTGTCTGATAGTATACCTGGTGGCTGTCGTACATGAGGACGACCGTTCCTGCTGAACCCATGTCAGTAAGCAATTGCTGTGCAATCATTTTCCCCGCCATATATTGGTCAGAACCAACGTACGTCCTTCTAAGGCTTTCCGCCATTGGAACATCGTTCGCAACTGTAATGATAGGAATTCCATAAAACGAAGCTTTGATCTTCGTTAATTCTTTAAACGCTTCGGTATCGAGGCCTTGGATAATAATACCATCCACCTTGGAATGGATCGCAATTTCTATTTTCTTCAAGAAATCTTCTTGGTTGTTTCCATAAATCCCCCATACTTCAAGGCTGATTCCATCCTTCTTAGCTTGCTTCCTGGCACCATGACCAACCTTATCCCAGAAGGGAGTTTCCATATCTTGTGTAATGAGAACAAGACGGTATTGCTCCTGCTTTTGGTCGATTGATAGAGGTAATTGCCAATCGGAGTGAAAAACTTTTTTAGCTGATAGGAATGTTAAATAACAAAGGAGGATGAAGATACATGATAATATGAGAATGCTAGTTTTTCGCACGGGAAGTGTCTCCTTTATCAAAATAATCGGCTAAATTCATCATATCATCCAACTGCCATTCTTCAAGACAACGAATAAATTAAAAAAGAGGAACTTTTGGGTCCCTCCAGTAACTATAACCGTACACTATTAACCTATCTCTTTTTCCGTGTCATTACATCAAAAATAACAGCTCCAGCCAATACGCCGCCGCGAATCATATACTGATAAGAGATTCCGACTCCAAGTAAGTTCATTCCGTTCGTAAGGGCAGCCATTACAATCGCTCCAATTACAGCCCCAGTTACTTTACCAACACCACCGGCAGAGGATACACCACCGACGTATGCTGCTGCAATGGCATCAAGTTCAAACAATGTACCTGCAGTTGTAGTAGCCGATTGCAAACGAGAGGTAAATAGAATACCTGAGAGTGCTGCCAGCATTCCCATTGATCCGAATACAATGTAGGTAATTTTCTTTACGTTCATACCGCTAAGATGCGCGGCTTCCGGGTTACTTCCTACAGCATAGATATGTCTCCCAAGCACCGTCTTTGTTGTGAGGAAGTGATAGATTACAACAATCACTACCATGATGATGACCGTCCAGGAAAATCCGTTATAGCCGGCTAGAATCCAAGTAATATAGGCAATGATAGCTGAAACACATACAACTTTCAGCGCAAAAATTTCTTTAGAAATCACTTCAAATCCATACTTAATCTTGTTCTTACGCGTTGATATATCACTGTAGATATATAGTAAAATACCTAAAAACCCGACAATCAGCGAAAGCAAATGAAGACCGTTCACTTCGAGAAGTGAAGGTATATATCCGTTTCCGATTTTATTAAAAGCATCGTTCTGGATAATAATCGTTCCAGTTTTTTCTGTGACCTGCAATAGGGCTCCTCTGAAGATCAGCATCCCTGCCAGGGTTGCAACAAAGGCGGGTATGCCAATCTGGGCAACTAGTAAGCCGGTGAACAATCCAATGATAATTCCTAAAATAAGAATGATAGGGAGCGTAATATAGATAGGGATTCCCGCTTGCATAAGGAGAATAGCGGTAATGGCGCCAAGGAATCCCGCCAAAAATCCGATGGATAAATCAATATGCCGAATCACAATAACAAGAGTCATTCCGACTGCCAGCACAGCAATGTAACCGGTGGAATCGAGTAGATTACTTAAATTACGGGAAGACATAAAGAGTCCATCCGTCATAATGGAGAAAGTTAGGAAAATGACAAATAAGGCAATATACATACCGTATTCACGAATATTTTCACTGATTAGCGTTTTTAATTCCTTAAATAAGTTCATTGGTTTAACCTCCTATTGCCTATTGCGTTGCCAGCTGCATAATTTTTTCCTGGTTGGCCGCTTCGACGTTCATTTCACCTTTAATTTCGCCTTGAGCCATAACATACACGCGATCACTCATTCCAAGTACTTCACCAAGCTCAGAAGAAATCATGATAATGCTCATACCTTCGTCAATCAACTTATTCATCACTGTGTAAATTTCAAATTTAGCACCAACGTCGATTCCGCGGGTGGGTTCATCCAATATAAGCAGCTTCGGCCCGACAAATAACCATTTACCTAAGGACACTTTCTGTTGATTGCCGCCACTTAAATTCCCTGTCATTTGCTCCAAGGAGGACGCTTTAATGGTTAGGGAATTTTTATAGTCTTCTGCTATTTTGATTTCTTCATTGTCGTTTATGACACCCCTTGTGGAGATGCCCTTTAGATTTGCCGCTGAAATATTACTTTTAATATCTTGTATTAAAAACAGTCCATCGCCCTTGCGATCTTCCGTTACATATGCGATTCCTGCCTTGATTGCTTCACTTGGGTGTTTAAGTGTCGTTGATGCGCCATTCAACACTAAATCTCCCTGCAGCTTGTAGGACCTGGCATTACCGAAAATGCTAAGAGCAAGTTCTGTTCTTCCAGAGCCCATCAAACCTGCAATCCCGACGATTTCGCCTTTTTTAACATGAAGATTTACGTCCTTAACGACTTTTCTGCCTAATTGAGGGTCATAGCAGGACCAGTTAGCTAATTCGAGAATTTTCTCGCTCGTTCTTTTCTTTTCTCTTTTCGGAAAAATATCATCAATCTCGCGCCCAACCATATTTTTGATGATGAGACCTTCGAGAATTTCTCCTTTTGTGGCATCCAACGTGCAGATGGTTTGTCCATCCCTGAGTACTGTCGCCTTATCAGCAATCGAGATGACCTCTTTCAATTTGTGTGAAATCATGATGCAGGTGATTCCCTGATTTTTCAGCTCACCTAATAACTCAAGAAGATTTTCACTATCATCCTCATTAAGTGCGGCAGTCGGTTCATCCAAAATAAGCAGCTTTACATCTTTACTTAACGCCTTGGCAATTTCGACAAGCTGCTGTTTTCCAACACCCAAGTCTTTAATTAACGTATCAGGATTTACATCTAGCTTTACTTTTTCCAGCATTTTCTTTGCTTTGACGATCGTCTGGTTCCAGTCGATAATTCCCCCGCGCTTCACTTCGTTACCTGCAAAGATATTTTCGTAGACTGTAAGATCAGGAAACAACGCCAGCTCCTGATAAATAATTCCGATGCCCGCCTTCACGCTATCACTAATTTTGTTAAACTGCTGCACATTACCTTCAAAAACGATATCACCCTCATAAGTCCCATAAGGATGCACACCGCTGAGTACTTTCATCAGCGTTGACTTCCCCGCTCCGTTCTCGCCTATTAAGCAGTGAATCTCACCTTTTTCCACTTTAAAATTAACATTACTAAGTGCCTTGACTCCGCTAAAGTGTTTGGAAATTTGATTCATTTCCAAAATATATTCACTCATACTAAACACCCCTAACCTAAAACACGGTTTTAATTGCAAAATAGTGATAGATAGGTCTACCACTATTTCGCAACAACCATTGCTTTATGCTTTTTACAACCCTTTAAAGTCGCTTGCTTTGTAGTAATCTGAATCGATTAGTTCTTTCTTCACATTTTCTTTATCGACAATAATAACGTCCGTTTGTTTTGCATTTACTTTAATCTTGCCATTGTCGTAAGTTCCTGTTGTTTCAGGTTTTTTTCCATCTAAAATCGTAACAGCCATCCCCATTGCATCCTTAACAAGTGTACGGACATCCTTGAACACGGTCATCGATTGTTTGCCGTCAATGACGTATTGAATCGATGCTTTTTCAGCGTCTTGACCTGTTACAACATAGCTCTTAATATCGCCGTCAGAAGCAAATACATCAGCGATTGAACGTGCCGTTCCATCGTTTGGAGCTAATACGGCTACATCTCCTTTTAAAGCCGCACTCGCAGCTGTTAAATGGGTTTGCGCTTTGTTTTTCGCATCGTTTGCATCCCAGTTTGTGGTAACTTGACCTAATATTTTACTTAATTCTTCACGTGAAAGCTCTTGCTTCTCTTTTAAACCTTCAGCTGCACTGGAGTTAGCCACTTTAAATGTTCCATCAGCGATTTTTGGCTGAAGAACGCTCCATGCTCCTTGGAAGAACAAGAATGCGTTATTGTCAGAAGCCGCGCCAGCATAAAGATATAATGGCATATCTTTACCTTTTACATGGTCAATCAAGTATTGCGCTTGTGCTGCGCCTACTGCTACGCTGTCGAATGTAACGTAGTAATCAACAGCATCTGTATGTGTGATCAAACGGTCATATGAAATAACGGTGATTTTCTCTTTTTTAGCTGCTTCCACTGCTGCAGCAGCCGCATCACCATCTTGCGGGCAGATAATTAGAACTTTAATACCTTTGTTAATAAGAGTTTCAACGTTCTCTTTTTCCTTAGCAGAAGAACCTTGGCTGAATAAAATTTCTGTTGTATAATCAGAGCCTTTTAAAGCATCTTTAAATCGTTGTTCGTCCTGGACCCATCTTGGCTCATCTTTTGTCGGCAATACGATTCCAACATCCACTTTACCTGCTTTACCGCCAGTTTTGCCGCTGCAAGCTGCCAGCATACCAGTGATGAGCATAACTGCCATCAGCAAAGAAATCACTTTTACTAGTTTTTTCATTTTAGTTTCCCTCCGACCTATTTTTATGATTACAGTTCAATTATATCTGGGTGGGTAACGAATGTAAGCGGTAACAAAGGGTATTCTTTTATCATCATCTGGAGTTTTTTATGCTTTCTAGGAAAATCACAATAAATTGGGGGAAGCTACTCGAGGGGTTCTCCTGTCTTCTAGAAATCGGACGAGATTCCTTTCGAAAATAGGCTGTGTTAAAGAATATTGTTGATTTTGAACACAATGTTGATTGGAGTGGAAGGCGCGAGACTCCTGCGGGAGCAGCGGGACAGGTGAGACCCCGCAGGCGCGCAATTCGCCGAGGAGGCTCACCGCCCGCCCCGCGAACCGCTCGCGCCTGGAACGGAAATCAACATTCCCTTTTAACACAGCCCAAAAATAAAAAAAACCGATTCTCTTATCTAAAAAGAAAATCGGTAAAGGAGATATTCTACTTTTATGCTTGCCTGCTTTCAAGCCTGCGCGCGATTAATGACAAACAATAGTTAACAATAAAGTACATGAAAGCCACTACAACAAAGATTGGAATAATGTAATTAATATTTTGCGCATAAATGATTTGGGCATTGTGCATGAATTCCGGCAGGGCAATAATCACACACAATGAAGTGTCCTTCAATAACGAAATAAATTGACTGACAATCGGTGGAACCATGCGCCGAAGTGCTTGTGGCATGACAATAGACACTAATGTTTGGATATACGTTAACCCTGATGAACGGGCAGCTTCAATTTGTCCTTTATCAATGGAATTCAAGCCGCTCCTTACAATCTCAGCCAGCATCGCTGACTCAAACACAGTCAATGCCGCTATCGCCGCAACCGTTGGGCTTAGCTTTAGTCCCACTTCCGGCAGGGCAAAAAAGATAAAGAAAATGATAAGCAGCAATGGCAGATTCCGAATCGTTTCGACGATTACTGCCACGACCTTTGATAGGAACGGAATGTTTGCATATCGTAAGGTCCCAAACACGATTCCAATAATAAAGCTTAGTATAATAGAAATAAAGGCAACATAAAGCGTCAACTTAAACCCATCGGCGAGGAATTTTAAATGATCGACTGAGAGAGCGCCTGCAATATCCATAATTCCCCCTCCTTAATGACTTCTAGCCAAGCGTTTTTCTAAATAACCAACGCCCAGACTTAATGGTATTGTTAACACAAGATAAAACATCGCTACAAAAATGTATACGGGAAATGTAACGAATGTATGGGAGGATACAAGATCACCGAAGTACATTAAATCTAACCCAGCAATCATTCCCAAAATAGCGGAGTTTTTTACAAGATTAATAAACTGGTTGCCAATTGGAGGAATGACTATTTTGATCGCTTGCGGCAAAATAATGATCCTCATCGCCTGCAAATAGGTAAGGCCTGATGATCTCGCTGCCTCCATTTGTCCTTTTGGTACAGCTTGTATTCCAGCTCGAATCGCTTCCGCAATGAATGATGCCGTATAAATGGCAAGGGCAATCGTCCCTGCCACAAATCCGGATAACGTTACACCGATTGCAGGAAGACCGATATAAAAGAAGAAAGCGATGATGAGAAGAGGAATATTTCTGATAAACTCAACATACGCGCTGCCAATCCAATTCAAAGGTTTAATGGGTGCAATTCTCATAACAGCTACAATTACCCCAATAATAAAGCTTCCGATTAGGGCGATGATACTTGCCAGCACGGTATTCTTAAATCCTTCTAAATATGTATCCAAGTTATTAATCAGTATCGAAAAATCAAGCATATTGATCTCCCCTCCTTTTTCCTAGAAGTGGTCAGGATGAGCATGGTCTGCCCATCCCGATATCAGTGGCTGTTAGTGGGATTTGATCCACTTTTTGTGAATTTCATCGTACTTTCCGTTCTCTTTCATCTTCTTTAATGCGCTATTAATCGCGTCGACTAATTCTTTATTTCCTTTTTTAACAGCAATTCCGTAAGGCTCTTCCGTAAACGTACCGCCGACTAACTCATAATTGGAATCCTGGTCCGCCATTCCATAAAGAATCGAGTCATCCGTTGTTAAGGCATCACCCTGGCCGGATTTCAATGCTGTGAAGGCTTCTGTATAGTTTTCAAATTCTAATACAGTTGCATCAGGAGCCTTTTCGCGAATATTGATCGCGGATGTTGAGCCTTTAACGGCAAGAACCTTCGTACCCTTTTTCAAATCTTCAAGTCCTTTGATTGCGCTTCCCTTTTTGACAAGCAGTGATTGTCCAGCATCAAAGTAAACTTCTGAGAAATCAACTTCTTTTTTGCGTTCCTCAGAAATCGTCATCGTTGCGACAATTGCATCAATATCGCCATTGTTTAACATTGGGATACGGGTTTTAGATGTAACCTCTTTAAACTCTACCTTTTTAGCGTCACCAAGAATGTCTTTTGCCAACTCTTTTGAAATATCAATATCAAAACCTTCTACTTCGCCGGTAGATGGGTTCTTAAGTCCAAATAATCTTGTATCATATTTTACACCGATGACAATTTTGTCTTTTGATTTAATTTGCTCTAAAGCGTTTTTGGCTGAACCTGACGTTTCTTTATCTCCCCCTTTGCCGCATGCTGAAAGCAGCATGGAAGCCGATAATAAAAGAACTCCCGCGATTTTACTTGCCTTACTCTTAAACATAGTATTCCCCCTAAAGTTTAATGATTTAATATACGGCTGAGAAATAGGCGCGCTCTTTCTTCTTTTGGATTCGCGTAAAAATCAACCGGTTTTCCTTGTTCAAGAATTTGTCCGTGGTCCATGAAGATGATGCGATCAGCAACTTCTCTCGCAAATCCCATTTCATGGGTAACGACCACCATCGTCATCCCTTCTTTTGCTAACGCCTTCATAACATCCAGCACTTCACCAATCATTTCCGGATCCAGAGCGGATGTAGGCTCATCAAACAGCATAATTTCGGGCTTCATGGCAAGGCCTCTTGCAATCGCAACCCTTTGCTGCTGGCCCCCTGATAACTGAGATGGGTAGGAGTTTGCCTTTTCTGGTATACCCACTTTTTCAAGATAATATCTTGCTACTTTCTCTGCTTCCTCTTTTGATTGCTTTAATACCTTCATGGGTGCCGTCGTAATGTTTTCAAGAACGGTTTTATGCGGATATAAGTGAAAATGTTGAAATACCATCCCAATATTTCGCCTTAACTGATTGATATCCGTTTTTTTGTCATTCACTTTCAAATCGTTAACGGTTAATTCTCCGTCAGTGATGGTTTCCAGCCGATTAATACAGCGAAGCATCGTACTTTTCCCCGATCCAGAAGGTCCGATAACAACGACTACTTCCCCTTTATTAATTTCTAGATTAATATTTTTGAGAACATGAAAGTCCCCAAAATATTTGTTAACAGAATCAAACCGAATCATTCCACTCCTCCTCCCTGTTGTTTTTTTACTATGTATGCGGCCTGTCTGTTTGTCATCCGTCGCCAAAATGCGATTTTTTCGAATTGACAAATAATTAGCAGGTATATAAACATACTACATTTAATTTGCATTTTAGTAAACGATAATTCGGAAGTTTGCAAATATTTCCGATTGTAAAAACCCTATTTTGTTGATTTTTTAAAAAAGGCTGTGTTAAAAGTGAATGTTGATTTCCGTTCCAGGCGCTTCGCTTTCCGCGGGGCGGGCGGTGAGCCTCCTCGGCGCTAAAGCGCCTGCGGGGTCTCACCTGTCCCGCTGCTCCCGCAGGAGTCTCGCGCCTTCCACTCCAATCAACATTGTGATCAAAATCAAAAATATTCTTTAACACAGCCTAAAAAAAAAAGACCAGTCCCTCGCTGCTTATAAAAGCAGTGGAGGACTGACCCTTTTTTATGCTAGAACTGCGGAAAAGCTTTTTGCAACTTCTGCCACTTTTGCTAAACCATCTGCAACAATAGTTTCAGCTTGTGCTGGCATTGCAGCATGGCCTTCGATAATGACTTCATCAACGATTTCCATCCCGAATACGCCGCCAACAACGTTTTTGATGTAGCTTGCAGCCATTTCCATTGGTGCTGCTTCTGGTGTGGAGTAAATACCGCCACGCGCACTTAGAATAACGGCTTTTTTATCCGTCATTAAGCTGACCAATTGGCCATTTTCGTCATATTTAAAGGTGAAACCTGCTGCGTATACATAATCGATGAATGTTTGTAATTTAGCAGGGATTGTTAAGTTCCATAGTGGGAAGGCAAAGACAACAACGTCGGCTGCTTGTAGGGCATCCATCGCTTTTTGTTTAGCTGCTAAAATACGTTGTTCAACATCTGTCAGCTCTTCACCTGATTGCATTTTTCCAAAAGCATCGAATAAATCCTGGCCAAAGTAAGGCATATCTTCTGCAAACACATCGTAAGTTGTTACGTTCACGCCTTCTAGGTTCTCCATGAAGGTTTCATACATTTTACTTGATACAGCTTGTGAAGCTGGACGGTTATTTGCTTTAACTACTAAAATGTTCATTATATTAAAAATCTCCTTTAGTTATCTTTGAAGTAAGTATCTCGAATTGATAATATCCTACATAAGACCTTCCGTCAACCGAAATGTTTTTGGAAGGAATAGAAGCAATTTCCTCTACTATTAAAAAACGAAAAAGAGACTTCTCCCACTGCCCTATATAAACAGCATTCGAGCCATTTAAACATTTTTTGACCCTTTTTTTCACTAAACGGTTCTTTTCACCTATAATCTAGTATTTGGAATAAACGGATTGATAACGAATATATATAATATCACTCATTTTTTTAAAGATAGGATGATAGGTATGGAATTAGAAGAAGTACAGTACAACGGGAAGCTTTATACAGTTATTCACAAGTATACGTCCGGCTATTGGGAAATTAGAGAAAACGGGAACAAATTTCATATTGAATTAGTGCATGAATCTGAAGTGCAAAACGTTACGGATTAGAAAATAGCACAGTACAACGTCTAGGCTTTTTTCCCTAGACGTTTTTCTTTTATTAAAATCGTCTCCCGTCTACGGAATACCTTTGGATTACTTCTAAAAAAATAATGTATAAAATTTAGGTTACTGTTTTGTTTTAAAAACGAAATTTAGAAGACCAGAGGGACAGGCTCCCCTCGTCCCCTATCTAATGTCCTATCAATCTTCGACAAATGGTTAAGCGTGAATGACTCGGGAATAATTTTTTTATCCTAAAATCCGACAAATTATGCTAAGATTTAAAGAAGATAAAGGAAGCGTTGGAGTATTTGGGGTATCACTATTTATGCAAATTTTTATCATGAAAAAGGTGCCGTTAGTGCTGATTTGATTGATTAAGATAAATGGGGCAGTTCAAAGGGGGGAGTATCAATGATGTTAAGTATCAATATGGAATCGCTGCGGAAAATACCTAAGGCTGTCATCGCTTTGTGCGTTTTATTAACAATTAGTCCAGGCTTTTTGGCGAGGTTAGATATATTTTATATTGATGATATGGTTTGGTTTTTATTGCTGTTTCCATGCTTTATCTTTTCCTATTATTTAGGATTTGCAGGCGGGCTCTTTGCGGCGTTGACCGTTAATATCTACCACTTGTTTTGGTTACTTTATGAAAAGTACCTACAAATGGCCGAATTAGTTAACCAAGAACTATCACTCCATCTCGGTGTTGCCATCGTCACTTTTTTATGTTCAATTAGTGTGGGATTATTATCGGAGAAATTAACGGAAAAACAATTACAGTTACAAAGTTTGAATCGGAAATTGAAAAAATTAGCCTTGTATGATTCGCTAACGGGCCTTTCCAACCGACATTATTTTATGGAAAAGTTATCGGCCTCTTTACAGGGAGAGCAATCCGTTTCCCTCATGTTCATTGATCTGGACGGATTTAAACAGGTGAATGATACGTATGGACACGAACAGGGAGATCACATATTAAAAGAAGTAGCCAGCCGATTAAAACGGTTCCGAAATGATGTTACCTTTGTAAGCCGCCTTGGCGGTGATGAGTTTATTGTCATGTTATTGGGAACCGATAAAAAAGAGGTTTCCGAAATTGCAGCGGACATTTTGAAGGAATTACAGCTTCAGGTCAATGATTTGCTGATTTCCGCCAGCATCGGTATCGCCTTCGCGAAACACGGAGATACCCCTTCATCCTTATTTAAAAGTGCTGATACAGCGATGTATAAAGTGAAATCATCGGGAAAGAATGCTGTTGGTGGTGGCAGTCACGACACCTACCCTTCCCATTTTTAAATAATCCGAAATTTCCCATAATAAAGATATAGACGAAGTGGTAAACAATTGTATATTATGATAATTAGGAGGTGATTTACATGAAATCTAAAGTAACTGCTGGAGTATTAGGTATTTTATTAGGCAGTTTGGGGATACATAAATTTTACCTTGGTAAAATCGGAATGGGCATCATTTATATTTTATTTAGCTGGACAGGTATCCCCGGCCTTATTGGATTAATTGAAGGAATACTCTATCTGACAAAATCCGATGAAGAATGGGATAGGCAATACAACTCTAAATTTTAGTGGGACGAAGGGACAGGACCTCGTCCCTTTTTTTGTATAATCTATGAAAAATTTGGCGATGCTGAAGCTATGAAATAGTTTTATAGTCAGGAGAGTTGGGGGTCAAAAAATGGGGAGAGAATTAGGAAGCATTTTTAATGAGCTTAGATTAGTCAAAAACAAGGAATTGGATGATTGTGAGCAGGAGCTTAACTCCGGAAATCATAGCATCATCGTCAAAAAAGCGTTATTAGTCTATACACACAACCTACTAGAGGATTTAGAAATGTATGACCGCTATCTAGTTAATAACTAAGGACGGGGGACAGGCACCGTGTCACACTTTTTTAATGGGACACGGTGCCTGTCCCCTATTCGCGGTCTAATGGAGCATTTATATGATCCTCAAACAGATCGATAAATAGGGAACCATTTGATGTGATGACGGCGTATTGAATTTCTTGCATTTGCAAATTTCTTAATTTTAATTCCTGGTTCAGCCATGTGCTCGAATATTGGGAGTTAAAATTCTTCTCAACAGCCATCCCATCCATAATCAGTTCGATTGGAAGCTGTTTTTCTGAATTTAGATGGGTTGGATGAAAATCTCCTTTCGTTAAAGATTGAAACTTTTCCTTTTTCATGACAGATAACTTGCCACTAACCTCTAAAAGAGCATATTCCACCTGAAATACATCAAATATCCCCTGCTCCCGCAGCTGCTGATTTAAATCGTCTAAGGTATACCTTATTTTTTTCATATTCGCATCGAGAATTTTTCCATTCTCCATAATGACTGTCGGTTCTCCGGAAAGCAACAAGCGAAAGCGTCTGCTGTGCGTAGAAATGAGAGAACTGAGAAAATAAATGGTAATAAGGGCAAGGAAGGCTGTCAGCATCGGAATAAATTTTAAATTCGTATCAAATCCCATATTAGCAATGAACGAACCAATTGTAATCGATAAAGCAAAATTGTAATGGTTATTACCGGAGTTCACTTGTTTTCCAATCCATAACGACACCATCATCAAAATTAAAAACGAAATACAAGTCCGTGAAATAGTAATGATTAAATTTTCCAATTTATCCATCCTTCAGTTTTAATCACATCACCACTATTTCATTATTGACCAAACATTAGATGAATATTTACCGGTGGGACAAGGAGCCTGTCCCCAAGTCCCACCGCCCATGTCCGATCAGAACCGGGACACGGTGCCTGTCCCGTGTTCCAAAAAGGCCAATTCCCTAATTTATCGTGGGAATTGGCCTTTACTTGTTTAAGCTTTTTTATTGTTTTCTTATTTAATCCATGCTCCATCTGCCCCGACCTTGTATCCTTGGACGGTTGTGTTTACTGCCATGGTTCCATCTTTTTTAAGGTAGTACCACTTGTTTTTGTACTGAACCCAGCTGTTTTCAAGCATTTTGCCTGATTTGCCTAAATAGTACCAGGCATTTTTGTACTGCACCCAGCCATTTTCAAGCATTTTCCCTGACTTGCCTAAGTAGTACCATACGTTTTTGTCCTGTACCCAGCCATTTTCAAGCATCTTACCTGATTTGCCTAAGTAGTACCATACATTTTTGTCCTGTACCCAGCCATTTTCAAGCATTTTCCCTGATTTGCCTAAGTAGTACCATACATTTTTGTCCTGTACCCAGCCATTTTCAAGCATTTTCCCTGATTTGCCTAGGTAGTACCAGGTATTTTTGTACAATACCCAAACATTTTCAAGCATTTTCCCTGATTTGCCCAAGTAGTACCAGGTATTTTTGTACAATACCCAATCATTTTCAAGCATTTTTCCATCAGTACCAAGGTAATACCAGTTTTGTTTATCTTTTAACCAACCAGTTTGAGCTGCGCCATCTTCATAGAAATACCAATGGCCGTCTTCTAATTGCCAACCTTCTTTAACCGGTACCGGTTGTTCTTCATTAGCACTTGGGACTAATTGATAGGTTTGGCTGCCCCCGTTTTCTTCACCAACAGTATTAATGTTAGGCACTAAGTCTAGATATTGTTTTGCAGCCGCGGAGGCTGTAAATGTCATCGTTACATTTCCGTCAACTGGTGCAATTGACCAGTTGTAATCCGGCTTCAGGTCAATGACTTTTCTATCTCTAATATAATCCATCAAAATATCACGAATCTCATCAGTAGAATCGAGCACTAGCTCAGCCGTTCCGTCAACTAGGCCCGGGAACTTCCCGCCGCCGCCTGCACGGTAGTTATTGGTCACAACGATGAATGTTTGGTCATCCTTAATCGGAGTACCATCCATCATCTTGAAATTGATGATTCTGTGTGAATCCGCGTTCTCAAGGACACCCTTGCTCCAGTCATATCTTCTAGGCTGGGTAACATCCACTTGATATTTAACACCATCAATTACATCATATAAGTAGCCTGGGAAAGAGTTATCAAGTAACTCTTGTTGTTCCTCTTTAGCTGGATCGATCTGTTTAAAAGATGAAGCCGAAAATTCAAGCCATTCTCTCACTTGAGTCCCGGTCATTTTTACCGCTTTAATCGTATTGTCAAAGTTGTACAAATCTGTTGCACTTTTAATGGAAAGATCGCCGACAGCGACATTCGTATTATTTTTGAAAGGTGCCATCGCCGAAACAACTGGAATTCCCTTTAATTCCGGCTTATTCAATGGAATCCATTTGTTTGCATAATCGATTTGCGCCAGGTTTACAAGGTGTAAACTAGCATCGTCTGCTACTCTTGAGAAATAGCTGAACAACGGCTGCTTCGTTTCACCAATTTTTTCATTCACATATTTAATCGTTGCCTCGTGCATGTCTTTTACACCAGCAACAATCTCTTGATCCAATGGAGTATCAACGGAAACTGGACGATTCTTTGAATTGGAGGCGTTTTTGTCCACCTTCCATTTGCCATCTTCATTGACAAGTTTTAAATCCACGACGCCCAAGTTATCGCCCCATTTGCCTGCTTCAACGGCAGGTACCCCATGAATATGTCCAGTTTCATTATCAATTCCCGGTTTATCGTTAAAGCCTTTTGCCCCTGGGAACGTTGTGTGCGCATGTCCAAACAGCATGACGTCGATGCCCGGAACCTTCGTTAATTCATAAACAGCGTTCTCAGCCTCTTGATCATCTTCTTCCTGAATGTCACATCCAGAGTGAGCAATCGCGACAATTATGTCGGCCCCCTCTTCCTTCATTTTAGGGATGAATTTTCTTGCTGTTTCTGTAATCCCCTCAACTGTTACTTTTCCATCAAGATGGAACTTATCCCAATTCATGATTTGTGGTGGAACAAAACCTATGACACCAACCTTAATCGTAGATTCATTACCAGCATCATCGATAATGGTTTTATCTAAAACTTTATACGGAGTGAAATAGTTTTCACCATCGTCAGCACGATAAACGTTTGCGTTTATCACATTGAATTTCACACCTTTTAAAACACGATCCAGATACTCGAGACCATAGTTGAACTCATGGTTCCCGATAATCGCCGCATCGTAGTCAAGGGTGTTCATGGCTTTAAACAATGGATGAACTTCTCCAGCCTTCAGGTTTTTGGCAGCATACGTTGCCAATGGATTCCCTTGAATGGAATCGCCGGCATCAAAAAGCATCGAGTTTTTAACTCCTTCTTCTTCTCGTGCCGCCTTGATGAGTGTTGCAGTCTTTGCCAAACCATATTTAATTCCTTGATCCGTACCTTGATAATAATCATATGGCATTACATTCGAATGAAGATCGGTAGTTTCTAAGATACGTAAATTTGCTGTGTTCCCTGTACCAGCTGCACTATCTGCTTTTACCCCAGCAGGAAAAAGCCCTTGTACAGAAGCAGCAACAAGAAAAGCTATTAAAATAGCAGTCAGAAAAACTTTTCCTTTTTTCAACACAAAACATCCACCTTTCGACAAAATATTTAGTACCCCGAAAAATTATACAATGACTCTAGTACTTTTACAAGTTATGGGTTGATAGCGTTTACGCATCCTGTTGTCAGAAGAAGGAATGGGGATAAAACCGCATATTTACATTCCTATCCTAATATTGTGGAATTTCAGCAAAAGTTCCATAAGCAATTATGATGATTTAAAAAATACTGCATTTGGTTTTCCGTTCCCTTTTGTTAATCAAAACCTATCCATCTTTGACCCACCATTTCCTTATGTTATGTCTATTTCTTCTCCCTGGGAAAATCCTATGTCAATAAATCTGTTATCTTTAATTGCCTCTTTGTTTGTTGTAAATGTGCCAATATATTTTATTTACTATATATTTGGTTTACTCAGGAAATAATTTTTCATAATTTTATTTTCTTGGGTTCGGTCGCTTACAACAATATTCCCATTTATAGGTAAATGGAACGAGTTGTCAGTCCCCAAAACAGGTAAATCTGACCGTTGTTAATGGAAGCGCTTACCATTATGATTTATTTATACACATCAGTTGAAAACACAAATGTTATCTAGATCTTTTTTCCTCATTAAGTGTTCCATCATGAAGAGAGGCAATGGTATTAAAGGAAGGTTTTTCTTTCCTATTAAAACAATAAAAGAGAGGATGATAGTTTCAGTGTTATGGAGAAAACGATTTGTATTTGTATTACTTTTAGCAGGTGTCTTCTTTTTGTCAGCAGGCTGGGCGATGGCAAAAGACATAGAAACGGACACGACTGACACGATTGACACGTACTACATTGATGTTTCTGTGGCAACTATATGGACAAAACCAAATATTTTTAGAGAAGTCGATACGCCTTCTACCACTAATCCAGCTGATTTAAGAAAATGGACGACGAGTATGACGTATCAAGATAAACTCGGCCTTGTCGGGAAGCTTGAAACACAAGCCTTATATGGATCAAAAGCGACCGTGCTCGAAAGACAAGGAGATTGGGTGAAGGTTGCGGTTCACAATCAATTTACCCCTAAGAGTGACATAGGCTATCCAGGCTGGATGCCGGCGGCCCAATTATCGAAAGAAAAAAGCTTTGAAAATCAGCTGCACCGCCCGTTTGCCTTAGTTACTTCTCCAACAGCTTGGTTATACGAGGACAAACATGCAAAAAGCGAATTCCTGGAGCTTAGTTTCAATACCCGGCTGCCGGTTATGCAAGAATTCGAAAACGAAGTGTTAGTCGCTACGCCAAGTCACGGCAAGAAATGGCTGAAAAAAGCAGATGTCACTGTCTATAAAACTGAAGCAGATATTCCAGCTCCAACTGGAGAAGATATCGTTAATACCGGAAAAAAATTCTTAAATCTTCCTTATTTATGGGCTGGCACGTCAGGCTTTGGATATGATTGTTCTGGATTTACTTACACAATCTATCAAGCAAATGGCATTTTGATACCAAGAGATTCCTCTGTACAAGCCAAATATGGCACACCTGTTGATAGAAAAGATCTCCAACCGGGCGACCTGCTTTTCTTCGCCTACAATGAGGGGAAAGGGAGCGTTCACCATGTAGGCGTCTATATAGGTGATGGTAAAATGATCCACTCGCCTAACTCCTCCACTCATGTTCGCATTGATGATATTGAAGCTTCCGGATTTGGGAAAGAATATGCGGGTGCACGGAGATATATAAAATAATAGTAAACATCCACTCGGGAGGCTACAAATAACCGAGTGGATGTTTTTTTAGAATATTGATAGGCTGTAGCTGGATTCAGAGAACTTTGTTAAAGTTATCTGAACCTAATAGAATCTATCGTTTCCTAAAGGAAAAAAGCCCTTTCTCGCTTTTATAACGAGAAAAGGCCTTTACTCAATAAATCTTTCAAATTCCCCTACTATTTAATCCAGGCACCGTCTGCTCCAAGTTTATAACCTTGAACAACCGAGTTAGCTGCCATTTTTCCATTTGTGTAGAGATAGTACCATTTTCCGCCGGTCAATACCCAGCCAGTTTTCATGACGCCATTGTTGTCCATGAAATACCAGTTGCTTCCTGATCGTACCCATGAAGTGGCAGCCATTGCACCGTTTTTACCTAGGTAGTACCATTTATTTTTGTCAAGCAGCCATTCATTTTCGAGCATTTTCCCGTCACTGCCAAGGAAATACCATTTGCCGCCGGATAGAACCCAGGCTTTCGTTACCATAGCTCCATCAGTACCTAAGTAGTACCATTTTGCTCCGGATTGAACCCACGCTTTTGTGACCATGGCTCCATCAGCACCCAAGTAGTACCATTTCGCTCCGGATTGAACCCATGCTTTCGTTACCATGACTCCATCGGCACCTAAGTAGTACCATTTCGCTCCGGATTGTGCCCACGCTTTCGTTACCATGACTCCATCAGTACCTAAGTAGTACCATTTCGCTCCGTCTTTCAGCCAGCCTGTTTGCATTACTCCATTGTTGTTGAAATAGTACCATTTCGCATCTACTTTTTCCCAGCCTGTTACTTTACTGCCTCTACTGTCATAGTAGTACCAATTGCCGTTCTCGGCTTTCCAGCCTGTTTTCACTTCTTCGACTGGCACTTCAGTTTGCTTAATCGTTAGTTTACCTAGTGCTTCCTGTGTAACTCTTTTTCCATTGGCATCTGTTAGTTCCACTTCAATAATAGCATCTTGAATTTTTACATCTGGAACGGTCCAAACACCCTTATAGACTCCCGGCTCCACCTCTTCCATTTTATTTTTAGAAGAAGAAGGTTTCGCATTCATTTGTGAAGGTAGTTTCACTTCAAAGTTTGCTTCTCCACCGATTACATTACTTTGGAAAGAGATTTCTAGCTTCTCACCAGGGAACATAGATTGGTCAACTGCCGGTTTAAGATCTTTCATGACAGGTTTATCGGATATTAGTGAAACAATAACAGGATCCGATTTTCCCGTCACCTTACCATTTAACATGGAGACCGCTATTAAACTATTTTCACCGTCTGTAATTTTCATTGGGATTGAAAATTTGCCTTCATCGCCAACTTTTGCCGTACCTGCCTCTTCATTGTTATTCATCAATTTAATCGTTGTTGTCGGTGAGGCAGTTCCTTCTACTATGATGTTTTCGTCTTTAAAAACTTCAGCCTGTTTTGGCGAAGTAATGAACGGCTTTTCCACTTCATAACTTACACGTGCACGGATCATATAATTTCCGTCTTCAACAAATGCTGGATAAAATTCACCATCAAGATATTGATAGCTTCGCTCTGTATAGGGATTACCATCATCGGTTGCTAAAGCCAGTGCATCTGGATAATTCAGTGTTTGGACATACACCATATAAAAATCCCCATCAACCTTGATATTGTAATCAGTTAAATCAATTACTGTCCAATCATCCAATATGGCATCGGCAGCTATCGGTCCAGCAAGTTTTTTACCCGGTAATCCCTCGCGGCCAGAAGCATCCCATACTTCCACATTAAATTCTGTTCCAAACGTGTCTGAGTATTTACTTTTCTTGAAGTGAAACACTCCATCTGTGACAATCGCTGATTTCTTATTCTCTGGCAATGACATTTTTACTGCCCATCCAACCCCACCGCCAAAATACATACTGCCATTATCGACGATTCCATTGTCGTAGCCAATTTCGCCACCAGGATACGTGTAAAATGGATCAAGAACAATATCAACGCCTCGGCTATCTCCGCTAATTGTAATCGTAATATCTTGACTGTGATAGCCGCTTCTCATTGCTCTCAATGTATAACTACCTTCGTAAGCCGTAATGGTATATTTACCGTCCTTATCCGTTGCAACAGGTGCAATATTGGCATCTTCAATCAGGAGTAATGTCACACCCTCAACAGCTTCCCCTGATATTTTATCGGTAATGACGCCACTTACAGTTCCTTTTGGGATTTCGTTCAAGGTGAAATCGGCATGTATAGCTTTATCTTTTTCAAAAGTTACTGATTGTTGTTTAGATTGATATCCATATGCTTCAGCTTGGACGGTAAATTTTCCGACAGCATGTGGAAATTTATATGAGCCGTTATCAGGACTTGTGTTGACGTACTGTCTGCTTTCAAGAGCACTTACTTTTCCTCTAATAGGCAGTTCAGAATCCGCAACCGTTTGAACGACTTTTCCTTCCAAAGTCCCCAGGCCTTCTCTAATAGAAGATACAGCATTGTAAGCATTAACTAATCCATAGCCGTACCCATTATTTGGTGATTCCGGATATTCCTTATCTGTTAAAGGCGTTGCTGTTTCTATTAATATCTTTTCAATTTCATCAACTGTTAAACTTGCATCCACTCCATATAATAGTGCAACAATTCCTGATACCGCAGGGGCCGCCATCGATGTGCCATCCCAGCCGCCGTCATAATCACTGCGAGGTATGGATGATCGAATATTTGCTCCAGGCGCTGAAATATCCGGCTTAATTTCACCATACGGGGAAGGTCCACGTAATGAAAAATCTCCAACTATATCATTTTTATTCGTTGCCCCTACCGCAAAGGCTTCGGGATAGTTTGCTGGATTTGCGACAGACCCGGGTCCGCCGATATTCGTCATGCTTGTGTTCCCTGCTGCAAATGTAGGAAATATTCCCGCATTTCTCCATTCTCTTACCACATCTCGATACCATTCATCAAGACCCGGTCCGCCACCCCAGGAGTTGTTAACAATATCTGGTGCCAAGTCAACCCGCGTATTCCCCTTTGAATCTCTTGGTGCTAAAATCCACTCTGCAGCCGCAAGCAAATTCGCATCACTTCCGCTAGTCTCCGAGAATGCTTTAACAGCAATCCATTTGGCACCCGGTGCTACTCCAATTTTGTTTGATCCATCTGGCTCACTGCCGACCATTGTCCCAGTCACATGTGTTCCATGCGCTAAATCATCATATGGAATCGATCGTCCAGCCGTGGCATCAAACCAATTAAAGTCGTGATCAACTTCTCCCGTTGCTGCATTATAGCCTCGATACTTTTCTTTTAATGCGGGGTGATCCCATTGAGCACCGGAATCAATACTTGCTACCACTACACCAGTACCGTCGATTCCCTTTTCCCATAAAGCTGGAGCCCCAACTCTCTCAACATTCCACTCGACATTCGCTAGATTTGACTGAGGACTTTCCTCATTAGTTGTGGAAACAAATAATTGTCTTGTTTCATTTGGTAATACTTTTTCAACTTCAGAAAAAGTTGCAATCTTTTCGGCAACCTCTTTCGTTGCTGTAACCGCCATACCATTGACGATAAAATAGGAATTAAAAGATTCGACATTCCCTTTATGTACTTCTTGTTTCAGATATTTTAATACGTTTTGCTGCTCAACCTGTGCAGTCGCTTTTAATTCAGAGACAACTGCCGAGCGCTGGATAAACTTTTCTTTATTCGCAGTAAGTTTTTCTTGCTTCGCGATCGCTTTCGTCCGCTTGATAGCATTTGCTGTATCTGCCTTTTCTTTAAATTTTATTAAAAAAGTGACTTTGTCCTCTTTTTTATACGTATCTAGTAAACGATTACTAATCTTTTCTTTTGCAGCCTTTTGCGAATCATTTACATATAGGTAGGGTGTCTTAGTTGATTTCGCATTCGCAAGTCCAGGTGATAGCAATGAAAATACCATAATAACCGCTGCTACAATACTAAATAAACGTACGTGAAATTGTTTCTTTTTCTTCAATTTGTTTCCTCCCACTTGTTTTAACTTTCAATAGTTACCATTATAGGATGAAATACACTATTTTCCCAGATATTTGTTTCAATAGTTTGAATGTATAAAAAATTCAGCTAGTGACTATTCAATGGTCACCTATTTCTTAATAGGCAAAAAGGCAAAGAGCTATTGCTCTCTGCCTTACTTTCATACTTTAGCTGAGCAGGGGGCTGATCACAGCCCCTCATTCTACTATTATCAAAAAATACTATTTTTTTCCTATAAATTATATTGTATAGTTATTATGAAATATACTAGCTTTAGGAGGTCTATATGAAAAAACTACTCTTTTCAGCCCTTTTTGCGTTTATGTTTTTCTGGGGCATGCACTCACAGGTTTCTGCTGAAACGATCAGCGGGAAAACCTGCCATGATTTTTCCAACAGTAGAGAGTTGATGGTATTCTGGTACACCAATGGCTACAGCGCGACCAACGACCCATACAACCTCGATAACGACAAGGATGGCTACCCATGTAAGGTGACGAAGGAGAGCTATGATTTTTTCCTTGAAACGGTTAATGGCTGGAAATCCAGCGGCGGCAAATGGTATTACTATCTGCCAGGTTCTAAAACACCTTACAAAGGCTGGCTAAATCATTTAAACAGCTGGTATTATTTAGATCAAAACGGTGTTATGAAAACCGGATGGGTCTATACTGGCGGCAAATGGTACTTCCTTTCCCCTAACGGTGCAATGAAGACGGGGTGGCTGCAATCAGGGGGAGTGTGGTATTACCTTGATCAAAACGGGGCGATGAAAACCGGCTGGGTCAAGGAGAATGGCAAGTGGTACTACCTTGAAAAAAACGGGGTCATGCGAACGGCACAGCTGACAACAGGCGGTGTAACGTATTGGTTTGATCGAAGCGGCGCAATGCGAACTGGTTGGTTCAACCTTAATGGTAAATGGTACTACTATGGCGAAGATGGACCTGCCAAGGGCTGGGTTTTCACCAATCACGATTGGTATTTTCTTGATCAAAACGGCATCATGAAAACCGGATGGGTCAATACCGGCGGCAAGTGGTACTACTTAAATGCAAGCGGAGCTATGAAGACAGGCTGGCTCTACTCAGGGGGAGTGTGGTATTACCTTGATCAAAACGGGGCGATGGCAACGGGCTGGAGAGAGATTAATCATAAAGAGTATTACTTCTATTCAAGCGGCAAAATGGCTGTCGACACGATTGTTGACGGGAGCAGGGTCGGGGCTGACGGCGCCCGGGTTTATGACGATCCATATTTAGATCGGTTCAAGGATATTACCGTGAAATATGGGGTCAGCGTCAAGGTTCAATTCCTCGAAAACGGTGAGCGTGGATTCTTATTTTTCAAAGGGAACCAAGGGGTTGGCTGGGCCATTCCTGGGGGAGTTGTTTCCTTTCATAAAGATTATGCCAAACTGGGCGTCGAAGTAGCAGATACACTCGGCATTCGGATACCATCGGACGTTTTAAGTGCTGAATTGGATAAAGCAATCCGCCTGAATCAGAGCGTTGAATTTGAAAATTGGCTCATTGACTATGATCCGGAGACCGGGCAGTTCTGGATTGTCTGGGGAGATTATTTAGAGGAGAATACATTCGAGTAATTTTTGAACCAGTCCCTTTTTAGGGGGCTGGTTTTTTTGAGTTGGGAGTGCAGATCTAACTTCCCCCCGATAGTTTAACGACAAAAAAAGGCCTTTTCTCATATCGAGAAAAGGCCTTTACTTAATAGAATTGCCAACTATTTAATCCAGGCACCGTCTGCTCCAAGTTTATAACCTTGTACAACCGTGTTAGCTGCCATTTTTCCATTTGTGTAGAGATAGTACCATTTGCCGCCGGTCAATACCCAGCCAGTTTTCATGACGCCATTGTTGTCCATGAAATACCAGTTGCTTCCTGATCGTACCCATGAAGTGGCAGCCATTGCACCATTTTTACCTAGGTAGTACCATTTATTTTTATCAAGCAGCCATTCATTTTCGAGCATTTTCCCGTCACTGCCAAGGAAATACCATTTGCCGCCGGATAGAACCCAGGCTTTCGTTACCATAGCTCCATCAGTACCTAAGTAGTACCATTTCGCTCCGGATTGTGCCCACGCTTTTGTGACCATAGCTCCATCAGCACCCAAGTAGTACCATTTCGCTCCGGTTTGAACCCATGCTTTTGTGACCATAACGCCATCGGCACCTAAGTAATACCATTTCGCTCCGGATTGTGCCCACGCTTTCGTTGCCATGACTCCATCAGTACCTAAGTAGTACCATTTCGCTCCGGTTTGAACCCAGGCTTTCGTTACCATGGCCCCATCGGCACCTAAGTAGTACCACTTCTCTTTGTCCTTTAACCAGCCAGTTTTGGCCACATCATTGTCGTAGAAATACCATTTACCGTTTTCAAATTTCCAACCTTGTTTAGCTGGCTGCTCAACAACTTTAGCACTTACGGTTACTTCAGTTGCTGCACTCGTATTTCCTGCCGCATCTGTCGCCGTTACAGAAATTTTCACGCCAGCTTTTTGCTTCGCAATTTTGATTTCAAACTTGCCTGCTGAATCTGCAGTCGCTTGGCCGATTTCCTTTCCATCCACCATTGCTATCACTGTCGAGCCTGCTTCAGCTGTACCTGTTAGGACCTCGTCCGCATCCGTAACAGCATTTACTTGCGGTGCTGCTGGTGCTGTTGCGTCGCTGACGGTTACTTCTGTTGCGATACTTACGTTTCCAGCTGCATCTGTTGCTGTTACCGTAAGGACGGTTCCTGCTGCTTGCTTGACAATAGTGATGGCAAATTTACCTTCTGCATTCGCAACGGCAGTACCTAGTTCCATATCGCCTGCTTTCGCCACTACTTTTGTTCCTGCTTCGGAAGTTCCGGTGACCACTACGTCCGCATCAGTTACCGGATTAACAACCGGTGCTGCAGGTGCTGCGACCGTCACTTTGAAAGTACCTTTATTACCAAGTGCATCCGTAATGTCTAGCGTAATCACTGTACCAACAGCTTGTTTACCAATCTCCACTTCAAATTTACCTGATTCATCAGCTGTGACTTCGTCGAAAGTCTTATCGCCGATAGATACAACAATCTTTGCCCCAAGGCTCGTTTGTCCGCGTAAAATCGAATCAAATTGCGACACTTGAACAGTTGGGGTTTTTACAACATCTCTTAAAATTCTTCCCTCAATAACTGGGGCTAATGGTTTAATAGCCGATTGAGCTTTAACATAATTAAACAATGCTTTAAAATCAGTTGTCCCGGTTACTCTTTCCTTACCTTCTTTAAGGATGGTAAATCCGTCTCCGCCATCTGCCATAAAGTTATTAACAGTGACCGTATACTCGCCTTTAGGGTCAATTTCCGTACCATCTGGAAGATAGATATCTAACACTCTATTTCCAATCGGTAATTTACTTGTCCAAGTATATTTCAATCCGGAAATCTGCATAATCTTCGACCCAGAAGCAGACCATTGTTGGTTGAGTAAAATCCTTACTTGGTCACCCGTTAGTTTCATCGTAACAATATCGTTACCAAACGGCTGAATGGCAAAAAGATCACCCCAAGTAATCGGACCTGGCTTTTTGATATCATCACGGATTCCGCCTGAATTCATAAAGGCAAATTGCGTGCCAGTATTCGCGCGCATTCCATCGGCAATTAAGTCACCCAATGCCGATTCGCCGGCTGAACTAGTAGAACGGCTAATCGCAGTAGCGGCTTCCCCTACTACTTCACTTGTGATTGGTTGAATATATTCTAGATATTCATCAAGCTTCGTTTTCGTTTTAACATCAAGATGTTCTTTGTTTTGTACCGTTCTTACGATTTTGGCCTCTTTTGCCACGATATCCTGTGTAACTGGATCAATTGTTAAATCAACATCTGAAAAAGCTGTTCCGTACGAATACGACTGAATCATTAATTTTCCATTTACAGTTGCATTCATATACGCATGGTTGTGGGCGCCAAAAATTACGTCAACTTCATCATCAACCTTTTTTGCAAACTCAACCACTTTTCCAGTCGGGTTCGAGCCATTAGTAGCTGAGCTTCCAGCTTCATGGGCAAGAACAACGATTGCCTTTATGCCTTTTGCTTTAAGCTCGGCTGTGTATTTATTAATGGCGTCTACTTCATCGGTAAATTTCACTCCTGCTACCCCGCTTGGCGTAACAATCGTTGGAGTTTCTGTTGTCACAACTCCAATAAAACCAATTTTGACTCCGTCTACCTCTTTGATAACGTACGGAGGTAAAATAAGCTCGTTTGTTTTTTCATCGACAACGTTTGCTACCGTGTACGGGAAACTCGCACCTTCAAATGGACCATACTTATCAACGGTCTTAGGATGGCTTCCGCCGTTGATGAGACGCATCATCTCGGCAACACCCTGATCAAATTCATGGTTACCAACAGTCCCCACATCAAAACCAAGTTCATTTAAGAAGCGAATAGTCGGTTCTTCCTGCATTAATGCAGACACCGGACGGCTAGCTCCAACCGCATCACCGGCATGAACCTTTAACGTATGGGAAGGGTTTGTTGCTTCTTTTTCTTTCAAATATCCGGCTAAATATTCAATACCGCCCACTAACTGTCCACTAACCGTTGTCGAATAATCCAATTGTCCATGGAGATCATTGATGCCCAATAGTTTCACATGGACATTTTGATCTAATTCATAGAGCTGATATCCCGGTCTAATCGTTGATGGGCCAAGATCCTTAAGATTTGGTGCTGAAGATAAATAGGCTTTTGCATCTGGCGACGAGTTGAATACCAACTTAGCGACACCGCCAACAGGAGCAATCTTCCAGTTGTTATCGGCAACAGCATTGACTACCTTCTTTTCTTTAATATAATCCATCAATACTTCGCGGTTTTCGAGCAGTGAATCAAGAATTAGTTTTGCATCAGCACCCGTACCCGGATAATTTCCAGTACCGCCAGCACGGTGGTTATTGGTTGCTAAAATAAATACTTGATCATCTTTTACAGGTGTTCCATCCATCATCGTTAACTTGATAATCCGATGTTCCTGAGAAGAAGTTCTCACACCACTTCTTGTATAGCGGGCATCTTTTGTGACATCAATTTGGTATTTAAGACCATCAATCACATCATAATTGTAAGGAGTGAAACCGTTATCGAGTAAATCTTGATTGCCTTCTTTGTTTGGGTCAATTTTATTGAATGCTGCCGCACACAATTCTAACCACTCTCTTACTTCGGCACCCGTTAATTGAAGGGCCTTAAGCGTATTGTTATAGATATAAAGGTCATTCGCACTTTTAATTGAAATATCACCTTTAGGGATATTCGTATAACTTGATCCGCCTTTAAATGGCGCCGCAGCGGAAATGATCGGTATATCTTTCAAGTCCGAACGATGCTCGGCAATATATTTCTTTACAAAGTCAGTCTGTGCCTCATTAATAAGTTGAAGCGCCGGGTCATCAATTACCCGTGAAAAAAACGTATTTAATGGAGCCGGAGTTTCTCCAAGCTTGCCACGTACATAATCTAGTGTAGCTTCATGCTCATGTTTTACTGCATTTACAATCTCGTCAACAGCAGTCGTTGCAGCGGTAACAGGGCGGTTAACAGATTTTGAATTAGCTCTGTCAGCCTTCCACGTTCCATCTGCTTGTTGAACCAATTCTAAATCGAGAACACCTAGGTTATTTCCCCAATAACCGGCTTCAACAGCTGGTGTATTGTTAATATGTCCTTTTTCATTATCAATTCCCTTTTTACCATTAAAAGAAGAGCCAGGGAAATTCGTATGTGAATGTCCAAAAAGCATGGCATCAATGCCGTCGACTTTCGTTAAGTCAAAAACAGCATTTTCAGCCGCTTCTTTTCCTTCTGAGGCAATGTCACAGCCAGAGTGAGCAATGGCGACAATGACTTCAGCGCCCTTTGCCTTCATTTCTGGGATAAACTTGTTTGCGGTTTTAACAATGTCTTTAATGATTAGTTTTCCTTCAACTTTATCTCGATCCCACTGCATAATTTGCGGAGGAGCAAAGCCAATAACCCCTACCTTAACTGTTTGTTCTTGACCATTTTTATCCTTGATTTTTTTATCAATGATTTCATATGGTGTAAAGTAGTTTTTATCGTTATCAGGATTTCCGTCCTTATCATCAATATAAATGTTAGCGTTTACAATTGGAAATGCAGCATTTGCCAGCGCCGTGTCGAGAAAGTCTAAACCAAAGTTAAATTCATGATTACCGACAATCGCAGCATCATATTTTAATAGATTCATCGCTTTAAACATTGGGTGTGTGTCTGCCTTGGTGATTGGCTTCACTTTTGCCACATAATCGGCCATAGGGTTGCCTTGAAGCGTGTCACCTGCATCAAACAGCATGGAGTTTTCCGTTGGTACCTCTGATCTCGCCTGCCCAATCAAGCTTGCCGTTTTGGATAAACCATAGTTGAGACCTGCACCCGTATCCTGATAATAATCGTAGGACAACACGTTATTATGTAGGTCCGTCGTTTCTAAGATGCGAAGAGTCGCCGTGTTTCCTGCTGCCTCTGCATAAGCCGCTCCAGGGCTAAATGAGAAGGGGATCATACTTGCTGCGAGAGTTAATGCGAGAGAACTTTTTAATAGTTTGCTGCGAATGTTTCTTGCAATCTTTCTTTTCAACTTTTTCCCACCTTTCAAGAGTTTATGATCTTTCAAACCTATTGTACTAACCTTTATGGAAGAATGATAGAAATTTCATAAAATTTTACACAATTTTAAAATTATATAATATTTTTTACAAAAATTCATTAATTGCAATCATTTTACATCTTAGAGAATCAAAAATAGTGGGATAATAAATTGGGGTAGGGGATTTGGTAACATCTGTGATATAATTCATTCCCAAAAGGAACTTGGAAAGAAGTGAAAATAATGTCAGCGGACTATAAACCGGCTGTACATTTTCGGGATGTGTATTATTCCGTTGACAATCAGCCGATTTTAAAAGATATTACCGGATCGTTTCATGAAGGTAAAATCACCACTTTGGTCGGGCCTTCAGGAGCTGGAAAGACGACACTGCTTAAACTATGCAACGGCCTGCTGTCGCCTGATTCAGGGGAAATTTTTATTAACGACCAAAACATCGATAGCTGCGAACCGGTCCAATTGCGGCGCTACGTGGGAATGGCGCTTCAAAGTGCACCAATGATCAGCGGCAGCGTACTCAAAAATCTGGCTCTGCCCATGGAACTGCAGGGGAAACAACTAGCGGAGGAAGAAGCGATAAATTTATTGACCGATGTAGGCCTGGATGCTTCATTTTTGCACCGACATAGTAAAGATCTATCGGGCGGGCAGCGCCAAAAGGTTTCGATTGCCCGGACACTGGTTAACCGTCCCCGCGTCATTTTGCTCGATGAAATTACATCTTCGCTCGACCTGGCATCCCAGAAGGAAATCGAAGCATTGATTGTAAAAATAAACCGGAAATTCAACACGACCATCATCTGGATTACTCATAATCTGGAGCAGGCGTTGACAATCGGGGCATACACCTGGGTGATGATGGGTGGGAAAGTGATTGAAACGGGGGAAAGCAGCTTGCTGAAGGCGCCGGTTAATGAAAAAGTGAAACGTTTTGTGAAAGGGGAAGGCCAATGAGTTATCTCGCACTAACCATCGCGCTTGTTTTCGTCCTAATCCCGCTTTTTTTATCAAAAACACTCCACCTAGGGCTGGAAAAAGACACGATGATCGCAACCATTCGCTCCGTCATCCAGCTGTTAGCGGTCGGCTATATTCTCCAATTCATCTTCGAAGCGGATAGCCCTCTCTATATATTCCTGATGGTGATGGTCATGATTGGCGCAGCCACGCAAAATGCTAGGAAAAAAGGGAGTGCGATTAAAGGCATCACATGGAAAGTGGCAGTTACTTTAATTTTTATTGAAGTACTGACGCAAGGGATTATACTCGGCTTCAACATTACGCCGCGGGCGGCCCAATATATCATCCCGCTCAGCGGTATGGTCATTGGCAACTCCATGGTCCTCGCCATTTTGTTCCTTAACCGGTTTTCTGCCGAGATAGAATCACGTCAGGACGAAACGGAACTCATCCTGTCCCTTGGCGGAACACCGAAACAGGCCATCAACACCCAGCTGATCACTTCTATAAAAGCAAGCATGATACCGACAATTGAAAGCCAAAAAACCATTGGGCTCGTCCAGCTTCCAGGCATGATGAGCGGCCAAATCATCGGCGGGGCCGATCCAATTCAAGCCGTACAATTCCAATTGCTTATATTATTTTTGCTCTTAACCACCGCAGCCGTCACTAGTATCATGCTTGGGACTTTATCCTATCCATCACTATTCAACCAAAGAATGCAGATGCTACGGGCGCGATAGATAGTAAGACCTTTTCTAGCGATAAAATGGATAAAGTTTAGCTATAGTCTGAGGGGATTTTCCATCCCTCTTAGACTGTCGGTTGAACCTCCAATGTACTTAAAGATTCGCCTCAAAAAATTCGTTCATTAAATAATTCAGCTTTAATGACATGGAAATATAATCGGAACTGGCCGGACCTTTTTGCCGATACAGTTCATTCAGCCTGCTTTTCAGTTCTCTGATTTCCACCAAGATATTCCGGTTCTCACTTTGCTCCAGACCCATCGTGTTCACTTCCATCCTACTCCTCGATTATTTTCCCACGATGTTACCTTAGGCATCAATGCTTGAAGAGATTCCTTCGAACATCATGGTAGTTATTTTTTAAAAAAATCAGCCCAAAATCGTAATGATAATAGCACAGTTACGGGCGAATGTGAACGCGAAAGCGAAAAGTAAAAATATTACAAAAACCGTAAATAATATTGATATATCAATCTCTTTTGCCATGTGCCTTATAAGGATTCTTCTGTATATCCCCTCGTCCGAAACACATTATATTATAAAAACTTCGCTTGGAAAAATAATAATATTTTAAATCTTCACGAGGTTTGCGACAAAAGAATCGGATTGGGGGTAACCCAATCATTTACTCAACAATATAAAAAGGGTCAGCCCCTTTGCGAATGCAGAGGGCTGACCCTTTCTTGTTATAATGGAGGTGAAATAGAAACAAAAGAACTTGCCCCGTGCTTAAACCCAAAACATGGATAGTGCTGGGAAGTAGGTGATGATTAACAGGTCGACGACCATGACGGCGATAAACGGAACAACGGATCGAATCAGTTTATCATAAGAAACGTCGGCGATGCCTTTTACGACAAAGAGGTCTAACCCTACTGGTGGTGTGATGAGCCCGATTGACAGGTTGACGACCATGATAAGGCCAAAGAAGATAGGATCAATTCCTGCTGCTAAGGCAATTGGCAACAATAGTGGTGTTAATATCGTAATAGCGGCTGATGCATTTAGGAAGCAGCCTGCGATAAAGAATATGACCGTGAACATAAGCAGGACCAGATAACGATTATCAGAGAATCCTGTTACCAAGTTAACAAGCAGCTGCGGGATTTGTTCAGCGGTTAGGAGCCAGCCAAATAGGTTAGCAGCCGCAATAATAAACACAACCATCGCCGTCATTTTTCCTGCTTTAATAAATGCCTCGGGGATATCCTTCCAATCCATATCCTTATAGACAAATTTGTTGATAATAAATGCATACGCGGCAGCTACCGCCCCAGCCTCCGTCGGGGTGAAAATACCTCCGCGGATTCCAATGATAATAATCAATGGAAGAATCAAAGCCAATATTCCTTCGAAAAAAGTCTTTTTGAAAGAGGCGAATTCAAATTTCGTATGCTCCTGGGAATAGTTATTCTTTTTGGTCAGCCAATAGTTTACCAGCATAATCGAGATACCAATTAAAATCCCGGGGACAATTCCCGCCGTAAACAAATCACCAATCGAAACTCCTGCTGTCACACCGTAAACAATCATCGGAATCGAAGGCGGAATCACGACTGCGATCGTTCCTGCACTTGCTACCGTGGCAGCCGCAAATCCTTTATCATACCCCTTTTTTTCCATCATCGGGATCATCATTTTACCAACAGCGGCCGTATCTGCTGCTCCGGAACCGGAAATACCAGCGAAAAACATACTTGTTAATGTAGAAACCTGAGCTAAGCCGGCCCGGACCCAGCCGACCGATGCAAAAGCAAACCCGGCAATCCTTTTCCCCATACTGCCGGACATCATGAATTCACCCGTGAGCATAAAAAATGGAATCGCCAGAAGCGGAAAGGAATCTACGGAGGTGATCAGTCTTTGCGGAACGACTTCTAATGGAATATAGTAGATACTTGTCAAAAAGCCGGAAATAGATGCTAAAATCAGCGAAATAGCAATAGGAACACCAAGAAACATCAGTAAAAACAATACGACCAGGACAACAATTGCTACTGTCATTCATATTCCTCCTTCATTATCCTAAAAAGGGCTTCTCGTTTGCCACGTCTACCTGTACAATCTCAGCTTTATCTTCCTTTGCAAGTACCAAACCAAGTATATTATCAATGGAATGAAGAAGACAGATGAGCGAACAGACAAGCACCGAGCCGTAAACCAGGGTCATATTCCATCCCATAGAAGGGGATATTTGTTGACTGGTAAATTTTAAAATACTCCAGCCATAAACGATTAAAAATAGAAAAACAGCGGAGTTGATGACTTCGACGAGGACTTGCAGCTTACCCTTAAACTTCTCAGGCATATAATGAAGCAAAATTTCCACCTGAGCGTGTTCCTTGCTTTTATAAACAATTCCGATTCCTAAGAAAACAATCCAGACAAACATATACCGAATCAGTTCTTCAATCCAGCTTAAATTAAATACGGAAAAGTCAATCATTGGGAGCATTTTTTGTACGATGGAACTCTGTAAAACGAACCGGGAAAATACTTGATAAACAGTAGAAACGAAAGCAATAACGAAAAATAAAATCAAGAGATATTTACTGGCTTTATCAACCTTTTTACTCATTTCCGTCATAAACCCTTTCATTTATCGCACCTCCACACGCTTATTTTAAGTCCTCTATTTTGTCCAGCAGATCTTTTCCAATTGAGGCTTCAAATTCTTTGTATACTGGTTTAACAGCTTCTCTAAAGGAGTCTAAATCGGCGTCTTCCTCAATTTGAATGCCCGATTTGCGTAAATCCTCTAACAGCTTTTCCTCATCCTCCAAAGCGGATTTTCGTTCAAATTGGATCGCTTCTTTGGAAGCTTCCGTTATCACTTTTTGTAGATCATTTGGAAGGGTATCATAGGTTGTTTTACTCATGATAAAAACAGCTGCATCATAATTATGATTGGTTAACGTCAAATACTTTTGAACTTCATTAAATTTGTTCAAGTAAATTTGCGCAAGCGGGTTTTCCTGGCCATCGACTACATGCTGCTCAAGCGCGGTATAAAGTTCCCCGAATGGCACTGGTACAGGTGTAGATTTTAGGGCCTTAACAAATGAAATATAGGGCGGCGATTCCTGGACCCTAATTTTCAAGCTAGCCGCATCTTTAGCTGTTTTAATCGGCTTTACATTATTGGTCATATGCCGCCAGCCATTTTCCATAAAACCTAAATTCATTAACCCTCTATTCGCCAAATTGGCTCCTAGCTCCTCACCGATTTCTCCATCGAGAACCTTAAAGGCATGCTCACGGCTTTCAAATAAATAAGGCAGGTTGAGTACATTAAACTGCGGGGCAAAATTGGTAACGGGAGCAACGGAACCGATGTGAAAATGAATCGAGCCAATTTGGGCACCCTCAATCTGATCCCGTCCGTTCCCTAACTGACTGCTAGGGAAAATATCAATTTTGATTCTTCCGTTTGATTTTTCCTCAACAAGCTCTTTAAACTTTAAAGCTCCTTTATGATATGGATGAGTATCTGTCTGCAAATGCCCGAGCCTTAAAACATATTCGGCATCCGTTCCCTTACTTGACGCTATACTGGAGCAGCCGCTAATCATGAATAAACAGGTTAACCCTATTAGAATGAAGACAGACCATTTTTTCATTTCCTAACCTCCCTACTAGTTTGTAAGCCCTTTCATATTTTAAAATTAGTCCTAGACATAGGTAAGCTGAAGATATTATGTACTCCTCCTTCCTTTTATGGTTCAGTCACCCAACCACTAATTTAATTATATTTAAATTTTCTAAAAAATCAAACATTATTTCTTCAATAAATAAATTTATTGCTTAGCAACGGTAAAAATGGTTTAATGAAGCTATATTGGTTGGGTCACCTAACCAACTAAATTCGATATTATAAATAGAACCTTCCTAATATTAAAAAGGAGACTATCCGCCGTATAGCAACATGCTACCGGCAGATGCACTATGTTAAATTTGTAATACTTTTCGTTAAATAGCTCATTTACAAGCTAGTAACGTAATGTTTAAATAAAGGTTGAGCCACTAGGGAAAAAGTACTATTTTTTTAAAAAGGAGACGTACTTTGATTGTCACGGAGGAGGTTGGGGTCAAATGGAATTTAATAGAAAAGGGATCTCTGAACAAGTAGCAGACAGTATAAAGAAAAAGATCCAAACGGGAGAATACCAAGCAGGTGAGCGGATACCAGGTGAAAGAGAAATGGGGATTGAGCTTTCAGTCAGCAGAAATACGGTGAGGGAAGCCTATAAAATCCTCGAAGCCTACGGATACCTACAAGTGAAACATGGAACTGGGGTATTTATTGCCTCACCTGAACATCAAATTCAAAAGATGACGGAAGCATTTTTTGTCTCAACTGAACAAATCAAGGACTTTTTCTCTGTCCGCAAAATTCTAGAAGAATGGACAGTAAAGTGGGCGATTGAAAATGCGAATGAAGACCAATGGACCGAGTTAGAACAAATTGTCAATGAAGCAAATAAAATCGTCCAAGGCAATGTGGATTATAAGCGTCTAGCGGAATTAGACCATAAATTTCATATCACCTTAGCCAATAATTCGAAAAATGTAGTCTTAATCGGGATTATGAATTATTTAATCGATTTATTATCTGAAGCAAGGAATAAATCGATTCAAATTCCCGGCAGAGCCCAACAATCCGTTCAGGAACATACGGAAATTTTACAAGCCATCAAACAAAAGAATCCAGATTTAGCGCAGCACTGTATGAAGGAACATCTAGAAAGCGTTGAACGTTCCATTACGGCAAATGCTTTAATAGAATAATAATGAAGAAAGGCTGTTCTGCAAGATTCAGAACAGCCTTTTCATTTTATATTTTTTCTAAGGATAGTGGCTCTGGAAATCGGACGTTATAAAAATCCCCAAGCTTGGAGAGTTCCTCTTCCACACTAGGAGATAAGACAATTCCTTCTAACTGGCGCCGCTCCCTGTCCCTCCTTCTTCTTTCCCCTGGGTATCTTATTTCATTCGTCCCTGGTGCCTTGGGGACTTCCTTCATCTCTGTTAACAGATGTTCAAGCGATTCAAAAAAAGTGGATAGATGCATAAATTTCTCGATATCTAGCAAGAGGAAGAAATGGCCCACATTTGCCTGTTCGGTTTCCGCTTCATCATAAAGATTTTTAACATGAGGGCCAAAAGCGGCTCCGGAAAGGACACCGGTCATGATTTCGACAGCTAAAGCTAACGCAGAACCCTTCGCTCCACCTAATGGCAGGACCGAACCCCTTAAGGCTGCTTCTGCATCATTAGTCGGGAGACCGTCTTCATCCATTGCCCATCCATCAGGAATGGGATTTCCCTGCTTTGCAGCTAAAATGATTTTCCCTCTTGCTGCAATGCTGGTGGATAAATCAATAATGACCGGCTGCTCATTTCCGGTAGGAAAGCCAAATGCAATGGGGTTCGTTCCGAAAAAGGCATTTTTTCCTCCCCAAGGAGCAATTCCCGGGGGAGAATTGGTGAATCCAATACAGGCCAGATTTTGCTCACAAGCCAGCTGACAAAAATAAGACGCGGTGCCAAAATGATTGCTATTCTTAATCGCAATGGCCGTCAGTCCACTTTGTTTAGCCATATCTGCTCCTTTTAAAATTGCGTGATAACTGACCACATGGCCAAGGCCATTATCGCCATCAACAAGCAAAACAGATGCGGTTGGCTCGGCCATTTGGATGTCAGGATTCACATTCATTCGCTGATCATTAAACCGTTTTACATAGATAGGAAGCCGGCTGATTCCGTGGCTGTCAACACCTTCTAGATTTGCTTTGACTAAAGAATCAGCAACCACAGAGGAATTCTCTTGATTCATCCCCACACTTTTCAGTACATTTTCACAAAACCTCTTAAGATCAGATTCACGGTAGGTACCCATTTGTAATCTCCTCATGTTTTTTATGATAAAAAAAGCTTCAAAAAAGGGAACTCCCTACGCATAAACATGTGTAGGGAGAAGTGATTTAAGCGCTGCGATATAGTTTTGTCATGACAAATTCGCGATGGCCCAATGCCTCTGCACTGGTAAGACGGCCATTTACGGTACGGCAAATCATTTCCATCAATTGATCCCCAGCTTCTTCCAGAGAGATATTGCGGGATAACAAACCTTGCACGTCCACATCAATATGTTCACTCATCGTAGCAGCAGTGATTGGGTTGGCCGTAATCTTCACAACCGGTTCAATGGGATTGCCGATAATATTTCCTTGGCCGGTCGGGAATAAGTGGAGTACGGCTCCCCCGGCTGCCATTAGGGTAATACATTCTGCCGCTGCAGAAGACGTATCCATGAAGTAAAGTCCAGCTCCATTCAGTGGTTTTTCAGCAGGGTCTAGGACGCCAACGACTTCCTTCGATCCTGTTTTAGCAATATTCCCCAAAGCTTTTTCCTCGATTGTTGACAGACCGCCGGCGATATTCCCTTGGGTCGGCTGCGATCCTAGTAAATCAACACCTTTAGACTCAATTTCTCCAACGTAGTGATCATAGATGGACATGAATCGGTCACGCAGTTCCGGTGTTGCCATCCGTTCGCTGATCAAATGCTCACCGCCAGTTAATTCAGAGGTTTCCCCGAAGAACACGGTCGCACCAGCATCAATTAAACGATCAACTGCCTGTGATACAGTTGGACATGAGCCCATGCCGGTGGTTGTATCCGATTCGCCGCATTTAATGCTGATCGTTAAATCTTTTAATTCAATTGGTTCCTTTTGAAGTTCAGTGGCCCATTGAACATACTCCTTCGCCTTCCAGGATGCCGCACGGATTGTTTCTAAATCACCATTTCCTTCGATAGAAAAATAGGATACTGGTTTACCAGTTTCGGCAATCCCATCAGCGATTTTCTTCGACCAATTTTCTTCAATCCCAATGACGACGACGGCTGCTACGTTAGGATTTGAACCCGTTCCAATCATCGTTCTGAAATGTAAATCCAAGTCTGGACCATACTGAAGTCTGCCATATGCGTGAGGAAGAGCCAGCGTTCCTTGAACTTGTCTTGCAACAGCTTCACAAGCTGCGTTAGAAATATCATCTACCGGTAAAATAATGACGTGATTCCGAATTCCGACCTTACCATTTTCCCTGCGATATCCAAAAAGCTGTTGACTCATTTTCTACCACCTCGCCGTTTTAATGTTGTGGGTATGAACGTAATCGCCGATTTCCCACTTTTCTGTTGTTAAGCCAATTTGAACGCCGTACTTTAATACTGGTTCCCCTTTTTCTAAATTGACTAAGGAAATTTTGTGGCCAAGAGGAATATCCCCTTTAGACGTTACGACCACATCGGAATTATCATCCATATAAATCCCGACTACTTTTTCTCCCACTTGAATCGGGCTGGTAGCAACACCTACATGATCACCCCGATGATGGATTAAAAACTTGTGAGTGCTTACATTTCCAGCTGCCTCTGACTGCTTTTCCGTAATCGTACTTGCTTGGCTATTGAAACTCATTAGAAAGCCTCCTTTTTATGGTTGAGTGACCCAACCAATTTCTATATATTTATTAAATCACCTTACCATCGGATAGTCAACATTAATGTTTTAATTTTCAAAATATTTTATTTAAATGGCGCATAAAGAGCGTTCACCTTTTAGGATTTTCACCACTTCTTTGGCTACTAATAATGATGTTCTGATTTGAGATTCGTTGGTGAGTCCTGCAATATGAGGTGTGATTACGGCAGTTTCGCAGGATAATAGTTGATTAGACTGTGAGATAGGTTCTACTTCAAGGACATCTAAAAACGCCCCGGCAATCGTTTGCTCATTCAATGCAGCTGCCAGCGCAGTTTCATCGATAATACCTCCTCTAGAAGTATTAATTATATACGCTGTAGGTTTCATCTTCTGCAGTTCTGATTTCGAAATTAAATAATGCGTTGCAGCTGTCAACGGAACGTGTAAGGAAATGAAATCGGACTCTGTTAATACGTCTTCTAAAGACTTTATTAGCTGGATACCTGTTTCTGAAACTATGTGGTCGTACTCTGTGATAAATGGATCATATCCAATCACCTGCATACCAAAAGCAAGTGCCCGCTTCGCTACACGATGAGAGATTTCACCTAAACCAATTAAACCGAGTGTTTTATTCGCAATCTCGCCACCAGTGAACTTTATACGGTTCCAATTTCCCACCCTACTTTCAGCAGCTGCTGAATAAAGCGGCCGATTCGCACTTAACATTGCGGACATCACGTATTCTGCAACGGATGTGGCATTAGCATGACGGCCATACACCACTTGAATCCCTCTTTTTTTCGCTGCAGCGAGATCAATGTTATCCATTCCAACTCCCAAGCGGCCAACTGCTTTCAGGCGTATTCCTGCATCTAATAGTTCCTGATCCACCTTTGTTTGGTTCCTAACAATAATCGCATCATAATCTTTGACCACATCTAGCAGCTTTTTGCGGTTCCCCCATAGGCCCTCATCATAATGTACCTCAAACCCATGACTAGTCAACTCCGCAATTCCTTCATTCCAAATTAATTCTGTAATTAAGGCTTTCATAAATTCCCTCCTCACCATTGGTTCAGTGACCCAACCACTATAACAATATTAAAACACCCTCGATTGGTTTGGTCAATAGGAGGCAAGCATTTTCAACTTACTAACGAAAAATTAAATGAGTAAACTAAAAAGGTAGATAGCTGATGTGATAGTAGCCTTCTTCTCCTTTTTTACTGTAAAGTGATCCGAAAATGGTACACAGTCCTCCACAATGTATTTCCAACTAATTATTACAATTTTAAGACAGAAAACGATTTCACATTTCGAATATTACAATGGGGAGATCATCTGAGTCATGGTCTAATTTATAACTAAAGAGAGAGAATTGGAGAAATGATGAATTTGACGAAGGAATTAACTGTAAATGGTGAATTAACATTAAGCAGGAAAGAAACTTACGGAAAAAGCAAGCACACAAAAAGTGTACCGGTTTTCACTTCGAGGATGGAAAAACGTGAATATTATAAAAGCATACAGTTTGATCTGCGAAATGTACTAGATGTGAAAGGATTCTTAAAAGATATTCGAGCAGATTGGAATACATATGTTTCACAGGTTAACCAATGGATTCAAAAAAATGTCGTAAAAAAAATGATTGTGACTGGCATTTTTACCGTTGTGCTTGGCTTATATTCAAGCACTGCGGATGCAGCATATATTCAGGAATATACATATCAAGTAAAAAGCGGCGAAAAAATTGAAACAATCGCTGCGATACATGGGGTCACTGCACAGGAAATATTGGATGCCAATGGGCTTACTTCCATTAACGGTAAAAAAATTCTTTTACCAAAAGTAGAAGACAGGACTGTTACCGCGACAACACTGAATGTTCGCTCGCAGCCAACCACTGCAAGTAGTATTATTGGAACCTATAAAAAAGGGGATGTTGTCAAAGTTGCATTCGTAGAAAACGGATGGGCCGGCATTCTGATCAAGGGCCGGGTTTGTTTTGTCAGCGCTGACTATCTTACACAAAAACATGCAGTTGTATCTCAAGCAAAAACAATGGTTGTCACTGCCTCATCGTTAAGGGTAAGAGAAGCTGCTTCTACGAGCAGTCCTATACTAGGTTCGTTAAAATTAAACGATCATGTAGCTGTGACATCAACCTCCAATGGTTGGGCACAGATTCAGTGGGGCGGAAAAAAAGCGTTTGTTAGTGCAACCTATTTAACGAATACCGCACCGGCAAATACAAAAATTGAGCCTACTAAAACGAACAGCACAGTGTATGTGATTAAGAGCGGTGATACGTTTACAAAAATCGGTAAAACATTAGGGGTCTCTGTCTCGGCCATTCAAGCACTAAATCCAACAGTAAACCCAACAAAGCTGAAAATTGGCCAAACAATCAATATCCCTGCCACAACTGCATCTACTCCAAATCAAATAACAGTAGCATCCGTACAAATAAGTGGAGTAGACCCTGGGGGGACTTTTCGTTTCATCACGCCTGATGGATACACTCATATGGCAAAAGCCTCAGGCAACATGATTAATGAATTATTTAACCACCAAGGGAAAAACGTAACACTAACACTTGAAGGCAACAGAGGTCAACAAATGACTTTACATTCTCTTCAATAACAAAGGGACGCGAGTCATGGCGATTCTTGTGCTTCAAAAAATAAAAATGAAGCGGGACGGGCGTCCCCTCGTCCCGCTTCAACTTTTTTGGCTCGAATTCACGGAAACTTTTAAATACCATCGACTGCCCCAATTAAACTAACAAATTTGTTTTTTTATAATCTTCCTCAGCCACTTTTTTGACTCTCTCACAAAACTGCACGACAATCTTATCACTTGCAAATAGTAAAAATAATTTAAGGAACGATTTCAACGGGCGATTCGTACAGGTATAAGTAAACCGCGTTTTCTGCTGGTTGATTTGGTATAGTTCATACAAGGCCGTAATCTCAAACATTTTTGCAAGCGTGAAGCCTACCTTTAATTTCTTTTTATCAGGAGCATTATCATATTCTAATGTCTCAACATCGTACTCCTCTATACGTTTCCCCTCTTTATATCTTTGTCGATAGATACTTCCAACGCCCACGTCCGTCACTTTTACTGGTTTATGATCTACTACTTGTGGCATAATTTTTTGCATTTCCTCTAATGGTCCTTCTAATAGTCCCCAAACTTGATCAATCGGTGCCTCTATTTCTATTTCTTTTGACCATG
This sequence comes from Neobacillus sp. NPDC093127, assembly GCF_044754175.1. Taxonomy (NCBI): domain Bacteria; kingdom Bacillati; phylum Bacillota; class Bacilli; order Caryophanales; family Bacillaceae; genus Neobacillus; species Neobacillus sp. NPDC093127. The sequence continues at coordinate 286,004 of NZ_JBIVOP010000003.1, forward strand.
ACTTCATCTTAACACCTCTTTTATTTGCATTAAAAAATGCTTACTTAATAAGTATTCCTCTTTAATTGGCGAATTCCTTTAAGAGCCTGTTCAAAATGAAAAACTCGAACAACGAGAGAGGTGAAAGTTTTGGGGATTTTAGTGCTGAACATCCGGAAACATTCATCAGCTAACATGATGTTCAAGGGGTGGCAGATTTCATGGTAAATACAACATATGCTATTATTTAAATAAAAACGTGAGGTGACCCCATTGTTAAACTTAAACTCGACAGATGAAAGAAAAAAAGCAGCTGGTGAGAAAGCAGCAGAATTTATTCAGGATGGAATGACGATTGGCTTAGGTTCTGGTTCAACTGTTTATTGGCTGTTGAAAAAATTGGGCGAGTTAGTCGATCAAGGGCTTACTATTAAAGGCATTCCTACCTCTTTAGGTACGGAGGACTGGGCCAAGGAATTTAATATTCCGTTAACTGATTTCTCCCAAGTGCAATGTCTTGATATTGCGATTGACGGAGCCGATGAAATTGATCTCAATTTCAACTTGATCAAGGGCGGGGGCGGCGCCCTCTTGCGTGAAAAGCTCGTAGCTGCCAATGCGAAGAAGTTAATTATCATTGCCGATGAATCAAAAATGGTCACAACCTTAGGTGGTTTCCCCCTCCCGGTCGAAGTTGTCCCATTTGGCTGGGAACTGACAGCTAAAAGGATTGCAGAGCTTGGCGTCACTCCGCATTTAAGAAAAACGGATGAGAAAGTTTTTATTACCAATAACGGAAACTATATTTTAGATTGCCAGTTCCAGTCCATCCCTAATCCCGCAGAACTGCATAATCAATTAAAACTCCTATTGGGGGTAGTAGAAACTGGTCTATTCATCGGAATGACGGACACTATCATAATTGGTGGAGAAAGCGGAGTAAAAGTCATAAATAAATAAATAGGGAGAAGCTGCCCCTAATCCACAATTGGAGTTTGTTTGACACATTTACGTCGTGAAACAAGAATGTTCGAGGAGGAGACTGTGGATCTAAATAAAATGGGACGAGGTCCCTGTCCCTCGTCCTACATCCCAACACTATTTCGCCAATTCCTTTCGATTGGGTGCATGGGGAGGTTCCTCGAACCATTGCCTTTCAATCAGTAAATCCATTCCTTCTTTCCCATATTGCATAATCTCAACCATAAGTTTCGAATATTCAACGGATAAGTCTGCTCTTGAAGACGTGGAAAGTGAATGTCCTAAAAAGGTTAACGCCGTTGAGTTAAGCGTTGTAATCAAATTTAAAATCAGCTTTTCTGAAAAAGGTGAGATGGTAGACGTCGATATTTCCGTATTAACCATAGATGCCACGGGCAAATCATCGTTTCTTAGTGTATCATTTAAGAATTTAATTTGCTTTTCTGCTAATTTTTTCCCCTTTATCAAATACTTCTTGATCCTCTCGTCTTTTACGACCTGAATAAACCCGGTTAGAAAAACCAAGCCAAAATAATTTCTTTCACTATTGAAAAAAATAGCTGTTAGCTCCAGCACATTAAGGGGTCTTTGCGGTTCGAACCATTTGGACAAGAAAGTTTCACGATTCTTGGCAAATTCGATACCTTCAGGATAAGGTATCATCGCTGGCCGATCATAAATTCCCTTTTTCAGCATAATCGTAATGGCCTTGTTAAATAGGTCATGGGACGAATTCAAACATTTTGAAAAGAACAAACGTATATCCTCTCGCGCCATGGCCGTAACCATCATTCCATAATTTACAATAGATAAACGACTCATGCCATAAACGTAGCTTAGCGGCAATAAATTGAAAAATAAAGCTGGCGCATCGGAATTATAATCATCATCGGTAAATCCCTTAGGAATCGGGAACTTTTCTTTCATAAAGATCGTTTGAATTTCATTAAGTTGCTTTTGAGACACTGCTAAAGACTCCTCCAAGAGGGGCTTTACGTCGGCATCCTCCAAATATTTCAACATATGTTTGGTCATGCAAATCGACATAGATTCACCAATATAGGTGGTCCATAATCCTGTTATTTCAGCTGATGTCAAACCAACCTCATGATCCCTCGTCATATCTCTTCCTCCTACCGGTAACATTGGCATATTTTTCCCTATATCAAATAAAATATGTAAGCGGAAAAAATCCCCAAGTTCATTTGGAGGGAATTTCCGCTGATACAACGGTAATCGGGCGGTTGACAGGCACCGGCCCTATTTACGCTGATACCTGTTGCCGCTGAACGGTGTTTCGTTTAATCCGCTTTACACTCAGCCATTCATACATAATTGGTATAATTAAGAGGCAGATAAGAGTGGAACTGATCATGCCGCCGACAACGACAACCCCGAGGGTTTGAGAAACAAGTGTGTTTCCATTACTTGAGGCCGCTAAGGGAAGCAGGGTCAGGATCGTCGTTCCCGCTGTCATGAACACCGGCCTCGCCCTTGTAGCAGTTCCGAAAAGGATTGCCTGTCTCACTTCCATTCCTGCAGCAAGATTCCGTTCAATTTTATCGACGAGGACAATTCCGTTGGTGACGGCAATCCCAGCAAGCATCAACATTCCAATCAAGGCGGCAAGATTCCATTCCATTCCAAGAATCGCCATGCCCCAAACAGACCCAATTAAGGCCAGCGGAATACAAATCAATACGGCAGCCGGTGCATGCCAGCCACGAAATACCGCACTTACAATCATCAGAACGAGTGCAAGTGACAGGATGAGCGCGAGACTCATTTCCATTACCATTTGCGTGACTTGCTGTGAGATTCCGCCAAGCGAATAGTCAACACCAGAAGGAAGGTTCAACCCTTTCATTGTTTCGTTAACTTGTCTCGTTACCTTGCCAATGTCTCTTGTGACAATGTTACCGGTAACGGCAGCAAATGGACGGCCTTCCCGTTCACTGATAACTGTTTGGCTGCTCGTCTCCAACGTCGTAATTTCCGCCAGCGACACCTGTGAACCATCCTTGGCAGTAAACGTTTCATGTCCAATTTTTGAAAGAATCGTTTTTTCCGGATTTGGATCACCGGCAAATACAAGTTGACCTTGAGCGGTGTCCATATGAAGCTCAATAGGAATAGGTGCATCTCCATTGACAACGTCTATTCTTACATTTTGGGGTAAATAGCTATTAATTCGATTCGTTATTTCATCGACATTAAGACCTAATCGTTGAATTTTCTTCTGATTAAGTGCAAGGAAATGTTTCATCGACTCATCGGCATCATTTGCTGTTCCTTCCACACTCAATCCAGGTATCATCTGCAATTTACTTCTTACCAGGATCGCAGCTGAATCTAGTTCACTTTGGTCTGCCCCCGTTAAAATCACCTTTAATCGTGAATCATCACCGGCAATATTTTGATTGGCAACGGTGAAGACAGCAGATGTTGATAATGCTCCAAGCTGGCTGCGTAATTGTTTCACGAATAGGTCTGTGTCTGTTTGATTCTTGATTCCAACAGAAATATTGGCGATATTTTGCTTTTGAATCCAGCCGCCGCCTTCATCAAATACATCATCAAACATCGGCGTAAACGTTGAACCAAGAGTAGAAGTGAAGGTTTCGACCTCAGCTCTGTCTTTTAAGATGGTTTCAATATTTTTTACCTCAGCGTCAACGTCACCAAGCTGGGCATTCTCTGGAAGCTCCACCTGAATGGTCACACCATTGGCATTTTCTCTTGGAAAAAAGTTCACTGGCAGGAAAGCAGCGCCTGTCACTGTAATAGCAAATAAAGCCACAGTAAGGACCACAATCACTTTTTTCTTTAAAAATACCCATTGAAGTACGTTTCGCGCTCTCATCTCCAAGTCAACTGACTTCGTAATCGGCTGTTTTTTCCAACATAAATAGGCTAATGCAGGTACGACCAAAATCGAAACTGCCAGTGATGTGATAAGAGCAATGACAACGGACCAGGCAAATCCAGAAAAAGCAGAACTAATCATCCCGCCGATGAGGGAAATAGGCAGAAATACGGCAACAGTAGTCGCAGTAGACGAAACAATCGCAGGAATCATTTCCACGACCCCGCTCGCCAATTGCCGAGCTGTTACCAGGCCGCCCGATCGTTCTATTTGTTTTCTGTACATATTATCAATTACGACAATCGAATCATCGACCACTCGCCCCATCGCGACGATTAATCCAGAAATGGTTAAGATATTCAAGCTGACATCCATCGCTTTCAGGATAGCTGTTGCGGCAAGGAGGCAGATCGGCAATGACAGGGCAATAATCAGTGTTGAACGGATATTTCTAAAAAATACAAATACACAGATGACGGAGAAGACAATTCCTAATAATCCTTCTTTGATTAACCCTTTTAAAGCAGTGTTTATTTCTTTTCCTTGGTCCAAAAGAACAGAGAGATGAACGGCACCTGACTTGACTTCAGGTATGGCTTGGATTCGTTCGTTGATCCGTTCTGTGACATCCGTAACGTTTGCTGAAGGTGTTTTTAATACATCAAGAAGAACACTTGGTTGTCCCGACGTTCTTGAAATCGTTTGTAAGTCTACTAAACTGCTCTTAACCGCAGCGATTTCATGTAAAACGACTGTTTCTCCGTCAGGTGTTGGAATTTTAATATTTTCTAAATCGGTGCGATTCATTTCCCAACCTGTAACCCGGATCGGCATCGATATTTGTCCTTCCGGTCCGCCTTTTTCTTTTATCGTCCCTTGCGGCCATAACGGATCAATCGAAGAAAGGGCATTTTCGATATCTTTTACTGTTAAACGATATTTTTCGATTGCGTCGGCTTTCGGCGTCAACATGTATCCGGCTTTTCCTGCACCGGTTACACGTACATCCATGACTCCAGGAACACGTTTGATTTCATTTGTCACTTTCGCTTCAATCGATGTACGCAATTGATTTTCATCGATTTTTTCGCTCGTCAAACTTAAGCGCAGCACCGGAAAAGAGTTCGTGCTGACCCTTGAAACCAAAGGTGTATTCACATGGTCAGGCAATTTCATTTTATCAATAGCCTTCTTTACGTCGTTTTCTACTTTTTCCATATCCGTATGGTTCGGGAAGTAAAGGCTTGCCATGAAACCTCCATCAAACGAGTTGGTTTCTATGTAGCTAAGCTTATCAACCGATTGGACAGCTTCCTCAACCTTTGCCGCAATCGTTTGTTTAACCTGATCTGCTTGATAATGGTCCGCTTGAATCGTAACCATAAGAGCCGTGTTGTTAATGGGCGGCAGGTAATCACGCTGCATCTGAAAAGCAGACATAGCCCCCCAAGTGATAATCAAGGCGACACATGTTAAGATTAAAACCGATCGTTTCATTGCTGCTTCAATAAATCGATTCATGAAAAATAAACCACCTTTTACAAGTAATAAATGAATCAATAATTCCATAAGTAAAAAAAAGCGTGGAACTGGACAATTCGCAATGTCAATATTTTATAAAAAAGGGTGACCCAAAGGGTTGGGTCCGCACTCGCAACATCATGTATAAACTATTGTTTATATACATGGATAGGTGTTTGTGGGGCCACTATTTTTCCTTTGTGTCACCCTTTTCATCATGATTTAATTAGACTTCTTGTCTCCAGGATATGGTTTATCTCCTTTAGTTGCTTTCCAGAGAATTTTGTTTAATTTTTCAGGATCTGCATGATCAACCCCTGAAAAGTCAAGTTCTGCAGATTCCTTTGCCATTGGTGCGTTAACCCCATTTTTCCGATCAAGCGGATAGGTTGGTTCAATCACCTTAAAAGGGGTAAAGGCTGGTTTATGTGTGAACGAATTGACCATTGGAACAGCCGAGGCATCAAATTGGGTCATCGGCTTCATGCCTAAGATCATTTCCATCGTACGCAGCATGGAAGTTGTATCGTAAAGGGTACTGTCCACTTTCCCTATTTGCGTGTAAGGGCTGATAACGAGTGACGTTGTGCGGTGTGCATCCACCGAATCCCACCCATTCTGGGCATCATCCTCTGTAACAAAAATAGCTGTTTCTTTCCAATAAGGGGAATGGCTGACCATATCGACAAGCTTTCCAAGTGCATAATCGTTTTGTGCTACCATCGCTTGCGGCGTTAGTTCTCCCACCTTCGTTCCAAGTGTATGATCGTTAGGCAGACGAACAACTTGCAGCTGTGGCAGATTCCCGTTTTTCACATATTGCTGAAATTCTTCTGCCCATGCCTCATATCGGGTAAGATCGGAAATTTTAAGATCATAGGAAGGAAAATCCGGGTCAAAATTATTGCCGATGCTTGGTTCATTCGCAACATATTTTCCTGTTTTTTTGTCATAATTGACGAATTCTCCATAGTTTCTGAATGATACACCTGAGCGAGCGGCATTCGTCCAGAGGAAGCCTGCTTTTGGATAGGCAGCCTCGTTATCCCCTTCAAAGTCATAGCCGCGGTTCCGTCCAGAATAGTTAGCCAGCCAGTTTTTCTCTACATAATCATTGGACTGTGCGGCTGTAGACCAGTTATGACCCTGGGCGCTGATTTCTGCATTCGCATAAAAGTTGTCCAGTAAGACGAATTGATCAGCAAGTTGATGGATATTAGGTGTAATCTCTTTGCCAAAGATGGTTAAGCTAGGATCGCCATTTCCTTTTTCCACATCGCCAAATACTTGGTCATACGTCCGGTTTTCCTTGATCACATAAATGACATGCTTGATCGGTGACTCCTGACCTTCGAAGCGCGGGATTGGGAATTTGTCACTGGCACTGAATCCAGTTGGCTTATAAATCTCATTATTCTTTTCTACTTGCTTCGTATATTTTTTTAACTGCTTTTCATTCGGAGTATCGATAAACGACATCGTTCCTTTGATCATGCTCCCGATATACTGGCCTTCCCGGTTCGAACCAGCTCCAAGGCCTTTTGCATTCAGTACCATGAGCTTTTCATCATTTAGGTAGACACCGCTTGGATACCAGCCAGTAGGAATTAACCCTGTCACATCTCCTGCTTTTAGGTCAACAACGGCTATATCGTTATTTCCTCCGTTCGAAACGTAAAGAGTTTTTCCATCCTTACTTAAGGCAAGCGCATTGGGCTGGCTTCCTGTGGGAGCATTTTTATACGGGCTTAGGGAAATTGTTTTGATTTCTTTTTGTTGATTAGGGTCAATGACGGAAATGGAATCACTGTCGGAATTCGCTACATAGAGTTTACCGTCCGCCGTGTTTTCAATAATCGCATTCGGATGCAGTCCGACAGGAATCGTGCTTTTAATGGTTAACGTTTCTGGGTCCACGACACTGATGCTGCTTTCACCCCAGTTGCTGACATAAAGGGATTTCCCATCATGGCTTAATTCCGCTGTGTAAGGATTTTTACCAACAGAGGTGGTTTTTAAAATTTGATTGGTGGTGAGATCTACTTTTGATACGGAATGGTTTAAATTATTGGCAACTAATAGATACTTTCCATCCTTTGAAACAGATAATCCGGCCGGATAGAAGTTTGTTTTGTTTTTATCTGTCAGCATAATCGGAGAACGCTCCGTTAATGCTCCATTTTCAAATCCATAGACGCGGATTTTGTTATTGCCGCCTGCTGATGCATAGACCGTTTTACCGTCCGGACTAAAAGTAACCCCTAAATAAAGGGCTTCGGGAGATTTGTAGGGAATGGTCTGAACGACTTGCTGGGTGCTAACATCAACCACTTGAATAGATTGGTCACCTTGACCATCATTGGAAACAATAAGATAGCGATGATCCGGACTTAAGGCACCACCCATTGGAAAATTACCAAGCGTCACTTGTGAACCCGGAGGCGTAACCGTCCAGCCGTGAGGGGTTACAGCTGTTCCATCTTCTTTTGGACCGACCAATTTCGTATAAGCCGCATAGGTTGACGTGGAACCAAGAAGCAAGGTAACAAGCGATGCTGCCAGTAACTTTTTGTGTTTCATTTTAACATCTCCTTTTTGATTGGGTTTGTTTACAAAACCAATCTTACTCCGCTTTTGTAAATTGGAAGTTAAGGGAAATTAAAGAAATATAAAGAAAATTAGGAGAATTTATCGATTGATATTTATCTTTAGGAGGGATTTCCTAGTTTTCAGATAATACCATTCCGACAATTTGAGGACTATGTAAGATTGAAGAAATGAAAAACCACCCTCTGTGAACCAAAGGGTGGTAATTTGTTATTTAATCTATAGAGGATTTCAAGCCGCAGCGCCACAAGCGGTGGTGCTACCACTAAACTGTTTGGGTTAAGGTGCGTTTTAAAAATTCTTTCGTACGATCTTGTGTTGGCTGATTGAAGATTTGTTCAGGACTTCCCTCTTCGGCAATCACGCCTTTGTCCATAAAGACAACACGGTCTGATACTTCTTTTGCGAATCCCATTTCATGGGTGACGATTAACATCGTGAGACCACTGCCAGCGAGCTCCTTCATCACCTTGAGAACCTCTCCGACCATTTCCGGATCGAGCGCTGATGTTGGTTCGTCAAATAACATCACATCCGGCTCCATTGAAAGGGCTCTCGCAATGGCGACACGTTGTTTTTGACCGCCGGATAATTGTTTCGGCTTTGCATTCACATATTGATCCATACCGACAACTTGCAAATATTTTAGCGCCACTTTCTCGGCCTCTTCACGGGAACGTTTTAACACTTTCATTTGACCAACCGTACAGTTGTTTAACACATTATGATTATTAAATAAATTGAATTGCTGGAAAACCATTCCTAATTTTGTCCTGTATGCGGTAATATCATGCTTATTATCTAAAATGTTCTCACCTTGATAGATGATTTGTCCGCCACTTGGTTTTTCCAAAAGATTAACACAGCGAAGAAGCGTTGATTTCCCTGAGCCCGATGAGCCAATAATACAAACAACTTCCCCTTTATTGACTGTGAAATTAATATCCTTTAATACTTCATGGCTCCCAAAGGATTTACTTAAGTGCTGAATCTCAACAACCTTTTCCATCTAATTCTCTCCTCCTTCCTCTACAGGTGATTTTTTGTTTTGCGCAGCAGATCTTCAGGTGTCTCTACCTGCATTTGGTTGGCATACATTATATAATTGTCCGGGCCGTCTAATTTCCTTTCGATGTAACGAAGAATTCTAGTCACAGTGAAGGTCATAATAAAATAAAGCACGCAAGCAACGAAAAATGACTCAAAATACCTAAAGTTATTTCCGGCGATTGACTTTGTCTGGAAAAATAATTCTGATACTGAAATGACGTTAAGAACGGATGTGTCCTTAATATTAATCACAAACTCATTACCTGTTGCCGGCAAAATATTGCGAATCGCCTGCGGCAAAACTACATTCTTCATGATTTGAAAATGAGTCATTCCAATTGCCTGTGCTGCTTCATATTGTCCCTTATCAATCGAAACAATCCCGCCGCGAATGATTTCCGACATATAGGCTCCAGTATTGATCGATACGATTAAGATCGCCGCGTAAATTCGGTTCATATCCATACCGAATGCTAAAGCTGAACCATAAAAAATAACCATCGCTTGTACAATCATCGGTGTTCCACGGAACACCTCAATATAGATTGAAAGAATCGCATTAATTATTTTGAGGAAAATTCTTTTTACTCCTCGTTCAGGAGTAGGAATGGTTCGAATAACCCCTATCAACAGGCCGATAATAAAGCCCAAAATCGTCCCTGTAATCGCAATTAACAACGTCACACCCGCACCGCGAAGAAACATTGGCCAATTGTTTGAAACAATTTTTATTACCCAATCAAACGTCATAATTGTTCTCCTTTTTTTAAAAGCATAGAACGGATAAAACCGAATGCATCCAAATGCACCCGGTTCCCCCCTGAAAAATTATTGGGCTGCCGGTTGATTTTTAATAGCAGCATCCATAATGCTTGTCTGTTCATCTTCTGAAATGCCTGATAAGATTTTATTGATTTTATCCGTTAATTTACTGTCTTTAGCAACGCCGACAGCGATCGACGTATCATCATCCGATGTCTTAAAGCCGTCATTAAATTCGATCATTTTATAGTGTTCGTTTGCAGACTGGGCGCTTATACCTTCTGGGCGTTCGGAAACATATCCATCAATTACACCTGACTCAAGGGCCACCCTCATTGCCGGGAAGTTATCCATCGCCGGCTGCTTTTTTACCCCTTTAATCTGGTCAATGACCGAGTAGTGGAAGGTATTCAATTGAGCTGATATCTTTGCTCCTTTAAAATCTTGAATGGACGTTGCCCCATCGAATTTTCCGCCTTTCTTCACAACCATTACTAAATTCGATTTATAATAATTGTCTGTGAAGTCAATCGTCGCTTTGCGCTCAGCTGTTGGTGACATCCCTGCAATGATGGCATCAATTTTTCCAGAAGCTAACGCAGGAACAAGGCCGTCCCATTCTGTTTTCACAATCACTAGCTTTTTCCCTAAGCCATCCGCAATTTTTTTGGCGATTTCTACATCATATCCGCCAGCGTATTCTGCATTGCCATCAATTTTAACTCCGCCATTAGCATCATCTGATTGCGTCCAGTTAAATGGTGCATACCCAGCTTCAAGGCCAACCTTAAACGTTGCTTCTCCCGCTCCATCCTTCTTCCCTGAACTGCTGCTTGTACCACATGCCGACAATAGCAGCATCATAATTAAAGAGATTACTATTAAAAAAGATAATTTTTTTCTCGTCATTACGTTCTCCTCCTCTTTTTCAAAAAAAAATGGCATTTTTTATTTTTTTCAGGCAATTTGCAAAACAAAAAGAGACCTGAGGTAAACTCAGGTCTCGTTATATACAATTACCCTACAGTCCTCTTCTTTCCCCAAATGAGATAGCTCAACTCAATAAACCGGGACGTTTATTGAGACAGTCCTGCAGTTCTTCACTGCAGACCCAGCAAGTAATACTGAGAATATTACAAGCTTCGGCGACATTTCCTTCTCCTTAGAATCATAGCTTCTCAAGCTCCACTAAAGACTAATAAACACCGCGCCTCTACCTCACTAGCAAAAGTGAGGTCCTATTAAATTATGTTTTGATTTTACAATAACCCCTATTATCTGTCAAGGACAAGAGAACGGGCTTCCTGTCCCCTATGCCCGCTTCTGATAGGGGTCATCTCGATAGTCTGCTTTTCGTTTATAGATAACTTTTCCTGATTCTTCTTTTCCGTGAATGGAGGTGATAACCGCTCTTACACCTGTAACAGTTTCTCCAAGTTTATACGATTTTTGGTCTACTTTTGATACCGCTGCTCTGCTCATGAAGATGCACCTCCAAAGATAGTGTTAATCGTGCTTAAAAGATTGTAATTATCGAGAAAAATATCGTCAATCTCTGCTTGGCTTAATAGCCTTCTTCCCGTTAATTCAACCGTCAGAACCAATTGATTACCTATAGGGTAACATAATACATACGTATTATCAAAGGCTGTATTATTCTTTTGAAAAACAAGCTCGTTACTCTGTAAAAAACAATCAACGACAATAATTCTATCTGTTTTTCGCCTGTTTTCATTCACATTAAACGGGTAAAATTTCCCTATACCATCATTTCCCGCTATTTGTTTCAGCCCATCAATTCCCTCCGCTTGCCAGACCCCTATTCCTTCAACATAATAGGATGATGGAGCAAGATAAGCGTTCCGAACAGCTTCTTGTAGATATTCAAACTTTTTCGCTGGGTCTGCTAAAAGTCGTTTTGACAAGGTTCGAAGGATACGAATTAAGGCATAGTCTTTTTCCCTGTTTGCTTGAGCTTCCGCTAAGAGCTTCGCTGGATTTTGAAAGACGCCCAACTCGCGAATTTTTCGTTTGATCACCCTGCAAGCGACATTAACTGCAGCATCGTGATTATGATCAGCACGCATTTCGTACCTTAATACAGTAAGCCCGTCCAGATCGGAAGGTAAACGAAACCCTTTTGCTTCCTCACTTTCCGGTGTTGTATGAGGAATAATATAAAAGACTCTTCCTCTTCTTAACCTACCCCAGAATAACCCCATTTCAAACAAAGTATTGTCCCTTGTCGTAAATGTAATGGTACCTCGTATATTTACAACATCATCCGGTGAAAATACAAATACAGCAAAATCATTTTCATCTAATTGTCGTTCAAGGCTTTCCATATTATATTCGAGCGGGCGAAATGCACCTGCGGTCCAAGGAGTAACCTCAGCAACATGAGTAAGTGCTTCATGAATAGCATCAACATAGTCAGCGGATTCTCTGGCAGAGCCAATAAATAATCGTGGTTTGATTCTGGTCATTTCTCCCTCCATAAATGTTCGTTCGCAATATTTTTTATATCATTATATCAGCCTTTTTTGTTATATTTAACCACAGGAATCAATATTTACAAACAAGCGTCATGGTGATTATGATAATAACAATTATTGGGAAATAAAATAGGCTTAATGTATTAGAAAGACAAATACGGATCCATGAGCTTGTTTCGAACACAAATGGTTTCACATCCATTGAAAAATCGATTGGCTCTCCCTCGCCTATTTTTCGAATATGATCATAAAGGTTTCTGAACAACTTTTCCTGCCAAAGAAAATAACCATCCAAAAGCCAAAAGAAAATACTAGGTATGAAGGCAATCGAAATCATTCTCCAGTCCATATCTTGGGTATTCGCAAAAACAAAAAGCCCAGCAACAAGTGTAACGGTCCACCCCTTCAATAAAAAGGAATTTTGCCCCATCCGATTAATGACCCCCTGAATAAATTCAAGGTGCTTTAACTTATTCTCATTCATAATATACCCCCAAACGCTCTTTATTATAATATTCAAGCGAAAATAGAAAATTCCTGCGGCGGGATATGGAGTCAGGAACATTGTCCCATATAATTACCCAAATTGGTCGATTTTCCCGGCTTCGGTCGCTTATAGCCATTATAAGCTACCTAACTTGGAACATTTCCCCAGCTTCGGTAGCTTATATTCACTAATTATAAGATTTCGATATACCCTTCAGTCCCATGCACGCGAATCCGTTGCCCATCTTTTATGAGTTTGGTAGCATTTTCCACTCCGACAACTGCTGGTAAGCCATATTCACGTGCGATAACGGCTCCATGGGTCATCAGTCCACCAACTTCGGTGACTAGGCCTTTTATCGATACAAACAACGGTGTCCAGCTAGGGTCAGTAAAGGTCGTGACTAATATATCTCCATCTTCTAAATCAGCATCTTCCATGTTTAAAATGACACGAGCGCGTCCCTCTATAACTCCGGAAGAAACAGGCAGACCCACAAGAGCATTGGCTGGGAGATTTTCTCGTTTGTACTCACCGGAGAGTGTTTCACCATCAGACGTGATCACACGTGGGGGAGTTAATTTTTCATATAATTTGTACTCGTATGCTCGATTGCTGATGAGCTGGTAATCCAGTTTATTTGTACGCACGACTTCGTGAAGTTCTTCAAAAGTGAGATAGTATATATCTTCTTTTTCATGAATAACGCCCGCTTGTATGAGTTGTTCGGCTTCTTTCAGTAAAGCCTGCTTATAAACGAAGTAGCGATGAATCATGCCGTATTTTGGATATTCTCGATAACCGATGAAATTCCGAATTAGGCCGATCATTCGTTTTGTTTCTTTGGCTTTTTGTTCACCATCCGGTAATTGTTTCAATCGGTCTAATAACTCTTGTTCCTTTTTCAAAGCAAAACAAAGCCCTTGCTCAAATTTCCGCTTGCTGGCATTCAGCTCAAAGTTTTTGATGTTACTAAGAATCAAGGGGACAAGTGTAGTTGGTTTTTCGCTCCAGCGAGTTTTCGTAATATCGATTTCTCCGGCACATCGCATTCCGTATTTGTTGAGAAAAGCATTGAAAGCGATTCTAGCTTCCTGCCCACCATCAAAATTAACCAGTTCATCCAAAAAGTTATCATCTTTTACATGTTGTAAATAATCAATAACTTCTGGATAAGGACGAATCACATCTGCGACATCCAATAGTGCTAGACCCATTTCCGAAGTAATATTGTTTGGTACAGATTGGGTCATGGTGTCTGCTGCATTTTTTTCACCTAACCACTCGTTCATTTTTTCATTGATCCATGTTGAAGCATTTATAGCAGCCATAAATACAGCTGAACTTTGTGGGTCAAATAAAAGCTTCTTTAATTCCTTCATATCTTCTAGAATAAAATCAAATAAATCTGATCCTGTTTTCGTTTGAATATTTTGTTTTAACTCTTCTATGGATGTTTGACTACGCTTAATCAAATCAGAAACGATTGATGGATTGTTTTCGATTTGTTCCAGCATATCTGTATTGCCTCTGGTGGGACCCGGTGCTTTATTATCATTTGGTAACGATTTTATAAAATCTCCTCGCTTAAGTGTGTTCATAAGGGCATCTTTCATGAGCGGATCATGTTGCCCCATTGCATTTAATAAAATGTTTCTACTGACAGGTGAAGCCAGTTGATGTGTGACATCTACAAACAACCTGCCGCCAGCTTTACGCATCGGCGCAGGAGTCGTTAACAGGAAAAAAGACAATCCCAATGGTTTAATGGCGTCGGTCATCATTTGTTGATGACCAACAGATACGTATACGTGATTTTCTTGATCATTCGCTTCAGGGATGGGGAAAAGTGTAGTGATTGGCCGACTCTGGACAATATAAAAAGTATCATCAACCAAACACCATTCGATATCTTGTGGGCAGCCAAAATGAGCTTCGATCTGTCTTCCGATGCGCGCCAGTTGTAAAATTTGTTGTTCAGTAAGTGTTTGAGTCTTTTGCTGATCAGGATCGATCGGCACGGTCTCTGTTCCGCCTTCTTTTCGTCCATAGATAGCCAATTTTTTTGTTGCTATCATCTTATCGACGATTTTATCTTCCTGTACTTTATAACAATCGGCAGATACCAAGCCAGAGACCAGTGCTTCACCAAGCCCAAAACTGGCATCGATTGATAGTAACTTTCGGTTAGAGGTAATCGGATCAGCGGTAAATAAGATCCCTGAAGCCTGGGGGAAAACCATCCTTTGAACGATAACGGATAAAGACACTTGGCTGTGGTCAAATCCATTTTGCATACGGTAGATTATCGCACGGTCCGTAAATAGGGAAGCCCAACATTTGCTGATATGCTGCAAGATGGCTTCTTTGCCGATGATATTTAAATAGGAGTCTTGTTGACCAGCAAAAGAGGCATGTGGTAAATCTTCAGCAGTCGCACTAGAACGCACTGCATAGGCATGTTCCTCGCCAAACTGGGAGAGATAGTCAGCAATTGCGCACGCAACATCGGAAGGAATTTCTACTTCTATAAGGATTTGTCGAATCTTCCTGCTGATTTCACCAATTTGATCTCGATCTTCCACTTTTAGCATTGTTAGTTGATCCAACAAAGCATGAAACGTTTCATTTTGTTCAATGGCTTTTTGATATCCCACTGTTGTAATACAAAAGCCTTCTGGTACTTGTATCCCTTGAATTTTTGATAATTCCCCTAAATTCAACCCTTTTCCGCCAACGAGCAAAAGCTGTGTTTTTTCTATTTCCTGAAAACCGAGAGCCAAAGAACTCATTCTACATCTCTCCCCACCATTAATGTTCTATTGATTTTACCAGTAGTAAATGGGAAAAAACAGTCTGTATTATCCATTTTTTGTATGCTATAATTAAAATAGGAAGAGAACAAAAAAAATTAAACGGAAAAGGCTGTCAGAACAGCCTTTTCCGTTTAATTTAAGCACCCGTTGTTAAAGGGCTTTTCCTATCTAACATTACCAACAGCTTTTTATAATTAGATAATGTTTCTTTATCTTCAACTTTATAACCAGATTTAAAAAATACAATATCCCCTGTTCCTTCGTTAATTTGATTCTTCGCTTCAAGGATACGTTTTAAGTTTTTTGAAGTTCCAATACTTCCTGAAATAATGTCCACTTCTTCAGGAAATATTTTCTTTATGCTATTTTCAAAATAGGGGAAATGGGTGCATCCAAGAACAATCGTTCCGTACTCCTTTAAGTTAAACGAAGAGAGTTTTTCTTTTAAATAGGGTACAACTTTCTCTTCTCTAAATTCAAAATTCTCAGCGAATTCGACAAGACCAGGAAGTGGTAAACTTTCTACAATATCGTGATGGTCTATACTTTTCACAAGGTTTTGGAACTTTTCCTCTCTGAGAGTCAAATTTGTAGCCAACACTAATACTTTTTTTCGTTTTCCCTCACAACTTTGAACAGCAGGTTTTACTGCTGGTTCAATACCCAAAATAGGGAAATCAAACTTTTTACGAAGGTCATCCACTGCAATACTGGTTGCAGTATTACAAGCAATGACTAATGCTTTAATTCCTTGATTAGCCATAAAGTCAACGGCATTAAAAATATATTCCCTTACCTCTTCTTTTGGTTTTTCACCATATGGAACGTGTGAGGTATCTGCATAAAATATGTAATCTTCATTTGGTAAAAACCTCAATGCTTGTTGAAGTACAGTCATTCCACCAATTCCAGAATCAAAAAAACCTATTTTCACTACTTTCACTCTTCTCCTAAATTAATGATTTTAATCACCTATTAAGAATACCATTTTTTAAAATATTAGTGTAAGCTGTTATCTTATTAATATTATCAGTTATTTTTTTCAATTTATTTATCTTTATCCGGTTAACTTTCTTCGTTACTTTTAAAAAGGCTGTGTTAAAAGGGAATGTTGATTTCCGTTCCAGGCGCTTCGCTTTCCGCGGGGCGGGCGGTGAGCCTCCTCGGCGCTAATGCGCCTGCGGGGTCTCACCTGTCCCGCTGCTCCCGCAGGAGTCTCGCGCCTTCCACTCCAATCAACATTGTAATCAAAAGCAACAATATTCTTTAACACAGCCTTTAAAAAAAAGACTTTACTCCTTATTGAAGTAAGAAGCAGGTTAGTTCAATAAGCGAGATGAATTAGGTGCAAAAAGTGACCTTCATTATTAACGCCTTATTCCTCATAATCTGTACGTAGAGGTGAAGCATATAGATTAATAAATAATATGTAAACAGGATACAGAATGACAGACCCATAAATCAGAAGGCTAAATCTCGGAAAAAGTGTTACTCCTGCATTAATAGGAAAAACAACAGGGAAAAAAGAGAAAAAAACAATAAAATATGGTGCCCACAAAAGGAGTGACAAATAGCTGTATTTTCTACCTATAGTCCATTTTTTTGTTAAGCAAATGAATAAAATTGTCGAAAGTAGAAGTCCAATAACATTAATAACAGCAATTGCACAGTAAACATTATCCCATTCCCAGCCAGTTAACGTACTAATATGAGATACATTTACTATTAGTTCGATTGCTATAAACAACGCTACAGCGTATAAGGCACTAATAGTATTTAACTTTATAAAAAACTTCATATTTACCTCCTTAATTAAGAAACAGCAGCACTTCTGAGTTAAGTTCTTTATTCAATTATAAATCATTCTTAAAGTAATCTGCCTGTTAGTGCAACAAGAAAAAGACCGCCGCAGCGAATACACAATTGATTCGAAGTACGACATAAATTCTGTTCTATTTTTTTTTAATGATATCTAGTAACATTGTTAATTTTATTCGTCTATCCATTTGTTCCACTAACCAGTTACTTCAAAAAGGAAAAGGCGGTCCTTCGTTATTATAGAATCTCACTCGTTACTTCAATAGATTTTATTCATCTAAATTTTTCTTTTTCGAATTAAATTCGTCATATTCTCCCCAAATAATATATCCCATTCCAATTATCAATGACCATAAACTGAAGGCACTAAGAAGGGTTCCAACATACTCAGTTCAACAAGGAATTGAATTAATCAAAGGTTTATGTTCAGTTATATACACGATTCATATATAATACTGTGTAAGAATTCTTACAATTTTATTATTGGAAAGGGGATAGTACATTGGAAAACCTTTATCTGTTTGTCCTTATGTGTATTTTTTTTATCATTTTACCCGGTCCCGATACTGCAATTGCTACAAAAAATACCGTCACCGTTGGGAAAGTCGGCGGTCTTAAAACAGTTTTTGGTATTTGCTGTGCCCTTCTTATCCATACATCTGCTGCCATATTAGGACTTTCAGCCATCATTGTGAAATCAGCGTTAGTATTTTCTGTCTTCAAATATGTGGGTGCTGTTTACTTAATTTATATGGGTGTTAAGACATTATGGTCTTTGAAGAAAAAGGAAGAAGCAGCAAGCGTTGAGATGAACACTAAAAGCAAGTTTGTAAGCACATCTTGTTTTAAACAAGGGTTCCTTACAAATCTCCTTAATCCCAAAGTTGCAGTTCTTTTCTTAACCTTTTTCCCTCAATTCATTGCCTCTGAAAGTAAGACATTTTTACCTTTTCTTATAATGGGGACCACTTATACTGTATTGACTGCCGTATGGTCTTTAATTTATGTCTATTTAATTAACCAAATTAGTGTTTTTATGAAAAAACCTAAAACACAAAATATTATTGAAGGAATCACAGGAACAATACTGATAGGTTTTGGTATCAAGCTATTTCTTGAAAAGGCACATAATTAGATGATTCTTATGGGCTAGGTAACTGGTCTAGGAATTTCAGAATAGCACTATAAAGGGAGTGGAAATATGAACCTTCAATACGAAGTGATTCCAGAAGAAAAAATAGAATACTGTCGAGATTTGTGCAATGAACTCATGGACTTTCAAAAGTCAAAGGCTCAAATTAAACCAGGGTTGTTTGAAAGCATGAATTTTGAAACACGAATGGTACCTTCAATTAAAAGTGCATTACATAATTATATTGTGGTAGTAAAAGACCCTGATAAAAATGATGAAATAGTGGCCTATGTGTATACAAATATCTCTCCAAAGGAAGCGTATTCAAATGATTTTGCCACTTTTTTTGACCTCTCATCTGTCAAGGGAAATAACGTAGGTTGCTTATCTCAATTTTATATTAAAGAAGAGTACAGACAATACGGTATTGGATCAACACTTTTCAAAATGTCAATGGAGTGGTTAAACAAATTTGAGGATATCGAAGATTATTTTATCTATGTCTCAAACGGTAATGAAAATGCATTGGAATTCTATAAGCGTAAAGGTTTTTCGGTAAGTCATGATATCTTGGATGGTTTTATCACCGTTTTACGGAGCAATAAGCAGCTTCAAAATAAGAAGGCCGAGGAAGCTTAAGAAGCAGGTATAAACGGAGAAATTCCGATTAACTGCTCTAAATAAGACAAAATCCAAAGGTTTGGATAATATAATCGGAAAAACTTCCTTTATTTTCAGGAAAATATGTGTATTTCCCAATTTAAGCGGAATTTTACCGTTTATTTTTCAAACACAATGAATCAACATTTAGTTATAACAGAGCTGCGCTTCGAGCAAGTATCGGACAAACAAAGAGCGGAGCGCTTTCATGCTGCCTAATCGCAGCGTGAAATAATCTTATCTGAATTATGATAGAGTAAAATTAGGATAGAGGGAATATTGGTTATTTTTAAAAAAGTTAGATGGAAGAAGGAGATTGTGCAAATGAAGCTAGAGGGCAGCAGGGTTTTTCTTAAACCACTTGAAAGTGGAGATGCAGAAAAAAGCTTACATTTAGAAGTCAGTAATCGCTCGTTTTTTGAGGAGTATTCCATCGATCGCAAGGATGCCTATTATACATTGGATGGACAACTGGAGCGGATTAAAACGAACCAGGAAAATATGAAACAGGATCAGGCTTATTCATTTGGAATTTTTCTCAATGAAAGTGAAGAGTTAATTGGAAGTATTGGATTGTTTAAGGTGGAGCGTGGTCCGGCACAGAGTTGTATCGTTGGCTATGTTCTTGACAAAGCGCATAATGGAAAAGGATATATGACAGAGACAATCGAGTTAATCGTTGATTATGCTTTTACTGTGCTAAAGCTGCATAGAATAGAAGCTGGTGTTAAGCCGGATAACTTGGGGTCTATCAGGGTTCTGGAAAAATCGGGCTTTCATCAAGAGGGAATTGCTCGAAAAAATATCATGATAAATGGGAACTGGGCAGACCATCAGATCCTTGCGATTATAAATGAAAATATGTAATTGAAAACAATTCCAACGTTTTTTCGAAATCATTACGGATGAAAAGCTCGGTGAATAGATCATTCACTGAGTTTTTTTATGGAAGGCTGTAATTAAAAGTGAATGTTGGTTTTCGTTCGGGGCACCAGCTTTCCGCCGGGCGGGCGGTGAGCATCCTCGGCGGCTAAAACGACTGCGGCGTCTCACTGTCCCGCTGCTGCCGAAGGTATCTCTTGCCTGAAACGAAGACAACATTGTGATCAAAATAAACAATGTGCTTTAAAAAGCCTTATTGAAAACACAAACTATCATCTTTCTTATATAATTAAATCCACTCTATTTAGTTATTACTTGTTCTACTAAATTCCACATTATCTGTACATTAGGGAGTGGTTGATGCGCAGTTTCTTCCCTTTACGACATTATTTGTGTCCATTACAACAAAGTTGAAGGGGCTTACGACAAAATTTGTAAATCAATTTCCAATTATAAGTTTTTTGTGTTTTCACGTTCTATTTTCTGCCAATTGCGACTTATCCAATAGCGCCCATTGGATGCCTTTTACAAGATTATTTAGTAGAAACGGGTTCCAATAGCGCCTATTGGATACCTTTTGCAAGATTAAATAGTAGGAACGGGTTCCAATAGCGCCCATTGGATACCTTTTTGAAGATTAAATAGTAGAAACGGGTTCCAATAGCGCCCATTGGATACCTTTTACAGGATTATTTAGTAGAAACGGGTTCCAATAAGCTTTATTGAGTACCCTTTCTTCTTATAGTCGTCTTTTCCTCCGAATGTGCAGCTTGAGAACGCTGTCAATTAGATAATAAAAAGCCGCCAACGTGATATGGCAGCCTAATCTTACACTAATCTCTGTTTCTTTTGTTTTTATTTCTACACCAACTAAAAAAATGAGAGATTTCAGAAAACAAATAAACCTCCCACCAACCACGTTCATTCCCTAATTCAACTATTTTTTGTTTTGTTGTTGTAGATGGATGTTAAAAGAAGAACGATACCGCATAGTGACAAAATAGATAAACTGATTGTACCTAATAATGAATCCGATTTTCCAGCCCATAGAACGCCAAGAAAAAAAAACAAAGACAAAAGTGTAAAAGCATAAATAATCTTTTCAACTTTGCTCAGTGATGAAATAGGAACCAGCTTAATCACTCCATTGCTAAAAGTTAGGTTGCTATTCCATATATTAACATGGTTTTTATAGAAGTCCAGTAAAAATTAACTAAGTAAATGGAAAATACTAGTTTACCTAATATATCCATTCATTGTATATAAGGACCTCCTAAAGTTAAAAGGGCAAGAACAATTGGCCTTGGGACTAATTTATACAACAATTCTAATAATTAATTGACAAATGGATGGCCGCTATTTAAAATATTGAATAATTTTGCAAAATTATCAATTTGATTCGCTATATAACGAATCAAATAGAAGGAAGTCGACAATGAAAGATTTAAATCACTGGTTAAAAAAACATGTACGGATCATTTACTCTCCTTTTCGTGAACTAATCACGAGTTTGCATGTTTTGTCTAATCCCGCTCATCACCTGACGAGGCAAGAATGGGCAGAAAAAATGAAGGGAACTATGTCTCCTAAAATTTGGGATTCGGTCAGTTACTTTGGTCAGATCAGCAATGAATGGTTAAACTTTCTTGATTTAGATGATTATTTACAACTTCAGGAAAAGCATGTAGAAGAATCAATCGAGCGTTTAAAACAACTATCTACAGACGATTTTCTCTCCATTCTTCTTGGAAAGCGTGCCCGTATTTCGGCTGCCGCTTCTACCTCGGTTGAATTGGAAGTCCATGAAAAACCGATCTATTTCCGAGATATGCTGTGCGACCTTTTATATGAGTATCACCAAAATCATTTTGCTAGGGAATTGTTCAGGGTTGAACCATGGCTAATTAAATCGGTTCATGATTTAAAGAGTGCATTTGAAGTCAATCCCTGTCATGCGATGAACAAGATTCATCCCCGTTTCAAGCTTGATTTGAAGTCGGTTAGGTTTTACAAAGCAGAGACGTGGATTTTTTCGTATGAGGAAATCAATACATTAACAGTTTATCCATCCAGTTTCATTGCTCCCCATCTGCTCGTGGGATTGGAAGCTCCTCATATTATTGTTTATATGCAGGTACCCCTTCCGGATGAAAGGATGGAAAACGCCGTTCCTGAGGATTTGCTTTCGATACTATCGGCACTTGGGGACAGAACAAGGATGAAGCTTCTCAAATTGATGCATCATCATCCCTATTGCACACAGCAGTTAACCGATTCGACCGGTTTGGCAAAAGCCACGATATCGAAGCATTTAAAAATCCTCGAGAAGTCAGGGCTAATCTCGGGCGAGAGGCATGGCTATTTTGTTTTTTATCAAACAAACGAAAAAATATTGGACCAATTAAAGGTCGATCTAAACCAGTTTTTTGATCAGCCTTATGTTGGCTATAAGGAGGAAACATAATGTGGCTGCCATTTTCTGCTACATTCCAGCGAAATTATCTGGTCATGAAGCGGGCATTTCCATGGTCATTCTTTTTAGGTCATATCTTAAGCGGATTCTATATTATTATCTTTGCATATCTAAGTTACTTTTTTGTTTTTAAGAAGGATTTATCCAGCAGTTTTTCAGCCTATGCCGGTACAGATGATTATCTTTCTTATGTCATATTGGGAGGTCTCCTTTATTCCTTTTCCGTCTCCCTCCTTATGATTGCAAGCCGTGCTCTGATCACCGAGCTGAGGGAAGGTACACTTGAATCCCTCCTTCTTACCCCCTCATCACGAAAGGGGTATTTTCTAGGGTATGTTGCACAGGGGTTGATGAGGGTCTGTGTCGAATTTGCGGTGATCACAAGTGCAGGGTATTTCTTTGGTCTTCATTTGCATCATATAAATTGGCCGGGTGTCATGATCGTTCTTGTCATCCTGGTTGCGTCTACTTTCTCCCAGGCATTGGTACTCGGTTCCTTTATGCTGTATTTCAGAGATACATATATCACACAAAACACTTTGTTTGTGATGATGGGATTGGTTTGCAGCATCACCTTCCCTGCCAGTTTTTTGCCGGATGGATTTAGGTGGATTGGGAATATCATGCCGTTAACCTATGGAGTAGATGCATTAAGGATGGTATGGATCGAAGGGAAACCGTTAGTGGAGACATTCCAGCTCCTATGGAAAATGATCATCCTTGGATTGATCTATTTTCCTATCGGTACCTTCCTTATTAAAAGAATGGAGAAATACGTATTAGAAAAGCATTTTGGATAGGGAGTGTAAATAGTGATAGAAGCAAAAGGAATTGGAAAGGTTTATACAGTAAAAAAGAAGAAAAGCTTTTTTCGGTCAGAAAAGCATATAGTGCGGGCAGTAAACGGCCTCAATTTAACCATTAATGAGGGCGAAATTGTTGGCTTGCTCGGCTTAAATGGCGCTGGCAAAACGACTACGATTAAAATGCTTAGTACTTTGTTAAATCCATCAGAGGGCACGATTACAGTTGACGGCCTAGACGCGGTTCAGGATGCCA
Organism: Neobacillus sp. NPDC093127; assembly: GCF_044754175.1. Taxonomy (NCBI): domain Bacteria; kingdom Bacillati; phylum Bacillota; class Bacilli; order Caryophanales; family Bacillaceae; genus Neobacillus; species Neobacillus sp. NPDC093127. Next base: position 309,592 of record NZ_JBIVOP010000003.1, read on the forward strand.
TCCAGGTGAAAGCAATGGTAAACATGATTGCCGGAGGCGAAAGAATGCTGTATTGGCGTTTGACAGGAGCTGAAAACCTCCGCTACTTCGGCAAGCTCTATGGATTATCAGGCAATGTGCTAGAAAAAAGGATCAAGAATTTGCTTGATGTAGTGGGGTTAACGAATGCTTCCGATACACCTGTTGAATTGTATTCAAAAGGGATGAAGCAAAGGCTTCAAATTGCACGCGGACTAATTAATGATCCCAAGTATTTATTTTTAGATGAGCCAACACTTGGTCTTGACGCCCCGGTTGCCAAACAACTAAGAGGAATGGTTAAGAAACTAGCCAAGTCCGATCGCAAAGGAATTCTTTTGACAAGCCACTATCTTGAAGAAGTAGAGGAGCTTTGCGATAGGGTGTATATTATCGAAAAAGGCGCATTAATTCTACATGATACCCCGGAAAATATTACGGCTTCGGTGGTAAAAGATTATCATGTTACGATTGAAACAAGCGTCCTGTCCGCTCCTGTCCAATACAGAATGAAGCAGTGCCTCATTGGCTGCACCATAGAGTTCACTGAATATGCCGATTCTACGGTTATGCAAATTAAGGCTCCTTTTGATCCTACTGCTCATATTATTGATGTATGTGTGAAAGAATCCGTGTCCATCCAAAAGCTTGAGCTAAAGCGTCCTCGCCTGGAAGATGCTATTCTTACTTTAGCAAAGGAGAAATCCGCATGAGAATCCTTTCCATTTTACAGGCAGAAGTAGTTAAAAGCCATCAGCACAACTTTCACAATAAGCTTATTTATTTTTCATTGCTCATATGGCCGGCACTTTTATTTGTGACAGCCTATTATTCTTTTAAACCATTTAATTTGTCCAGCTCAAGTCAGCTCTCGAAATACATGGATGTTAACCAAATTACGATGTATCTGCTAACAGGCTATATGTGTTATATCTACTTTTGGAGTCTTGTTCAATCGGCATGGAATATGTCATATGAACGGCAGGCAGGAACCCTTGAGCTTATATTCTTGACTCCCGTTCCCCGCTTGACTGTCATGTTCGCCAGAGCGGCAGGTAATATGCTAGAAGCGGTATGGCTGTTCACTGCATTCACCCTTCTTGTCCTTTTGACAACCGGCCATGCAGGTGACATCCACTGGTGGAATGTACCACTAGCCTTCATACTGCTAAGTATATCGGCAATTGTCTGGGGAGGCTTCCTGAATATAGTCTTTTTATTTTCTCGGGATGCAGGAATATTGTTCACGATCTTCGAGGAACCAATGCAGTTTTTCTCAGGTGTAAGGATTCCCGTCCTAGCATTTCCTTTATGGGGGAAAATCATTGCCTTCCTCTTCCCGTTAACCTATGTACTTGAAATTTTCCGGGATCTTGTACTTTACGGCAAAGGATTGACTCAATTGGGGGAACAATCCTTCATACTTTTTTGTGTTCTCGCCCTTTTGTGTACAGCTTCGGTATTCCTATTAAAAAAGGCAGAAATACACGCAAAGGAAACTGGTAATATGGTTCTTTTTTAACTAAGGCTGGTTTTGTTTCAACAGCAGGGAATAAAAATGTAAATGAACGTATTTATTAAGTATCTGATTGTATGATATTATTTAAAAAAAAGAAGAGGTTATCATATGAATTCAGTATACTCACCAATAGGAACAACTAAAACAAGAGCCATAGTCATCAATGCACTTTTCATCGCATTAACCCTTGTAGCCACTATGTTCATCAACATAAGGCTCCCAATAATGGGTAACGGAGGTTTAATCCATCTGGGTAACGTGCCTCTTTTTATCGCAGCCTTGGTTTACGGCAAAAAATCAGGAGCCATAGCAGGTGCTTTCGGAATGGGTTTCTTCGATCTTATCTCTGGCTGGGCACTATGGGCACCGTTTACATTTATCATCGTAGGTGCAATGGGCTTCTTAGCCGGACTTATTTCCGAAAAGGTACCCGGCAACAGAGTCCTTGTTAACACACTGGCAGTTGCAGCTGCACTGATCATAAAAGTCTTTGGCTACTATTTTACCGAAGTAATCCTTTACGGTAACTGGATACAGCCATTCGGCTCCATCCCCGGAAACATTATGCAGGTCGTATTAGCAGGTATCATTGTCGTACCTCTTGCAGGACGCTTTAAGAAAAGAATTGGACAGACAACAAAATAAAAAGTGTTTGTCATAATAAAAGTAACCAGCAATAAAACTATAAAGAAGAGTTTCTATTTCACGATAAATCACGTAGAGAGGATCTTTCCTCTCTTTTTTTCAAATATGAGTTAAAAGAGGTATCTTTTATTGAACTCCTTGTAAAAATATCTATTCCATATACTTCTTATAATTTAGTTTTAATAAACTTTTAAAATCTAGTTCAGCAATTAGAACACTTATTAATAAGAGTAATGCCCCTAAATAGCCTCTAGATGTGAGAGTTTCACCCGTGAAAATGAAAGCGAACATAGAGGAAAAAACGGGTTCTAATGTAAAAATAAGACCTGCATGGGTTGGACTGGTATGTTGCTGGGCAATGATTTGAACAATGAAAGCAATTCCTGTACAAAATATACTTAATGCCAAGATTGCAAACCATGACTCATAATTGTCGGGAAGTTTTGGTTTTTCCATAAAAATAGAGAAAATAATACTAAACAGTCCAACAAAACCAAGTTGTAAAACTCCAAGGGAAATGGCATTTACATGCCTAGCCACTGCTCCTGTAATCATGATATGAACTGCATAGAATAAAGCACATAAAATACAAAAAAGGTCACCAAAACCTATCTTAAATTGGTTATGTAAGGTTAATAGACCTACTCCTGCTATTGATAATACAATTCCGAAAACAACTTTTTTTTCAGGCGTTTGTTTTAAGAATACAGAAGATAATAGTGGTATAAATATGACTGTGAGACTAAATAAAAAACCAGCATTTGAGATGGATGTATACTTCGTACCGAAAGTCGCAAACACATAAACAATAAACAAAATAAACGATAATATAAAAGCATATTTTACTGTTTTAAAATCAGTCTTAATTATCTGCTTGTAAAATACAATCCCTGATAAAAGAAATGCAAGAGTGAAACGTAATGAGATTAAATTATATTCTTGCAGATAGTCGAGACCGATTTTTGTAAGTAAAATCGATCCACCCCAAAAAAATGTAATCATTAGCAGCATTAAATCAGCTCTAAGTTGTAATTTCATCTATTTTCCCTCGTTATTTCTTGAGCTAAATGTCTGGTTTGGTTCAAACGTATATCTCAAAATATAATTATTTTAGTTTAGATATATTCTAGATACTTCTTCAATAAACCTGCCATTTACATTTTTGCCCTTCATTAATATCAGTGACACGGACCTGATAAGTCACTTCCAAAAATATTCTACCCTATATATTCCGCTAAGAGGTATACATTTCCTCCCCGTTAAACAATCCAGCTCCGCTACTTTAAGTGCATTCCTCCATAATTTTGCCCAATACAAAAAAGACGCGTTCCTAAATAAACGCGCCCGAATGTTGAAGAACAAAGGCTGCTGAAGCTGGATTGTACTTATTTACCACTAGACCCGTTCAATAACTGATTCAGACAATTAAGAACATGATAACCAACATATTGATCCCTCGGTAATAACAATCCCAGCAGCTCATCACTCGATAGCTGTAACACCTTAACTATGCAAATCGCACACCCAGCATCCCTGTGACCAACCCAACAATCGTGCCAATTATACACACCGTAAGCCAAACTTTCCTGCTCCGTGCTTCCTTCAAAAAACACCATCCTGCAATGGCAAGTAAGATGCCTTCAATCAAAAACCACGGCTCGAAAATGACCATATCCCACACCACGTACATATCATCGTGGATATCAAATGTCCTATTCTCCAAGCCAATCGCACCTGCGATTTGCAAGCCACGATAGATAATGCCATAAATGCCATGAGCAGTGGCTATCGAACACCCTAACACAGATATGGAAAGCAACAATAAGCTCAGAATTTTACTTTTTCCTAAATAAATGAAACCAAGACCTACGAGTCCCGCAACAATAAAGATTGGTAACGAGATCCAGTTAATTAGTTCAAACTGGGAAGATGCAGCCACGCCGGGTTTTAGTAGGGACAGCCCCACTCTTCCGCCTAAAGCCCAATATAGGTGTGGCAGCATATAGGCCATGGACCATACAAAAACAGCGCCCCCAGCCCAAACGGTTGATTTTGATTGCGGTTGTTTCAACGACAGATTCGCATTCACTAACAATCACCTCGACAGTGTTCTAGGATCCTTTTTTGTAAAACTTGTACTTTAGAATGTTAATCCTTATTCAGGGTATGCGCAATGGAATAGCTATGAAGCTCCTTTTATTAATTTAATTTACCAAAACAAAATATTTCTTCGTTTGCTCAACGAATTGAAGGCCAAGACCCCTGCATTTTTCTTAATTGAATAATTTGCCCTGTATGATAAGCATCATGAAGCATGATGTCCAGTAGTTTCCTCTCAAGCGAATTTTCACCAAGCTTTTCATCGGAAATGGTACTCAATACTTGTCTTAAATTGCGTTGAGCGTTTTCGGCACGTTCAACGACTATTTTCCATTCTTTATCGTCATTAGATTGATCGGTGAAATGGAAGGTTTCATCCCCGTCAAGATTATGTGTCCATTCACGGCCTTCTAAGTTGGCAGCAAGTCTCTCTTTGTAATAAATGAGATGATTAACGTTCTCCCAAATGGTTTTAGTTGCCTCTCCAGATGGCTTCCAGCTAGCCTGCCCGGCTGTAAGTCCTTCGATAGCATTTTTAAACGGTGCATACCAACTCTCTTTATCGAATGTTGAATCTAGGGCGTATAAAAGCAAATCAATTCGTTTCAAAGTCCTCTCCTCCTTAAATAGATAGAGTTCCGTGAAGATTACGACAAATAAATTACTTATATATATGATTCTACATTTTAAGAAAATATCCTGTTAGGGGCAGCCAGATATTTCTGGTAGCACATTTTCTGGAATAAGAGAAGGGATTATCCGGTTGGTAATGGAAGTTTAATAGAAGATATATTTTGTTTCATAGGGACGTTTTATATAATAAGGTTTGAATTAGATGCTAAAAGGAGAAAACAAAAATAACTATGGTTTGGAGGTTTTAACATGAAGGTTATTGGACTTATTGGTGGAATGAGTTGGGAATCATCAGTTGAGTATTATCGGATTATTAACGAAGAAGTGAAAAGAAGATTAGGAGGGTTACATTCTGGAAGATGCCTTTTATACAGCGTTGACTTTGAAGAAATTGAGCGTTTTCAGTCAGAGGGTGACTGGAAAAAGGCTGGTGAAACATTGGGTGACGTTGCACAATCTTTGGAAAAAGGGGGCGCAGATTTTATTGTTATTTGTACCAATACCATGCACAGGGTTATAGATGATATACAGGAAAAAATCAACATACCTATTATACATATTGCCGATGCAACAGCAAATAAAATTAAAGAACAAGGAATTAATTCAGTAGGATTACTTGGCACAAGGTATACTATGGAGCAAGACTTTTACAAATCACGTTTAGAATCTAATGGTATAAAGGTTATCGTACCAAATGCTAATGAAAGAGAGATTGTAAACAAGATTATTTATGAAGAGTTATGTTTAGGTAAAGTTCAACAAACCTCAAGGGATTATTATAAAAAGATTATCCAAAGTTTGATCGAAACTGGAGCTGAAGGAATTATATTAGGGTGTACAGAAATTGGATTATTGATAAAACGGGAGGATTCCAATGTACCTCTGTTTGATACAACTTATATACATGCTCTTGAAGCAGTAAATATGTCCTTAAAGAAGTAGTTATTTCTGCAGCTCTATCGCAATTCTTGATCTTTCACAATCGGGCGCTTTCCCAGAACAAGGATAAGCGCTTAATACAATCTGACCCAACACAAAAAGACGCGTTGCTTGATAAACGCGCCTTTGTATAACAAGAAAAATGAATTTAATATTCACCTTTAATGACAAAATACGAGCCCCGAATGGTTCCTGCTAGTTTAGACTTCTGCCTGGCAAATTTAAACTTTCCTTCTAACTCCTTTGGTACCTCCATGCCTTCAGAAAGCTTAAGGCCAACGGCCCGCTTCGGCTTAGGGTCATCAACCGTATACATGACGTTGATCGAAAGACCATCCTCATAAAAAACGTAGGCAATTTTGATATTTTCCACTTGAAAACACGACGTTTCTAACGGTTTGGCCGCAAACTCAATATCACGTTCTTCTTTCAAAATTCGGTTCACATAATCAAGGGTCTCTTTGGACTCACTGGCTGGTACAACCGTAAATTCATGCTTGTATTTGTTCATAAAGTAACGGGCTTCATTCGCACGTAAACCAGCAAGCGCTTCTGCTACAGGCGAAGACTCTAAACCAACTGTAGACACATTTTTAAAATCAACGACATAGGACATTTTCCAACCAACCCTCCTTTATCTAATTATTTTCTAACAACAGGAATCCACATTTCACCAAAAACTAAGCCGTCTCGCTGCCCCATCTCAACCGTTGCATTCGGCCCGCCAACATAGGCAACATTCTTTGCTTCTGGCAAGGCTTGACCAAAGGCAATGCCAGTTAGAGTATTACTCAACTCTTCAGCCGTCTTCGCTTCTCCTTTAACAACCAGGTATTCCCCCTTTGGAAATTGGATGACTCTAGTTGCTTCTGGCAGTGTTTCTTTTGTCATGACGCCGGCATAATGCATCATCTTGTTATTGACCGCTTCGTTCACGGCAAAAACGTAGTCATTTGTGGCTAGTTTCTTTAAAGTGTCAAGCCTTCCATCTTGGCTGACGGCCTGCCAAAAGTCTGACTTTTCCTTGTTTAAGCCAGCAAAGTCTGTGTAATCGCTCGTAAGCTCCGTTCCAAAACCTAAAACGGTAAAGCTGTCTTTTTCTTCTAGAGTATAATCTGCCATATTCAAAACCTTCCTTTTTTTAAAATTAATCAAATGATTTATCTTTTCACTTGATGGGTTTATAATAACCTTAAATCATGTCAAAAAATGATACTGTTTAGGAGAGCCCAATGAAAAAAGTAGAACGGATTAATATCATCATGCGGTATATCAACAACCGCGCCCACTTTACCATTTCTGAAATCATGCGAGAATTTAACATCTCTCGTTCGACAGCTATTCGAGATATCAGAGAAATTGAGGCCATGGGAATGCCGCTTGTCGCAGAAGTTGGAAGGGACGGGGGTTATTTTGTCATGAACAACTCCGTCCTGCCCACTGTTCGCTTTACCGATATTGAGATTAAAGCTCTTTTTATTGCCTTTATGGCCACAAGAAATCAACAACTCCCCTATCTAAAGAGCCGTCAGTCTTTAGCTGAAAAATTACTTGGTCTCATCTCAGAAAACCAGCAAGAGACCCTCGTTCTTTTAAATCAAATCTTGCTTTTTGAAGGGACCAACCCCAATAATCCCGACCTGCTTGATCTGTCAGATCTACCCCATCCGATGTTAGAAAGACTCATCCAACTCCTTCTTTTGGATCGCTATTTATTGATTACCATCAAAGAAGAGAAGGTGAAAAAGCATTATCCAATTTATCTCTTGCACCTTTACCGTGAAAAAGGCTTTTGGCTGATTGAGGGCTTTGACTTAAAGGAAGAAAAGAAGCAGATTGTTCCTGTCGACGATCTCACCGATGTCATCCTCTACCCGACGAAAAAAAGATTAACTAAGAAAAAGATTTTAGAAAAACTAAGTAAGCAGGAAGAAGCAATCAACCTTGTCCTTGAACTTGGTCCAAAAGCGATTGCCCAGTTCAAAAAATACCATCCTTTAAAAGTTTCCATTTCCTATACGAATCCTTACCAAACCACAGCCATTCTAAAGACTTTTATCAATGTTAATAATTCAGATGAATTAACCGAAATAACAAATTGGCTGCTTTTCCTTGGTGGGGATATCAAGGTCAGGGAAGTGCCAGAAGAAGTCTTAGAAGGTTTACAAGAGAGATTATGCTTATTCTTCCCATAAGCAGTGCCAGTTAAAACAATGGATTCTTTTTTAGCGGATTCTACTAATAAAATCAAAAAATTTTTAAAAATTTATCACTGCTTGTCCACTCCCTTTTATTCTGAGTGCATATATTATTACTAGACCGTAGCCAAAAGGTCCAAATATCTTCACCTCACTAAGGAACGTTTGCGTTCATTGCAAACGTTTCTTTACTTTTTTAATAGTCGATATCCTTTTTTATCATCCCTTCTTTTGGACACATCTGCAACGTTACTGAAACAAAAAATGAGCTGCCATCACTTCAACAAAAAGAGCGTCAATCCTTCTTGGATCAACACCCCGATACTACGCTAATTTTTAACATCTTACATATTTGCGTTTGAAACCAAGCTTCCCTCTATCCATTTCTTTTTGAATACTTTCAGCAGCGTTTAGGAAACTGCTTTTTTTCTTGTCCCGTTTGACTTCAACTGTGCCTACTTCCTTTGCGGTCTCGACTGCCTTTTCATGTAGCGGCACATATGAAATCGCCACGGTATATAGAAAATTATTCATAGCGGATTTCGTTCGTTCTGGCGAATCATGAATCGTATTTTTCGCAATATCAAGCATATTAGAAATCTTGCTTTCTGAAAATTCATGGTCTTTTCGATTCCCTAAAAGCCAGCAGGAGCAGCTCCAGCCCGCTGACATTCTCAGCTCGTCACCGCTTGCAATCCATTTATCAGCAACGTCTTGGGCAATATCTGACTCTGATAAAGTTACTGCCACGACATAATCGGACAGCATATAAAAATACGCCCCATCCATCCAACGATCAAAATCCGACTCAGTCATAGCTTTTGGGTCTGCAATAATTCCTGCAAAGTACATTGCATCGTAGTTACCTGTGGAATAAAGCTCATCAGCTAAACGTTGATTTATTTTTATTTTCTTTGCGATTGGTTTCATAGCACCTGTAGCTACCCCAAAAAGCGGCTCGTGAGCACCATTGGATAGGTAGATTTTTTTAGTTCGTTCCTTACCGAGGACCTCAAGCTCCTGCATAACTGTTTCGAAATCCATAGTTTTGCACTTCCTTCCTTAATATTAATAACATTTAATTGTAACCAACTAGTTTATATTCTTTATCAAGTCTTCCATACTTCTCAATTTTACCATTAACCTTATACAAGTACCTGCCCTTTAGTTTTAAAAAAAAAGCGTTTTGGAATACATTTTTATCTTGCATAGTCCTGTCCCTTGCTTCCCAATAAACTTCATTTAATCTGTACACTGAGTTTACGAGGCATTAATATTCAGATGATATGATTGGTTTACCAACGAATGAGGGGGCAGTATAAATGAATGTACGTGCAGTATTTATTGATATGGATGGTACACTACTAAAAACTTCAAACAACATTTCCTCTCGAAATATGGAAGCCATTTATGGCCTCATTAATCAGGGAGTCCAGGTTTTTCTAGCTACTGGCCGACACTATGAAGTAACCGCTCCCTACCATAAAGAAATTGGATTACGAACTCCAATGATCTGTTTGAATGGTGCCTCTATACACGATGCAGAGACAGGCAGAGCATTGCAAATGAAAACCGTCCAACTGAACGAAGAACGATTCCACCATCTGACCGCTGAAAATCCTTGTAATGTTATGATTCATACAGCAAATGGGCTTTATTGTAAGGAAACAAATGAAGAAATAGAGTATTGGACAACAGTTGGGCAAATTCCGCCGCGTTATATTGGAGATTTACGACAGACAAATTATCAAGATGTTCTTAAATATAGTGTTCGAATAGGTGCACCAAGACCTGATTTATCTGCTTTGTTTAAAAAGGAAGCAGAAGTCATCAATTGGAATGACGGGTTTGAATTGGTTGCTCCTAATGTTTCCAAATGGTCTGGTATAAAAAGCTTACTTCAGACATTTCGAATTAGACCAAGCGAAGTCGTCGCCATTGGAGACGGACCCAATGATATCGAGATGCTTCGTCATGTCGGTACTGGCGTGGCAATGGGGAACGCTAGCGAAGAGGTTAAAGCAGCAGCTGATTTTGTTACAGGACACCACGAAAATGATGGATTGGCTGAGTTTATAGAAACTTATCTTAATAATCCATATAAATCATATGTAATTTAGAGCTATTTTAAAATAAATTTTTTAAAAAAATGACAGGTGTGATCTATTTCATTAGATTCATACCTGTCATTTTTTTATCATCAATATTTAAGTAAGGGTTCCCAATCCTCCAACTAATAAAAAAGGCACCCATAAGGTACCAAAGGAGAACTTGTATCTTGGAACTTTTATAGTATATGAAATAGGTTTTGTTATTGTTAATAAAAAAGCCCCCTAATAAGGGGGAGAAAAAGGAGCTAGTATCCAAATGGACCTGATGGACAACAAGGGTTGACTGGACATCCACACATTGTATGTGTTTCACAGCATTCATTTACACATGATTCTGTGTGGGGAAAATAATGTTGATGATTAACATGAAGCTTGTTGACTGTTGTCGTATGAGAAGGATGGACATGAGAGACTACTTTATTAAATAGGTTTGTTTTTACATATTGTTGCGCAGGGTCAACTAGTCCCGGGTCATACTGTGTTGGAAACACTTGTGGTGGGCAGTATTGAGGAGGACAGCCACAACCTGCACCGTATTGTCCCGGCATCATCGCTCCTGGAAAACCACCAAACCCCATATTTCGATTATTCATTAAAATTACCTCCATGTGAATTTGTCTTGTGTCACCATTAGTCTATGTAACCTTTTGTTCATGTGGACTAGTTACATACCTATTTTTATCATTAGAAATTTTGCACATTAAGAAAGGCCAAAGAGGGATTTTCTGTTTTTTGGAGAATTTCTTATATTACCGTTGAAAGTAGTGACCATGCTTTGAATCGAAGATAAATATCTCAGCATCGCAGATAATTGTTAAATTTCTGTTGATAAATGGTATGAAATTGCTAGCAATGTGTAATTTTTCACCGAAAGTCCTCCTTTTTGTGAGAAACAATAATGATTACGAAAACAGCCTAAAAAAAAACAGAATGAAAGAGCGATGATGAATGAAGAAACGATTGATAATTGGAGCTATTGTTATAGGTTTTACAATCTTATTACTTACTAGATGTGTTAATATTGGAATGGTGGATGTAAGCGGTTCCGCCATGGTGCCCACCATTCAAGACAAAGATAGGCTTGGTGTCGATAAAGGCTATTATAAGAATCATAAGGTGGAGCGGGGAGACATCATTCTTTACGATTTCGATGGTAAGATGAATGTAAAAAGAGTAGTTGGTTTACCTGGTGAGTTTCTTCAATTAAAAGATGGGCAGCTCCTTACTGACGGCGAGCCCAAAAATGAAAAATATAATGATGATGAGATTGTCGATTCAAAACTAGAAGAAGGGATTACCCTGGGAGACGATGAATATTTTATTATGGGCGACAATCATCGCTATAGCAAAGACAGTCGACACTTTGGCCCTATTAAAAAAGAGAATATAATAGGAAAAGTGATAAAAATAAAAGGAAAATAGAACGAGGGATTTACGCCATTTAATTAACAGGGTCAGTGCCGCTGCTTACAGTAGCGGCACTGACCCTTAATTATTTAATGAAGTAAAAGAACCGTTCCCACAGCTTTACGCTGATTCTTTTTCAGTGATTTTTTCCGTTTTCTTCTTAGTTAATCGCTCTTTCACCGATTGCAATACATGATAAGTTGTCGGGACTATCACCAGGGTTAAGAGTGTAGATGTCAGCAGCCCTGAAATAACAACAATTGCCAGCGATCGTGAAATTAGTCCGCCCTCACTTGACAGGGCTAATGGTAATAAGGCACCGATTGTGGCGAGAGCCGTCATGAGAATTGGGCGGAGTCTAGTTTTTCCAGCTTCAAGTAACGCGGCGCCAACCGCCATGCCCTTCTTCTCATTCTGCTTCACGCGCTCCATCAAGACAATAGCATTGGTGACGACAATACCGATTAACATCAGGAACCCAACTAATGCAGGCATCCCAAGTGCTTGATTTGTCAGATATAATCCTAGTAATCCCCCGGAAAACAAGAATGGTAAGGAGGATAAAATCGCCACCGGCATTAACATATTCCCAAATGCAATCAACATCACGATAAACACCAGCACAACCGCAACGGCCATGGCCAGCATCATATTAGTAAAGCCTTCGTTCATTGCCTGCGCTTGACCTTCTGAATGATAACTTATCCCTTTTGGTAAATCTAAGGTTTTCAATCGCTTATCGACCTCTGCCTGCACACCTGAAGAATTATCCGTCGTGATCCGGCCTGAAATCTGCACATATGGCTGCTGATTTAAACGATACAGCGCGGAAGGGCTTGGCGTTTTCGTCAGGGTTGCCACTTCTGAAAGGCTTACTTGCTGCCCCAGCGGATTGGTCATTTTTTGACTCATAATATCGTCAATAGAATGGACGGAACTGCTATTCAATGATAAATTGACACTCGTTGTTTTTCCTTCTACTTGCATCTCAGCGACATGATCACCGGCAATAAGCTCTCTCACAAAGCCTGCAATCATGATTGGATTTAATCCTTTTTCTGCCGCTTGCTGATCATTGATTTTCAATTGGAGCTGTTCCTTCACTCCAGACAGGTTGGATTCCACATTTTCTAAGCCATCAATATCTTTAATTTTTTCGGTGATCATTTTTCCGGCAGTCTCTAAATCTTTGGCATTCCCGCCCTCGACCATTAAAGCTAATCCCGATGTTCCGACAATCCCAACAGGAGAAAGGGCCACCCGCATGTCATCGTCCAATTTTTCTACTTTTGCTCTGACACTTTTTTCAAAATTATTTGTTTGCTCTTTTGTGACGCCATCCTTTAAATCGATGGAAAAACGAATATGCTCCCCATTCACAATCGTTTGCGTATGTTTAATATCCTGTTCATTTTTCAAAATGTCTTCTACTTTAACCGCAATCTTGTTTGCTTTCTCTAATGAAGTTCCAGCTGGTAAATCGCCTGATAAACGATAAGAGACCGCTTTTTCCTGTGGTAAAAAGTTCTGTGGAATCAGTGGAACTAATGCCAATGAACCGGCAAACAAGATAATCGCTAACACAATCGTGACCGCACGTTTCGTTAACACCCATGACAATACATGCCTATAAGCTTTTTCAAAAAATGTTTCTTTCACCTCTTGGTGTTTGATCCCTAGTAAGAATAGTTTGGCTAATAAGGGTACAACTGTTAACGCAACGATCAAGGAAAATGCAAGGGCAACGATGACCGTGATTCCAAACGGTGCAAAGAACTTGCCAACAATCCCGGGTACAAAGGAAAGCGGCCCGAATACGGCAATCGTCGTCAGGGTGGAAGAGGTAATCGCCCCTCCTACTTCTTTGGCAGCTGTCAGAACCAATCTTTCATCACGCTTCGGGCTTGATAAGGTTCGCCGGTAAACATTTTCAATGACGACAATCGAATCATCAATCACCCGTCCGACGGCGACAGCTATTCCAGCAAGGGTCATCATGTTTAAGCTATAGTCCAAATATTTTAAGGTAATCATCGAGGCTAATATCGATAACGGGATGGACAGAACGGCGACAATCGTTGCTCTTATATTACGAAGGAATAAGAACGTGACGATTACGGCAAACAATGTACCAAGCAGGACTTCCCGCAGCATCCCATCAACAGATGTTTTCACTTCTTTGGATGTATCAAATAATTTCGTTAATTTATAGCCGGCTGGAAGATCTAATGCATCCAGCTTTTCCTTTGCCTGCTCCACTACTTCCACTGTATTTGAGCCGGGAATGGCTAACATTTCTACCAGAACCGCTGGCTTTTCATTCAATCTTGTGTAGACCGTTTCCTTTTTGTTGCTATAATCAACGGTCGCGATATCTGACAAGCTTAGTTTCTGCATTCCGGCAGGTCCCTGAGCCAAAATTTGAACTTTTTTAACATCCTCAACGGAACCCAGCTTGAAATCGGCTTGCACATTGAAGGTTTTATCTTCAACATTTACCTGCCCAGCCGGGAATGAAAAATTGTGCGCTGAAAGCGACTGCTTGACTGTTTCGTACGTTATTCCATGCTGCTTCATTTTTTCCGGATTGAGTTTGATTGCCACTTCCTTTTCAGTCTCACCCGAAATATCAATGCTTCCGGCTCCTTCGATTCCTGTTAATGCCGGCTTGATTCGCTCATTGATAAATTGGGTTATGTCCGATTGATTGGCTGTTTCAGACGAAAGAGCAAATGAAAATACGGGCATGGCAGAAGGACCGTCCTTTAGAATGGCAGGCTTTTCTGCACCTGCAGGCAGCTTCATCGAAGCGACAGCCGTTGTCACATCCTTTTCCGCTTCGTCCATATTCTTACTCATATTAAATTCAAGAATCCCCACGACCACATTACTGTGTGCTTCAACATACAAATTATCTAGTTTCTTTATGCCCGACAATGCTGTTTCTAATGGCTTGCCGATATCCTCTAATCCTTGGTCAGGAGTAGCTCCAATATAGGGAACCTGAACGATAATATACGGAATGTCAACATTAGGCATTGATTCCATCTTCATCGTTTTGACTGAATAAATCCCCCCGGCAATCACCATTAACATGGCAATAAAAATAACCCCTGCATTCTTTAGTGAAAATTTGATCCACGATTTCATTACTCTCTTCCCCTCCGATAATAGGTACTCTTTTTTTCCATTCCCCTGTGTTTTTCATGATTTAGTTTTCTTTACTGGATAATCCTACCTGTCTATTATAAGTTTTCCACTTTATTAACAACATCGGGCAGTTGGTGTAATATGATCTACGACCTCCGACCTAGAATTTCCCAGCAAAATTAAGTTTAATTCTTCCAGAACTCATTTTATAGTGACAATTGTCACTTCTTTAGTCATATTTGTGCAGCTGAAAGTCATGAACCCACATGGACGGCTCTCATCGTCTTTTTCTTCACTTTTCCTTGCCGAAAAAAGCCAGCAGAAACGCCCCCATGGTCACTAACTTTGTAAAATGCGGACAATAATGATAGAATAGGCTTTTGTTCATAATGGGTTAATACCCTTGCTATATAAGGATTCCCTGAATTGTACGCAGCAGGGAATCAGAATGACTAGGAGGGCATAATGATGTCAAACTTACAAACAATTGAAAAAGTCGAACAACAAACGTTCATTGATGTAATTCGGGAACGTCGTTCTGTTCGTGCATATGATCCAACAGTACGGATTTCACGCGAAGAAATGACTGAAATACTGAAGTTGGCAACGCTGGCTCCTTCATCTTCTAACCTGCAGCCATGGCGTTTTTTAGTCATTGATAAGCCGGAGTTAAAGGATAAGCTTTTGCCCATCGCGTTTAACCAACAACAAGTAGTAGAAGCCTCTGCCGTTATTGCAGTCCTTGGCGATGTTGAAAGCTACAAGAACGCGGAAAAAATTTATGGAGAGGCAGTTGAAGCAGGCTTTATGCCGGCAGATACGGCTAGTTCATTCATTGAGCGTACGGTCAGAACGTACTCAAACCTACCGCCCGAAGCAGCGCGCCAAATCGTCTATACGGATGGTGGACTAATCTCCATGCAGCTTATGCTGATCGCCCGTTCCAAAGGGTACGACACCGTTCCAATGGGAGGATACGATAAAGCAAAATTTGTGGAGGCTTTCGGCATTACTGAAAACCTTATGCCAATAATGCTCATTGCAATAGGAAAAGCAACAAAACCAGGACATCCAACTACCCGTCTTCCGATTGAGAATGTAGCGTTCTTCAACGAAATACCGGCGGAATAGGAAAAAACATGGGACGTGTTCCCATGTTTTTTTTTAGTGAATTTAACCCCAAAAAAGACCACCCAACTCAGAGGGCACTAAAAAAGTCCCTTAAATATAGATTGTGTGTCTAAATTGTCTGTTGAACAGATAGATACCCTTATGGACAAATAGACGACTCTAAAATTCACTTTTGGAATTTTAGAGTCGTCTCTTTTTATGCTCTATTCAGACACTATTTAAAAATCCAAAGATTTTCAGTGCCCTTGAACCGTTCCCACTTTCCCCCTAAAAGCGGTAAAACTCCGGCTTCCGGTGCCTTACACTAGGAAGTTTCTCTCTTACCCGGCGGATTCGATCTAGGTCAATATCGGAAACAATTAACGTTTCCTCTTCGCCTGCACTGGCTAGTATGACACCCATTGGATCGACTATGATACTGCGGCCGGAGAAAATATCGTCAACGAGGTTTGCACCAAAGACGAACATCGTATTTTCAATCGCTCGCGCACGAATAAGCGTTTGCCAATGGTCCTCTTTCATTGGTCCCGCTACCCAACCTGCAGGAACAAACAGGATATCTGCTCCTTGAAGGGCAAATTGTCTCGCAATCTCGGGGAATCGCAATTCGTAGCAAACCATTAAACCGATTTTTCCAAACTCTGTTTCGACTACCTTATATTGATTATCCCCCGGAATAATCGTCTCAGACTCATGATAACTAAAGGCATCGTACAAATGCGTTTTTCGATAAGAATGGATGAGCTGTCCTGAACGATCAATAAATACAGTTGTGTTAAAGGCACGTTTTTGATCATCTGATTTTGATTCATACAGGCCGCAAACGACATAAATTTCGTTTTCACGGGCAGACTCCTTCAGGGCAGTAACAAACGGACCATCCAACGGTTCCGCTGCATCAACCGGTAATACGCCAGACTTAGGGGTAGCCAGCGCCATATAAAATTCCGGGATAATAACAAAATCCGCGCCCAAACTTTTTGCTTTCGCTATATACTGTATCGCCTTCCCTAAATTGGCGGTTTTATCAACACTAGTGGATAATTGTGCAATTGCTACTCTCATGAAAGTTAGTACCTCCTAATATGACAGTTTTCATATATTTTAATCTATTTTCGAATGCTTTGGTGAACTTTTTCAAATATCATCCGAATAGATACTTTCATGTACACCCCTGCAGGCTTGATGATCAAATGAATAAACTAGAAATGGATATAGTAAAAGTGGGTAAATAGTAAATAGAGGGTATGATATTTTTATCCCGCCAAACTAGTAAATTAAGGAGGCATTTCAAGATGGTAACTAATTTTTTCAATCCAGAGGATGACCAACATCAATATAATAGAGAAAAAAATGAAAAATACGTCAAAAAGGGTTTTTGGGCTAAAACAAAAAGGATTGCTGGGAAAGTGCCTTTGGTTAAGGATAGTGTAGCGATGTATTATTGCGCGATTGATCAAAACACTCCATTGTGGGTTAAAGGTGTGGCCTTGGCAGCATTAGCTTACTTGATAAATCCATTTGACGTAATGCCTGATACTATACCTGTGTTAGGGTTTACCGATGATGCTACAGCCATTTTTGCGGCGGTCAAAACGTTGGATAAGTATATTACGAAGGAACATAAAAAGAAAGCTAAAGAAGCATTGTTAGATTTCAAAAGTTAATGGAAAATGGTCCATTTACAAGCTCCTTAAGACCCGAAATGTCGACACCCCAAAAATTCCTTCGTGTTTGAGAGGGTAAGTACCGGGCAAATGCTTTCCCCCATTCCGTATTCTCCTTCCACTATTTGGAGAACATAAACTGGAACCAAGGCTATGCTATTTTGTACTTTTTAGAAGAGATTTGTTCAAAATGAGGTGGAAGGTAAATGAAATGCCTGCATTGTGGTTATCTAAATCCGGAAAGGGTTAAAAGCTGCTTAGACTGTGGCTATAACGGTAGTAGTCCTGACATAACAACAGAGGAAAGAAACAGCCTATTTTATGAGTTTGCTTCTTTTGTTGACACGATTCCGAGGGGGGAACGGTCTGTTGAACCTAAATTTCGAAATATCTTCTCGCGGGTATTCAGACAGCATAGTGAACTTGAGGCAGAGCGCCTTTTTATAGTAGGTACCGCCCTGACCACACCCAAATTACAGGAAGTCAAAGAAACCTGGCCAAAACCCTGGCTGTTTGCGCGGGTCTTTCTCTTTGCGCTCATTGCCTTTTTAGGACTGTACCTAGGTGTAAGCTTATTCCAAAATGTAAACTTTATCCCAGGACTGATTATCGTCGGGGCCTTCACCGTTCCACTCACGACCCTGATTTTCTTCTGGGAAATGAACGCTCCCCAAAATATTGCGATCTATCGAATCGTCTATGTCGTCTTTATCGGCGGAATCCTCTCCATGCTAGTGGCACTGGTGTTCTTTGATATTCTGAAAAACAACATCAACCCCATCACGATTGGTATTTCGGAGGAACTTGCCAAAGCCGTTACCGTTATTTTTTTTGTACGAAAGCTTAAATACAAGTATATCCTGAATGGACTTCTATTGGGTGCTGCGGTGGGTGCCGGCTTTGCAGCTTTTGAAACCGCTGGTTATGCATTAAGGGGACTTATTTCTGGAAACTTTCAAACGCTTTATGCTACCATCCTTTGGCGAAGCCTGTTAGCTCCCGGAGGACATGTTGCCTGGGCAGGTTTGTCAGGAGCCGCATTCTGTATGATCCAAGGAGACAAAAAATTCGAGTTGAACTTGTTGATCAAGCCAAAATTTCTTCGAATCTTTATTCTTGTCGTTTTGATGCATGCACTATGGGATACACCTATACCAGGTATTTTTCCATTTGGACAACTCTTTCTGATGGCTGCATCATGGATTCTGGTTTTCCGAATGATCCGTAAAGGCTTAAAGGAAATTTCAGAAAAGAAGTGGCGATTTAACTTTTATCCATTTGAACCATCTTCGTAATTGGCATAAAAAATGCTCAGTGAACTCTGAGCATTTTTAGCTTGTTGAATTAAAGCACTCCTTCGTACTCGTTCTAGAATAACATTTAGTAATCTTATTGAGATTTCGATTTGATAATGAAGTTAATTTTCATAGTAGTTTAATAAAAAAAGCCGCCAATTATAGCCGCCTAATCTTAAAGTAAAAAACGCCTTATGTTTAATAACTTTCAATTTGTTCAATAAGAACAGCTGCTTATGATGACAACTTTTCTTTTACGTAGGCTCATGGAAACACTGTTTTAATCAATCGCTTAAAAGACTCTACGTCTTCTTCTTTCGATTTCAATGCGTCTTCTTCTTTCGATTTCGATTTCAATTTCAATACGTCTTCTTCTCTCAATTTCAATCTCGACTTCAATTGGGAAAAATCTTCTTCTTCTAAAGCCACCGGGGAAAAAAACCATGTGTAATTCATCCTCCTTTCATTTCAGAAGTCTTCTGTTAAAAAGGACAGAGCAGCCTAAGCTAACCTGCCCTTTCCTACTTGGTAGATGTCTTAATTTAATAGCCGCTCATAAAAGCTGCTCCTACAATGATGAGTAGAATGAACAATACTACGACTCTCACTCTTTCCTCACGGCGTTCCTCACGGCGTTCCTCGTGCATAAATAACACCTCCTGTAATTGTTTAATAAGGACTTTACTCACCTAAATCATACTTTTTGGTTTATTACACTACGGAAAGTACGATAATTAATAGAATGAACAATACAACAATCAATACAAAGCTGCTGCCACCGCCATAACCACCGCCGTAGCCATAACCGCCATATCCATACATATTTATCACCACCTTTTGGATTTATGCGAAGAGAGAATACTTCTTCTATGTATATATATTTTTGGAGGATAAGGGTGGCTTGGACAATCATCATATAGTAGAAAAAAATCAACGATTTTCCTAAAAATTTTTCTTAAAAAGAAATAGAACGTCTGCAATACATGCAAACGTTCCATTGGAGGTGGACTATATGTCTGAACTTGTAGCATCGGAGGTAATAATAACATATGCATTTAGAATAAGAGTGAATGGACAAGTGTTGATTAAAAATAAAATAGGCACGAAATCTACAATATTAACCATTCTTGACCCCATGCTCTTACTATTCTTGTTAGGTTATAATAAATAGGTATGTAGATTAGAGAAAAAAGCATCAGATATGGCAACCCAATCTTGAACTCTTGCACCCATTTAGCTTAATTAAAAAAGCGCTACTTGAAGTATCGCACCGTTAGCCAAGCATGAAGCAGATCCTAATCACAAAAGATATAAGAAAATTACGTTCTATCATTTGGAAGAAGGGGTTTGGTCTATTGGGAGAAATGTACTTAAGCTAAAGGTGTGATTAACAAGAGTTGCCTAATTTCGTAACCGCCGCCGTAACCATAGCCACCACAACATCCGCTGTATCCACCATAACCAAACATATTATAGCCCTCCTTTAGACTGATTCCTTACAATTAATGTTAAGAAATTAAGGATGGAAGGGCTATTTCACTAGTATTTTATTTGGTTTTGAATTTTTTAATAAATTGATTAAAAAAAGGGGTGATTTCTTTAATTAATGGTTTAAATTGATTAGATGTATCGACTAACATATCGATGGTTTCCATAAGCAATTCAAAATCCACATTGTTAAGAAGATTTTCTATCTGATTTTGAGTGGTTGGATCACTGTTCTGTTCTTTGCCCCTAGAGCCAAAAAACCAATCATCGATACGATTAGATCTGCTAAGGAAAGATGAGTATTCTTTTTGTTCTTGTGAATTATTTTCGCTTTCTTTGTAAGTTTCTCTCTGTTTACTGTTTCCAAACAGAAAACTTGAAAAAGGGTCAATTTCACCATTCGGCTTTTGTTTTTCTTTATTATAATTCTCCTCCAATAACTTCTACTCCTCTCTTTTCAACTCTTTAAGATAAAATATGATTGGTTTTATATCGAAGTGTGGATACTTGTACAAAAACTTAATGGCTCTGCAAAAGTAGTTATTGAGATACTAAATTGCCAATCTTTCCTCCCCACTGGAGAGGGGCTTTTTTATGGTTTTAAGGCTCCTGATTTATCAACAAATGCCTGAGGTGTAGAACCTTTCGGGGCCATCGCGGTCATCGAATGATGCACTACAATTGTATCTTTTACAGCAGTGCCGACTAGTGGATACCGACCGTTTCTGCGAATAGTACCACGAATATCCTTATATTTCGGCAAATCTTTAATTGCCATTACTTATCCTCTCCTTTGTTATATTTTTCAATCTTGCATTGATCTCAGATTCAAGGATCCTAAACTACCACATCGGGAAATGTTTATCCCATCCAAGTACATACAAGTTTGCAACAAATGACAGCAAGTTGTGGTAGAAAAATGAAAGTGCTAGAACTGCAAACACAAATGCTCCTGTTCCGAGTAACTGCTCAATTATCCAACCTACCGCAACGACTAAAAAAATAAATGCCGTCTCTAATAACGGCATCAATCCCGATGTTACTTTCATATGTTCCATTTTTTCGAACTAATCTGTCACCTACAGCATAATCAAGTACCAAAACAATCACTAATGCCAAGACAATGTACACATGCATTTCTTTAAATCCTTTGGCAGCCAACATTGAACAAAAAAAGCTCCTACCGATCCGGTTAGAGCACCCAACGCAAGACTTTTATTTACCACCATTTTTTGAAAAACATCTGTTAATTTACCAAACATAACTCACTCTCCTGTTTGCAAAATAAAAAATGCCACTAATTAAGGTAACGGGTTCTGTTTTGAAGTACAAAACTTAAAATAGTTAGGGAAAAAACAAGTTAAAGCTCATACAAAAAACACCGAAATTAGCACGGTGTTTTTTGTGAATTTATTATTTACACTTGTTTAACTAAAGGGTACTTCAATAACAAAAAAGCACAGCTGCAACAATCATTGCCGGAACCCCATCTTTCACTCAAGCCCCCAATTGCTTAAAAAGCACCCTATTTTTCATTATCCAAATCACTATCAAGAAATGATTTTTTATTGACTTTAACCCCATATTTCTTTTCGATTAATTGACCGACTACAGATTTATTAATCCCATCCTTAACTGCTGTTGAAATTACAATATACAGAATAAATAGACCAATAATCCAAAGAATAGTAGAAAAAATTAAGGAACCTAAAACCACTTTTACTCCCCCTAAATCAACAATTTATATACCCTAATTTTACCATAATTTTTTCTAACCATGTTTAACTGCATCCGTTTTAGGGTTTATTTGGGTTTTAATAGGATAGTGAATCCATTCACCAATCTCCGCATTATTTACTAACTTAAAAAGTTCTTTGTACTGTTCGGGAAAAATCAAACCTAACCTTTCCTCTGCCAGCTTTATATCCGATTCATCAACGCCTGGTTTCTTTGTTTCAATTAAGTTCCGTACTTTCTGCATTTAGATAAGACTCCTTCACCCATAAAAACTTTTATTATTATTAATTCAATAACAAATTTATCATTTCCTTCTTCAACTCCCTCAGTTTGATACGAATATCTCTTGAATGCTCACTTATTCGCAGGATTTCATAACCTTGTAATTGGATTTACGGGTAATTGAAATGAGTTCTGATAATTATGGCTTCGTGAAGGCATAGTTAAATAAAGGAGTCAGCTACCACTCCATATTTTACCATATAATGTACATCTCCACGCCGCCCCTGGAGGCTTTCCCTCCCATGTCTCAACGGGTCAATTGCCCTCTCATTCCTTCGTCATGCCTATCCAAGGGGTGGAGGCCAGTTATGCTATCCTGATGGGTCATAGTGCCCTTTTGTTTAAGAAACCTGGTACTCCGTACATATTTGAAATCCTACGAATAAGACAACATTCAAAATTAAATAAAACTATCTAAGGTACTTTCTATTCCTATGCTGCTAAAGGGATTAAAGCTTGAATTTTATAGGGACAGTAAGACTCGTTTCGTCGTGCTATTCCTACAAAAATCCTTGCTAGTTTACCCATCAGTTTCATGATTGATTTCATTTTCTTTAACTTCTTTACCTTCACATTATGGGAATGGAGAGCTTTAAACTCTGGGTTATTCATCACAAGGCTCATAGTTGCTAAGTAAAGGAATCGTCGTAATCTCGACCTTCCACGCTTTGAAATGACAATCTGCCCTTTCCATTTACCTGAACTTGCTTCAGCTAGGTGTAATCCCGCATGACGTAATAGAGAGTTTCCGTGAGCGAAACCACTTAGATCTCCTGATTCACCTAGTATCCCGGCTAATGAAATTTCACTAATTCCTTTAATCATAAGTAGTTTTTTTACAAATGGAATTTTGTAGAGAACTTCTTTAACTTGTTGTTCAACTCTTTCGAGTTGTTTTACAGCGAGGTCATATTCCTCTAATAATTGTTCTAAATGGAATTTATAAGCATCAAGAGCTTGTCCGGTCCCAATAGAGGATTTTGCTAGATTGATTAGTAATTGAGCCTTCTTGGGTCCTGGTTGTCGTTTCATTAAAGACTTCCAACCCCTCATGACATCAAGTATTTCTAGTGAAGATATTTCATCCGGTGTAGGAAATAAACGAAGGGTTGCGATCGCCCCTTTGCACGTTACATCTTTAAACACTTGCCTGAGTTCTGGAAAAACCACATCCACCCATCGATTTATTTGATTAATAGACATCACGAGACGTTTAACAATTACATCACGGTTAGAAATTAGAACTCTAAGTTTCTCAAATGATTCCGATGTTGGACGTACAAAGGAATAATAGCCGTTCTTCACCATATCCGCTATAACGAGGGCATCTTTTTTATCACTCTTCGATTGAGTATTGTCACGATTCTCTTTATTCCTTTTTACTAAGTGGGGATTCACAGTAACTACCTCAATGTTTTGTTTATCCAGCCATTGTGATAGGTTAATCCAATAATGCCCTGTAGGTTCCATCCCTACTATAGTTGAATCGTAAGCCCGAAATATAAAAAAATAGCGCACCCTTACGGTGCGCACGATGAATAGCCAACCCTCTGAAATTTTTTTCGGATTGTTGGCTATTTTGC